>JBHIEF010000007.1:0-37525 GCA_046760465.1 Armatimonadota bacterium | reverse complement strand
AGACCCAGCAGTACCGGGTGGACGCAGTTCATGTGGCCGCGGCCATGCTCCGGCACCCTCAGTCGCGGCAGGTCCGTTCCGCCTAGATCCTGGTCAAGCTACGGCCAGGCGGACAAGCGAGCGGTTGCTCGCCCCGCGCATTGGCCCCCACCTAAAGCCGTGCAGATGCGCTGCCGATACAGGGAAAGGGAGGAAGGTGCCTTCGCGGCGGGTCGAGGGCCGCTGCTCGGCGTCCGTGGTCGTTCGCTGCTCGGGCGCGGTTCTCTCAAGGTGGTTCAGTGAACTCCGAAACGCGCCGCCACCCGTTCCACGGGCCCGCCACGCACGACGCGGGCCCCGGCCGCCGCGTCGGCAGGGGCACCGGCTCGGCCGGTGACACCCACCGAGGGCTGGGGCCTCCTCGGCTCTGCGGGGAGGTGGCCAGGGAGCAGTGGGCGGTGCTGACACATGAGTTGGCCATCGCCCGGGCCCAGCTCTCGTTGGCCGAGCGGGCCGGCGCCGAGCTGTCACTGGCCCGACGCGTCAATGAGGAGGTGAGCAGGGCTTCCGGGCTTGGGGACCTGGCAGAAGCCATCGTGGACCTGGTGGTTGGCGCGCTGGACTACGAGGGCGCCTGCCTGTTGACGGTCCCGTCGGGGGGCGCGTTGACCCCAACGGCGCACCGAGGCCTGACGGGGGAGCAGCTTCGCTTGCTGATCGCCCGCTTGGTCGGCAGCGCGGCGGGGACAGGCCGGGCCGCCGACCTGTTCGAGGCGGTAGTAGGCCAGGGGCTGCGCTTGGCCATCGCCGGCCAGAACGTGGTCGTGCTGCCTTTGCGGGCGTCGTCAGAGCTGGTCGGAGCCCTGGCCTGCCTGCGTCCCGCGTCCGCCGGGCCCATCGGGGGCCGCGATGCGGCGAGGCTGGAGATCGTGGTTCGTCCGGTTGCCGCCGCCGTGAAGAGCGCCAGTTTAGCCAGGGAACTGCGGGCGCTATTCGTGAACACGGTGCAGGCTCTGGCGGCCGCCGTTGACGCCAAGGACCCCTATACACGGGGTCATTCGCAGCGCGTCTCGCGGCTGTGCCTGGCGCTGGGAAGGGCTCTGGGCCTGGAAGAGCAGCGCGTTGAGGACCTCTACCTGGCCGGCGCCCTGCACGACGTGGGCAAGATCGCCGTTCCCGAGCGCGTGCTGCTCAAGCGGGGACGCCTGGACGACGTGGAGTGGCAGGACATGCGCCTGCATCCAGCCAAGGGGGCCGAGATCGTGGCGCACGTGCCCGAGCTGACCCGTCTGCTGCCGGCCATCCGCCACCACCATGAGCGCTACGGGGGCAGCGGCTACCCGGACGGGTTGAGTGGACCAGATATCCCTGAGGATGCCCGGATCCTGGCGGTTTGCGACGCCTTCGACGCCGTGACCTCGCAGCGCACCTACCGAGCGGCGCGTTCGGCCATGTCGGCCCTGGGTGAGATACATCGCCATCGGGGCTCTCAGTTCGACCCAGAGGTGGCGGACCATTTCATCGAACATGCGGCTCGTTCGGAGATGTTCATCGGCATAGTCCAGCGTGGACCCAATGCCGAAAATCGGAATGAGGATGCTGTGGAAGAAGGAGGGCGGTCGTCCGGGGGGGAATAGAGGGCTGGTAGCCAAGGGTGCGCCCGCGCGGGGAGCGGGAAAGCGGACCCTTGCGGGAGCGGCCGCTACGCTCTGTGGAGTGGCGCCGCAGAGTCAGCCTCCGGCCACGGAGGGCGCTGGTGCTAGCTGACTCGCGCGGTAGGGCTGCCGATCACATCCGACGCATCTGGGTGCGGGCGGGCCCGTGGAGGGCTCCGCTCGTGGCCGTGAGTCTGGCCGGACTGGCTGCGGCGGCGGCACTGTTGGGCCGTGGGGCCGGTTCCTCCGGCGCAAGCTCGACCTCTACCTCCCCCATCCCCCCACCGACCTCTTCCGAACGCGCCGAGACCGAGCGTCCCTCGCTGCTGAAGCTACCGTACACCTCCTGGTCCGATGGGCAACACCAGGCCCTGGAACGACGCGTCGCCGACTATCTGCAAGCCTTCGAGGGCGTGGAAGCAGCCGATGTGCTCATCAGTCGGCCTGCCGACACGCCTTTCGCAGCCGAGCAGAGGCCGGTGACGGCCGTCGCGCGCCTGACCCTCGCGCCCGCGGCGCGGCTCAGCGCGGACCAACTCCTGGCCCTGGCCCGCAGCATGGTCGCCCGCGTCCCCGACCTGGACCTCACTAACATCACCATCACCGACGCGGCGGCGCAGGTGGTCTTCGAGGCGGGCGTTGCGCGGTCAGAGGGAGCCGCCGGCCCGCCAGTCCAGGTCACCTCGCCCGGCCGCGACCAGTCGCCCTCCGAGGGATTCGCACCGGCCGAACTGGCTCTGGCCGGCGGCATCGGCCTGTCCCTGGGCCTTCTGATCGCGGCCCTCGCCTGGGCGGGACGGCGGGCATCAGCAACGCCCTCGGCGGAGGTGAGCGCCGATGAAGAGGCCTTTGCCTTCCTGGCGGAGTTGCCGGCGCGCGACGCCGCCAGGCTGCTGGCCGACGAGCGGCCCTCCCTGCTGGCCGCGGCTCTACCCGCCATGCCCGCGCGGACGCAGCGGCGGGTCCTGCGCTCGCTGGAGCCCGGGCAGCGCCGGGCCCTGGCCCGGATGATGTCTGGCGCGGACGGCTCCGCGGGCGCGGGCGGGACGAGCGCCTCGCCCGAGGCCCTGCGCGCGGCGGGCGCAGCCCTGCAAGCCAAGCTCGCCCGCAGCCGCCGGCGGGCGGGCGCCATGCAGGCGCTGTTAGCGGCTGCCCCGGCATCGGAACGGAGGGCCCTGCCCCCCCGCGATGAGGGTGTAATGCCATGGCGCGAGTAGCGAAGGTCCGCTCTCTGGAGGCGCAGGGCATTCGCGTGATGCCGGTCGGGGTCGGCAAGACGCAGGCTCGCGCCGAGACCGAAGACGGCTCACAGGAGAAGTCGCGGCCGGTGGCGCCGCTGGCGGCACTGCCTCGCGTGCCCGAGGCCCCAGGCCCCGAAGGCCAAGCGGAGGTCTCGGCTCGCCAGCACGACCTGGAGCGACAGCGGGCGCTGGTGCAGCGGGTGATCTCACAGCTCGCCGCCGAGCGGGATCGTTTGCTCGCGCAGACGCGCGCGCAGGTCCTGGCTCTGGCCACGGAGGTGGGCAAGCGGATCGTGCGTGCCGAGCTGAAGGTCAACGAGGGCGTGATCGAGCGCGTTCTCGACGAGGCGCTGGAGTCGCTGCGCAACTGTCAGGCGGTCAAGATCCGCGTGCACCCCAGCGAGGCGCGGCTGGCCCAAGCGGCCATTCGCGCCAAGGAGGGTGTGCCGGCGGGCGCACACCAGGTGGAGCTGGTGCGCGACGCCACCGTCAGCCCCGGGGGCTGCCTGGTGGATACCGATGCGGGCACGGTAGATGCCCGGGTGGAAGCACAGCTCGCCGCCCTGGAGGAGGCCATTCTGGAGGAGGCGACAGGTGCCGACTGAGGCTCACAGCGGGCAGCGACTGGCCCACTGGTCCGACCTGACGCCGGTTCTGGAGGCGATGCGCCGCACTCCGGTCTTCCGACGCACTGGCCGCGTGCGGCAAGTGGTGGGACTGGCCATAGAGTCAGCGGGACCCATGGTGCAGATCGGCGAGCTGTGCCGCATCGAGCGCACCGGCGGCGACCCTCCCTTGAGGGCGGAGGCGGTGGGCTTCCGAGACAGGCGGGTACTGCTCCTGCCCCTGGGCGACATGAGCGGCATAGAGCCGGGCAACGTGGTGGTGGCCTCAGGCGGGCCGCTGCGGATAGGCGTGGGCTGGGGCCTGCTGGGCCGGGTGGTGGACGCCTTCGGACGTGCCATGGACGGGGGCCCGCCGCCCGAGGTACGTGAGCGTCGGCCCGTGACGGCCGAGGCGCCCAGTCCGCTTCAGCGAGAGCGGGTGTCCGAGGTAATGGAGCTGGGCATTCGCGGCATAGACGGCCCTCTGACCTGTGGCAAGGGCCAGCGGGTGGGCATCTTCTCGGGCAGCGGAGTCGGCAAGAGCAGTCTACTGGGCATGGTGGCCCGGCACACGGCCGCGGACGTCAACGTCATCGCCTTGGTGGGCGAGCGAGGGCGCGAGGTGCGCGAGTTCCTGGAGCGCGACCTGGGGGAGGGCCTGTCGCGATCGGTGGTCGTGGTGGCCACCTCCGAGCAGCCGGCGCTGGTGCGGCTGAAGGCGGCGTTCACCGCCACCGCCATCGCCGAGTACTTCCGCGACCAGGGCCGGGACGTGATTTTGATGATGGACTCGATAACTCGCGCCGCCACCGCTCAGCGAGAGGCGGGCCTGGCGGCCGGCGAGCCGCCGACCACGCGCGGGTACACCCCCTCGGTGTTCGCGATGCTGCCCAAGCTGCTCGAGCGTGCGGGCACAGCCGCACGCGGCAGCATCACCGGCATCTATGCCGTGCTGGTCGAGCAGGACGACCTGAGCGAGCCAGTCGCGGACGCCGTGAAGGCGATCCTGGACGGCCACATCGTTCTCAGTCGGCGCATCGCCGAAGAGGGACGTTATCCTGCGGTAGACGTGCTGGCCAGTGTGTCCAGGGTGATGAACGACATCGTGTCGCCGGAGCACCGCGCCGCCGCGGCGCTGCTGCGGGACGTTCTGTCCACGTACGCTGAGCACGAGGACATGATCAACATCGGCGCCTACGAGCGCGGCACCAACCCGCGCATAGACCGGGCTCTCGCGCTCGTGGGGCGGGTGCGGCAGTATCTGGCGCAGTCGAGCGACGAGCCGGCGCCGTTCGCCGAGTCCGTGCGACGGTTGCTGGAGCTGGTGCCCAACTAGGACAGCGGCCATGCGGGCCTTCAAGTTCAGGCTGCAAGGAGCCCTAGAGTGGCGCCGGGTTGTAGAGCGCAAGCGTCGTCTGGAGTTGGCGCGAGTGCAAGCGGGCCTGCGTGACGAGAAGCGCCGACGGGAGGCGGCGGCGGAGGACGCGCGGCGGGCTGCGCGCATGGCGGCGGGGGCTCGGGGCGGGGACTTCCGGCTGTGGCGCCAGCGCACTGATGCGCTGCTCTGCAGCGTGGCGCGGCGCAGTCGGCGGGTTCGCGGACTCAGCCAGTCGGTTCGGAGCGCCGCCCACGCCGTGCTGGAAGCCGCAGCCGACCGGGCGGCGCTGGAACGGCTCAGGCGCCACCGCCTGGCGCAGCACGAGGACGAGGTGAGTCGGAAGGAGCAAGCCTACCACGACGAGCTGGGACGGCTGCGGTATCAGTGGCGGCACACCGAAGGCTCGTGGCCGGCTGAGGAGGATCAGTGATCTACGCGCCGGGCCATCCCTGCGAGCGCCCCAGCTTCGCGCGGGCTGAAGGCCTCACGCTCAGTCAGATGAGGCTGGTGCGGGACCGTCTGCGTGCGGGGGCCCGTTCACTGTCGTGGGCTCCGGGTGAGGAAGTGGAGCCGCATCTGTGGCTGCGCGAGTGTCGAGCCGTGCAGAGCCCGACGGAGATGCCCACGATGGCCGTGGCGGCGCTGGCGCTGTGGCAGACCGAGCCAGGGGGCGTGGTTGGCCTAGAGGCAGGCTTCGGGTCGCGGCTTGTGGACAGGTTGCTGGGGAGCCAGGCTGCGGAGGAGCCGCGCGCGCTGTCGGAAGTGGACATGGCCGTCCTGGGCGACTGGCTCGAGCAGGCGTGTGCCAGGCTGCTGACGGCGCTGGCGGGCGGCCGCCGCCCGGCGGGGATGCGCCTGGGCCGGCTACGGACGGGTGTCCCTGCGCCGGAGGCGATCGGGGAGCACGTCCTGGCCGCCTTCAGCCCCTCGCCGGAAGGGGATGTCGTGCTGGAACTGCGTCTGGCGGTGCCGGCGATCAAGCGGCTGGTTGGCTTGGAGGCTGCGCGGGCCGGGCAGCAGGCGCGGGAGGCTCTGGCAGAGGCGATACGCCGCACTCGCCTGCGTGTGCAGGCACGGCTGCTGGTCACGGAGCTGCCCGCGGCCGATGTGCTGAACCTGGCCGTGGGCGACGTGGTCGTGCTGGACATCGGCCCCGAGGAACCGGCCCACCTGCTGGTCAACGGACGCCCGAAGTTCCGGGGGCGGGCCGGCATCATGGCGGGCGCGTTGTCCTTCGAGGTGGCCACAGCCATCGAGGCAGGTGACACAGAGTGAGCGAGGCCGACGAGACTGGTCTGGCCCCCCGCGAAGAGAGCGAGAGTCAGGTGCCCGCTGAGGCGGCGGAGCCCAAGTCGCCCGTCAGCCTGTTGGCGGACGTGCCGCTCCAGGTGGAGGTGCGTTTGGGCAAGGCCGAGGTGCCCGTCAGGGAGGTCCTCGAGCTTACTCCGGGATCGGTGATGCCGTTGGGGAAGGGGCCGGAGGAGGCCGTTGACCTGGTGGTGGGCGGGCAGGTCATCGCTCGAGCTGAGTTGGTGATCGTGGAGAACAGCCTGGGCGCGCGCATTACGGAGATATGCGAGCGCCCGGCGGGAGGGGAGTCGTGAGGCGCGCGCTGTGCGTTGGCGCCGCCCTGCTCCTCGTGGCTCTGCTCGCCGGCGTGGCTCTGGCACGGGGGCTCGGCGCCAACGACACTGAGAGCCTGCCGCTGAACCTCGATCAGCAGGCGGCCCCCGAGCCCGGGGCAAGCCCAGGCTCCTACCTGCTGCGGGCCTTGCTGAGCCTGGCCCTGGTCGTGTGCCTGATATATGCCGTCTACTACGGCCTGCGTTGGTGGCGAGGGGGGCTGCTGCGCGCGCGCGAGGGGGAGGGGATCGTGGTGCTGGACCACGCCCGCCTGGACGGCGATAAGAGCGTTTACGTGGTGGCTCTCGGTGACAAGGTGGTGGTGCTGGGCGCCTCGGGGAGCGATCTGCGGATGCTATGTGAGTTGGGCGAGGAGGAGGCCGCGGCATTCCAGGAGGCGGTGGAGGGGGACTCGAGCGTCCACGAGGCCGAGAAGAAGGGCCCGCGGGCCCGAGCCTGAGCTTACCTATGCAACGCCCAACCCTCATCTGGCGCCATCAAGTGCGCATGACCGCCTGCTGCCTGGGCGGCTTGGTGATGGGGCCTGCCGCAACTGCGCAGGGAGGCATCGGCCAGTTGCTGCCCCAGGTCGGGGGCGACGAGTCGGCCACCGCCAAGCTCATCCTGCTCATCACCGTGGTCGCCCTGGCCCCGGCCTTCCTGGCCATGGTCACCTCGTTCACGCGCATCGTGGTGGTGCTGTACTTCCTGCGCAGTGCCATCGGCGCACAGGACATTCCGCCCAACCAGGTGCTGCTCGGGCTGGCGTTGTTCCTCACCTTCTTCACCATGCGACCCGTCCTCACGCAGGTACATGAAGAGGCGATTCAGCCCTACTTCGCCGGGGAGGTCGCCGCGCAGCAAGCCATCGAGGCCGCAGAAAAGCCCCTGCGCGAGTTCATGTTCAAGCACGCGCGGGCCAAGGACATATCGCTCTTCGTGCGCTTGGGCAAGCTGGAGCGGCCGGAGACTCGCGCCGACCTGCCCACCTCGGCGCTGATTCCGGCCTTCATCATCAGCGAGCTGCGCACGGCCTTCACCATCGGCTTCATCATCTACCTGCCCTTCCTGGTCATAGACCTCGTGGTGGCAAGCACGCTGGTGACGGTGGGCGCCTTCATGCTGCCCCCGGTGGTCGTGTCGCTGCCCTTCAAGCTGCTGGTCTTCGTGCTCATTGATGGCTGGCACTTGCTGGCGGCCTCTCTGGGGCAGAGCTTCCTGTGAGGACGCACGACGTAACCGGCAGTTAGCGGAAGTGGCCATGAGCGAAGTCCTGGCCGTCGAGTTAGCGCAGCGGGCCGTCATTGTGGCTCTGGAGGTGGCGGGGCCGGTTCTGGGGCTGGTGCTGGCGGTGTCGCTGGCGGTCAGCTTCGTACAAGCGGCCACGCAGATGCACGATCCGACGATCAACGCCGTGCCACGACTGGCGGCTGCGGCGCTGGCGGTGCTGTTGTTCGGGGGGTGGATGCTGGCAGTGCTGCAAGGCCTGAGCACGGACCTGCTGGGCGGCTTCCACCAGGTGGTGCCGTAACGGCATGGACTCCTTCGCCCTGGCAGTCCTGGTCTTCGCGCGCGTGCTGGGGGTGCTGTCGGCAGCCCCGGCCTTTGCGGCGCGTCAGATCCCCTTCCGCGTGCGCTTCGGAGCGGCGGCCGTGCTCTGCCCCGTGCTGGCGGGCGCCGCCGGCAGGAGCAGCGGGCCCATAGGCGAGGGCCTCGGCCCTCTGGCGTTGCTGGCGGTTAAGGAGTTGGCCGTGGGCCTGGGGCTGGGGTTCCTGGCCGGCCTGATCGTGTATGGGGCGGCGATGGCCGGCAGTCTGGCCGGCAGGCAGATGGGGCTGTCCATGGGCGCCGCCTTCGACCCCGCTCGCAGCGGCCTGGGTGGAGGTTTGGCCTCGTTCTACTACGTGCTGGCGGCTTTGGTCTTCCTGCTGATCGAGGGCCATCACTGGCTCCTGGCAGGGCTGGCCGAGTCCTTCCAGCGGCTGCCCATCTCGCAGTTTCTGCCGCCCGTCTCGGGCCTGGAGGCTGTGGGCGTGGAGGGGTCCAGGATGTTCGCGATTGCGATCCTGATCGGTGCGCCGCCCATGCTGGCCCTGTTCATCACGGATGTGGCGCTGGCCGCGGCCTCCCGCGTGGTGCCGGCCTTCACGGCGATCACGGCCGCCATGCCCGTGCGCTGCGTGGTGGGCCTGGCCGCTGTGGTGCTGTCGCTTCCCCTGCTGGTGGCGACCATCGCGGCCAATCTCGCCAGTGCCTACCAGAGCCTGGTGGCCTTCATGGGCTCGATGTGACTTGCATGCCTGTGGGCAGACCGGGGAAGAGGGCGGGAGGCCGCGGTGTTTGGTGAGTTCCGGCCATATCCACCCACCGCGCGGCGGCGCGAGGAGCTGCGCCTGGCCGGCGACGTTCCGGCCAGCCCCGTGCTCACGGCAGCCGTGGTCTTGACGGCCGCCATGCTCTCGGTGGGCCTCGTGGCAACGCGGCTGATGGGACTGGTGGGCGAGCTGATGGGTCGGGCTCTGACCGAGGGAGTGGTGGGCTGGGACGCGACGGGGTTGGGCGACTGGCTGGCGGCAACCTGGTCGTGCGGGCGACTCACACTCCTGCCAGGCGTGGTGGCGCTGATCGCCGCTTGCCTTGCTGGCGCGGTGCAAGCGGGGCTCACATGGCGCAGCCCCCTGGCGGGCCGGCTGCCCCTGGCTCGCGCCGCGCGGCCGCGCCGTCCGAGCGGGACAGCAGGCGCGCTGGGCGGCACACTGGCCGTCGTGGCCTGCATGTGCGTGGCGGCGGGCTATCTGGCTTCGGGCTGGCGCGAGCTCCTGCTCGATCCGACCGGCGGCGTGCGGGGACTGGTGCGGGAGGTCGAGCCTTTGGTGACTGGGTTCCTGGCGACGCTGTGCGCGGTGTTGCTGGCGGTGGGCATTGCCGATCTACTGTACCGACGGTGGGCGCATGAGCGGCGGGCCTGGATGACGCGCGGGGAATACGTGGAGGCGATGCGGGACCAAGAGGGGCATCCCTTGACGCTGCTGCGGCGGGAAAGGCAGCGGCGACGCAGGCTGAGATGAGGCGATCGGGAGAGCAAGCCGAGGATGGGGCCAGAAGCGGCGGCCGGCGGTACGACCTGCTGTTGGGCGCGGCCGCCGTTCTCGTGGTGCTGATGGTGGTGGTGCGGCCCTGGGCGCCGCTATTGGATCTGCTGCTGGCCATCAACGTCCTGGGAGCCACCATCGTGCTCGTGCTGGCGCTCACGGCGCGGGATCCGCTGGAGCTCCCCGCGTTCCCCTCGCTGCTGCTGCTCGGCGGCCTGCTGCGCATCGCGCTGGTCATCGCGACGGCTCGACTGATCCTGGCGCAGGCAACTGGCGGCGCGCTGGTCGAGACCCTGGGGCGCCTGGCGGCCGGTGACAGCTGGGGCACGGGCCTGGGGCTATTCGCAGTGCTGGCCATCGTGCAGGTGGTGGTGGTTTCGGCGGGAGGCGGCCGGGCCGCGGAGGTGGCGGCTCGGTTCTACCTCGACGCGCTGCCCGGCAAGCAAATGGGCATTGACGCCGACCTGAGCTCGCGCGCCATTGACGCCCGCACGGCAGAGGCGAGGCGCAGCGCCGTGGAGGCGGAGGCCGACTTCTACGGCGCCATGGACGGCGCCTCGAAGTTCGTCAGGGGAGAGGCCATCGCCATCATCGTAATCATCGCCGTGACCTTCCTAGGCGGAGCGGCCACGGCCGTGTCCCGCGGGGCATCGTGGCAGGAGGCGCTGGCCCGCTACAGCCTCTTGGCAGGCGGGGAGAGCGTGGTCATCCTGGTTCCCGCTCTCATGATGTCTGCTGGGGCCGCGCTGATGCTGACGAAGATAGCCGGCGGGGCCGCGGCGGACGAGATGATGGCCTCGGCGGGCCTGCGCTCCGGGCCGCTGTGGATCGCGGCCAGTCTGCTGCTGTTGTTGGCGCTGGTGCCGGGGGCGCCGCGTCTTGCGCTGGCCATCGTGGGGGGCCTGGGGATGCTGTGGGCCTGGACGGCCTCGCGAGGCCGCCCCGAGCCCGTCAGCACGCGTGCCCAGGCGGCGCCTTCCGCCGCAACGGAGCCGCGCGTGGGTGAGATCACGGTGCGACTGGGCATGGCCCTGGTCGGGCTGGCCGCCGAGGGAGAGGGGCTGCTGGGGCGGCTCACGCAGGCTAAGGAGGGAGTCTCCAGGAGGCTGGGGATTGGCATTCCGTCGGTGGTGGTGACGGACGACGAGGGACTGGTGGCCAGTGAGTTTGTGGTCGAGATACGGGGACAGCAGGTAGCCAGCGGCCGTCTGAGGCCTGCTAAGGTGTTGCTCAGCGCCCCGCGAGGCTACGAGCTACCCGCGGGACCGCGCGGGCCGGCCGAAGCCGGCCGGCACAGCGTGTGGCTGGCCCCGGAGGAGGCAGGGAAGGCCGCCGGTCGTGGCTGTCGGCTGCTGACCGCAGCCGATGCCCTGGTGATGGCCTTCCGCGAGACCCTGTGTCGGCACGCCCCCTCCCTCTTTGACCGCCAGGCGGCCAAGGACATGCTGGCGGCGGTTCGTCGAAGCCGGCCCGCGGTGGTCGAGGAGCTCGAGCGACTGGAGGTCTCGCTGGGGACGATCCGCGGCGCGTTTTCCACGCTGCTGGCCGAAGGTCTGGCGGTCACCGATCCGATAGGTATTCTGGAACGCATCGCTGACGCCGCCGAAGAGAGCCGGGAGCCGCGCCATCTGGCGGAGGCAGCCCGCCGCGCTTTGGTGCCTACGATCACGCGGCAGGTGGCTGAGCCGACGGGAGAGGCGCGTCCCTGGATGCTGGGCGCGCTGGTGGAGGAGGCGCTAGCAGAGGCGGAGGCCCAGAACGCGGCCCCCGCGGCTGTGCTGCCGGCGGAGAGCGTTGCTGAGCTCGTGGAGCAGTTGGAGCTGGCCGCGGCGGGGCAGGAGGCGGGGCAGGTAGTGCTCATGTGCTCGCCGCAGGCGCGGCGCGGGGTGTGGGAGCTGCTGCGGGATGCTCTGCCGTGGCTGGTGGTGGTGGCGGGCGACGAGATTGACCCGGCGGTGCCCATAGTGCCGCGTGGCACCGTGGACGTGGAGCGCCCGCCTTTGACGAAGGAGGGCGCGGGAGAGAGGGTGACCAGTCCTGAGCCCATCTCGGGCTGAGCAAGACTACGCCGGTTGGGCCGATACTGAGGAGGCGCGCCAGGCCATCATCGCGCAGCACGTCACACTGGTCGAGTCGGTGGTGGGCCGCGTGATGGTGTCACTGCCCGAGAGCGTGGACCGGGAGGACCTGATCAGTTGCGGCATAGTGGGACTGATCAACGCCGTGGATCGGTTCCAGCCACACCGGGGAGTGAAGTTCGAGACCTACGCCACCACTCTCATCTGGGGTGCTGTCATGGACGAGCTGCGGGCCCAGGATTGGGCCCCCAGAAGCGTACGCGAGAAATGTCGGCGCATCGAGCGCACGCTGTCCGAGCTGGAAAGCAGGCTGGGCCGCTCGCCGGATGAGGAGGAGATGGCGGAGGCGCTGCGCATGTCGGTGGACGAGTATCATCGCCTGCTCTCGGCGGCCAGCCCCATTGCATTGCTGTCGCTGGAGGAGCTCCTGGCGGGAGGGGATCTAGCCCCGAAGCGGGAGGCCGAGCCCCGCCAGGGGACGCTGGAGCAGGACCCACTGACCATCGCTCAGGAGCGGGAGCTGGGTCGCACTTTGGCCGCGGCCATAGACACGCTGCCCCAGCGGGAGCGTCTGGTCATTGCGCTGTACTACCACGAGGAGTTGACCCTGCGGGAGATCGGGGAGATCCTGGGGGTCACTGAGTCGCGCGTGTGCCAGATCCACACCCAGGCCATACTGCGCCTGCGCGCCAAGCTGAGCCAGGAGTCGGAGGCGTAGTGGCGGCGCCCTAGGCTGAGCGGGACTGGGCTGCTGCCTCCGGCGCACTCCTCCTTTGCCTTTTGCCCCCCGTATGCTATAATACGCGACCCTAAAACCTGGCTCCCTGGAAAGGGGCTGTGTGTCTTGCTACGCTTCCTTCGCGGCGCGATCGCCGCGTTTTCGTGTGTCGTGTTGGCAGGCTGTGGCCAAGGGCCGGTGGCAGTCGTCGGGGGCGAGAAGATCAGCGAGAAGGAGTTCTACGCTGAGCTGGAGCGCCAGGCTGGGCGTGACGCGGTGCTCAAGCTCGTGATGGCGGAGATGATCACCCGAGAGGCGGCGGCCCAGGGGATCGTCGTTTCCGAGGAGCAACTCAATCAGGACCTACAGAGGGCCATGCAGCAGGTCGGCGGCCCGCAGGCCTGGGAGCGGGAGCTGGCCCGCCGCGGACAGACCGAGGCAAGCCTGCGCCGGGAGCGCAAGCTGGAGCTGCTGGTGCGGCAGCTGCTGACCAAAGACGTCACCGTCAGCGAGGAGGAAGTCAGGGAGTTCTTCGAGCAGAACCGACGGGACTACGATCGCCCGGCGCTCTATGCCATCTCCGAGATCGTCTTGGACAGCAAGGACGAGGCCAGGCGCATACTGGCGGAGCTGAAGAAGCCCGGCGCCGACTTCGCCAGTCTGGCGCGCGAGCACTCGGTCAGCGATGCCACGGCCGCCGTGGGCGGGGCGCGTCGGCCCACGCCCCTGGAGCTAATCCGCCCCACCGTGCTGCAAGCCGTAGTGGAGCACCTGGAGCCGGGGGAGCTCTCGGACGTTGTGGGCGCCGACGACTTCTGGTACATCGTGCGACTGGAGGATAGGACGCCTCCGGTGAAGGGCGACCTGAGGGACCCCGTGATCGCCGAGGACTGCAAGGAGCGGCTACGGCTACAGAAGGGGAAAAGCTGGCCAAAGCTGTTGGAGGAGATGAAGGCGAAGTACAACGTCACCATCCTGTGGCCGCAGTACAGCTTCCTTCAGGAGGAGTTCGCCTCGCCGGAGGCGCTGCCGCAGTTCGGCACCGGTGCCGAGCCCACTGATGCGGGCGCGGGCGCCGAGCTCCCGCCCCCGCCGGCCGAGAAGAAGGAGACGGGAGCCGGCAGCGAGGCAGGGGCCAAGCCGGAGAAGAAGCCCGCCGGCGAGGCCAGGAAGAAGCAACCTACCACCCCGCCATCGAAGAAGCCCGAGAAGCCGGAGGAGTGACGCAGGTGCGGCCGAGGACCCAGGCGCGGCGCCACGGCCGCAGGTCGGCGGAACGCAGCGAATGAGCGCGATCAACCAACTGGCCGAGGTGATGGCCACGCTGCGGTCGCGGCGGGGCTGCCCGTGGGACCGCGAGCAGACGCATGAGAGCCTGAAGCGGTACTTGCTCGAGGAAGCCCACGAGGTGTTGGAGGCGGTTGACGCACAGGACGCGGACAAGTTGGCCGAGGAGCTCGGCGATCTGCTCTTGCAGATCGTCTTTCACGCGCAGATCGCGGCGGAGCAAGGCGCCTTCGACCTGGAGGAAGTGGCCGAGCGCATCGTGCGGAAGCTGCGGCGCCGCCATCCGCACGTGTTTGGCGAGCTCACCGTCGAGGACGCGGAGGAGGTCCTCGTCAATTGGGAGCGCCTCAAGCGCGAGGAGGCCGGCGACGAAGACCGGCGGTCCGCGCTGGATGGGGTGCCCAAGTCCCTGCCGGCTCTGATGCATGCGGCCGAGGCGCAGAAGCGGGCGGCCCGCCTGGGCTTCGACTGGGACGATGTGGAGGGCCCCATCGCCAAGGTAGAGGAGGAGCTGGACGAGTTGAAGGGCGCATTTGCCGCGGCCGGAGCCAGTTCCGAGCAAGTGCGCGATGAGCTGGGCGACCTGCTGTTCGCCGTAGTCAACGCGGCGCGCTGGCTGGGTGTGGATGCGGAGGACGCCCTGCGACGGGCTAACGCCCGCTTTCGACGTCGCTTCGAGGCGATTGAGCGGGCCGCCACCGAACAGGGGCGGGACCTGGCCGCGATGTCCCTGGCGGAGATGGACCAGCTCTGGGACGGGGCCAAGTCCCGCGAGTGACCCTCCCTTGGGCGGAGCACGGGGGTGCGACTGGACAAGTTCCTACAGTCCGTGGGCATCGTCAAGCGCCGCACCAAGGCCCGGGAACTGTGCCAGCGTGGGCTGGTGCTGGTGGACGGCGCGCGCGCCAAGCCCGCCAAAGAGGCGCGGGCCGGGCAGGAGATAGAGGTGCGCCTGGGTGCCAGCGTGAGAACGTATCGGGTGCTGGCGGTGCCGGAGCGCGTGGTGGCCAAGTCGGAAAGAGAGAGCTTCGTCCGGCTGGAGCATAGCCGGGCTCTGCAAGACGAGTTCTGAGGGCAACTGGCCGTGCCACCCAGGCCGTACTCCCTCCGCGCGGCGGCCAGCAGTAGACGAGCATGCGGGGCGGCAGCCCCGACGCATTCACGAAGGAGACACTTCGATGGCAGTACCCAAGTACGTGTACCTGTTTGGCGAGGGCAACAAGGACATGCGGGACGAGCTGGGCGGCAAGGGAGCCAACCTGGCGGAGATGACCAACGCCGGGCTGCCGGTGCCGCCGGGGTTCATCGTTACCACGGGGGCGTGCATGGAGTACCAGCAGCTCGGCGGCTTCCCGCCGGGCCTGGAGGAGCAGGTGCGGGCAGCCCTCGCCGAGGTGGAGAAGCAGACGGGCAAGAAGTTCGGCCAAGCCGAGAACCTGTTGCTGGTATCGGTGCGGTCGGGCGCCAAGATCTCCATGCCGGGCATGATGGAGACCGTCCTCAACCTGGGGCTGAACGACGAGACCGTGCAGGGCCTGGCCCAGTTGGCCGACGACGAGCGCTTCGCCTACGACGCCTACCGGCGACTGCTGAACATGTTCGGCGACGTGGTCCTGGAGGTGGAGAAGGAGGCCTTCGACGAGATCTTCGACCGCGTGAAAGAGGAGGAAGGGGTCGAACGCGATACGGAACTGGACGCCGAAGCCCTGAAGCGCATCTGCGAGCAGTATAAGGTATTGATCCAGAAGGAGACGGGGCAGCCCTTCCCGCAGGATCCGTGGCAGCAGCTCATGATGGGGATCGAGGCAGTGTTCAAGTCGTGGAACGTGCCCCGTGCGGTGACCTACCGCCAGATTCACAAGCTCAGCCACGACATGGGCACCGCCGTCAACGTGCAGACCATGGTGTTCGGGAACCTGGGCGATGACTCGGGCACGGGCGTGGCCTTCACGCGCGACCCGGCCACCGGCGAGGACGTGCTGTACGGCGACTATCTGGTCAACGCACAGGGGGAGGACGTGGTGGCGGGCCGACGCACGCCCATGCCCATCGCCAAGTTGCAGGAGGTCATGCCCGACATCTATGCACAGTTCGAGCAGATAAGCAAGCGACTGGAGCGGCACTACAAGGACATTCAGGACCTGGAGTTCACCGTCGAACGGGGCAAGCTGTGGATGCTGCAAACGCGCAACGGCAAGCGCACGGCGCAGGCGGCCATCAAGGTGGCCGTGGACATGGTGAACGAGGGGCTGATCACGCCGCGGGAAGCCGTTATGCTCGTAGAGCCCGAACACCTGGACCATCTGCTGCACGAGCAGTTCGATCCGGCGCAGAGGCCGGAGGCGGTGGCAACTGGTGTCAACGCCTCGCCCGGCGCGGCGGCGGGATTCGTGGTCTTCAGTGCGGACGACGCGGCTGAGACGGTGCGCCGGGACCCGAGCGCCCGAGTGGTGTTGGTGCGGAGGCAAACCAGCCCCGACGATGTGGGCGGCATGAAGGCGGCTCAGGGGGTGCTGACCGCGGAGGGCGGCAAGACCTCCCACGCCGCCGTGGTGGCCCGAGGCATGGGCAAGGCCTGCGTGGCCGGATGTGCGGCCATAGACATTGACTACAAGAGGGAGCAGTTCAGCGTCAACGGCCAGGTGGTGAAGAAGGGCGACTACGTCTCCATAGACGGGACCACCGGAGAGGTGATGCTGGGTGACGTGGCCACCGTGCCCTCGCCCATCATGCAGGTGCTAGAGGGGCGGATGAAGGCGGAGGAGGCGCCGTTGTACCAGTACTTCGCCACCTTTATGCCCTGGGCCGATGAGGTGCGGCGGCTGGGAGTGCGGACGAACGCGGACACCCCGGAGGACGCGGCCTTGGCACGGGCGCTGGGGGCCGAGGGCATCGGCCTGACTCGGACGGAGCACATGTTCTTCGGCGAGGAGCGGCTGCCGGCCTTTCAGCGCATGATCCTGGCGGAGAACTCCGAGGAGCGAGAGGCAGCCGCGGCACAGCTTCTGCCGCACCAGCGCGAGGACTTCAAGGGCATCCTGGAGGCCATGGATGGACTGCCGGTGATCATCCGGCTGCTGGACCCGCCGCTGCACGAGTTCCTGCCCCAGGCGCGGCAGGATGCGGAAGAGCTGGCGGAGATCATTGGCAAGTCCGCGGATGAGATCGAGGCGGCGGCCGCCGCCCTGCATGAGGCCAACCCCATGCTGGGGCATCGGGGCTGCCGCCTGGGGGTGACCTTCCCCGAGGTCTATCGCATGCAGGTGCGCGCCATCTTCGAGGCGGCCTGCGAGTTGAAGAAGGAAGGCAAGAACCCGATTCCCGAGGTGATGATCCCGCTGGTGGGCATCCTGGGGGAGCTGGAGATCACCAAGCGGGACGCCCGCGAGGTGGCCGAGCAGGTGATGGCGGAGCAGGGCGTGGGGCTGGAGTACATGATCGGGACCATGATCGAGCTACCCCGCGCGGCCCTGTGCGCCGACGAGATCGCCAGGGAGGCGGAGTTCTTCTCCTTCGGCACCAACGACCTGACCCAGACCACCTTCGGCTTCAGCCGGGACGACGTGGAGGGGAAGTTCATCCCCGACTACGTGGAGCAGCGCATCGTTCAGACTAACCCCTTCGACGTGCTGGACCGCGAGGGTGTGGGCCAGCTCGTGCGCATGGGCACCGAGCGCGGAAGACAGACTAGGCCCGACCTGGAAGTTGGCATCTGCGGCGAGCACGGCGGGGAGCCGAATTCGGTCGAGTTCTGCCACCTGGTGGGCATGGACTACGTGAGCTGCTCGCCGCTGCGCGTCCCCATCGCTCGTCTGGCCGCCGCCCAAGCCGTGGTACGCGAGGAACGGGCCGAGGCGGCCGAGGGCCAGTAGGGCTTGGCTCCGCCGGCCGGCGCGGCGCTTGCCAGATAGGGCCCGGACTAGGAGGGTACGCAGTGACCACCATCGAGCACGTACACGGGCGCGAGATCCTCGATTCGCGGGGCAACCCCACCGTGGAGGTGGAGGTGTGGCTGGAGGGCGGGGCCGTGGGCCGTGCGGCGGTGCCGTCGGGGGCCTCGACGGGCACGCGGGAGGCGCTGGAGCTGCGGGACGGCGACGAGGACAGGTATGGGGGTAAGGGCGTAACCAAGGCGGTTGACAACGTGAACGACGAGATCGCGCCCGATCTGTTGGGGTTGGACGCCACCGACCAGGTGGGCATTGACCAGCTCATGCTGGAGCGGGACGGCACCGAGACCAAGAGGCGTCTGGGCGCCAACGCCATCCTGGGCGTGAGCCTGGCCGTCGCCAAGGCGGCGGCGGAGGCGCTGGACATGCCGCTCTATCAGTACCTGGGTGGGGTCAATGCACGCGACCTGCCGGTGCCGCTGATGAACATCGTCAATGGCGGCGCGCACGCCGACAACAACCTGGATCTCCAGGAGTTCATGGTGGCGCCCATCGGCGCCGAGCGCTTCGCCGAGGCGCTGCGCATGGGGGCCGAGACCTTCCACGCCCTCAAGGGGGTGCTCGCCAAGCGAGACATGAGCACGGCCGTGGGGGACGAGGGCGGGTTCGCGCCGGATTTCGACGACAACGAGGAGGCACTGCGCGCCATCGTCCACGCTATTGAGGAGGCGGGCTACAGGCCCGGCGACGACATCGCGGTGGCGCTGGACCCAGCGGCCAGCGAGTTCTACAGGGACGGCAAGTACGTGCTGGAGGGCGAAGGCGAGGAGAAGTCCACCACCGAGATGATAGACTTCTACGAGGAGCTGGTGGGCAAGTACCCCATCGTGTCCATCGAGGACGGCCTGGCGGAGAGCGACTGGGACGGCTGGGTGGAGCTCACCGCCCGGCTGGGCGAGCGCGTGCAGATTGTGGGCGATGACCTGACGGTGACCAACACTAAGTACCTTAAGCGCGCCATCGAGGAGAAAGCCATCAACTCCATCTTGATAAAAGTGAACCAAATAGGTACACTAACGGAGACTCTAGACGCCATCGAGATGGCCAAGCGGGCCGGGTTCACGGCAGTGGTGTCGCACCGCAGCGGCGAGACGGAGGACTCGACCATTGCCGATATAGTGGTGGGGGTGAACGCGGGGCAGATAAAGACGGGGGCGCCTTCGCGCAGCGACCGGGTGGCCAAGTACAACCAGCTTCTGCGGATCGAGGAGCAACTTGGTGACACCGGGCGCTTTGCGGGCCGCGAGGCCTTCTACAGCCTGCGAGCCTAGGGCGCACTGCGCAGGGCCGGACGACGCCCGAGTTGTGTACTAGCGGCGCATCGCAGCAATCTTCGCACCAGGAGACGAAGCCAATGTCGAGGCACGGGCCGCAGCCCGCGCGTCGCCTTTCCGGGCGGCGTTCTGGCGGTGTAGGACGCAGACTCAAAGCGCTGCTGATCGTGTTGGCAGCGCTTGTGCTTTTCTCTGCGGTCGGCCGGCGGGCCCTGGGCACCTTCGTGCGCGGCTACATCACTGCTCAGGAGGTGCTGGTGCTCGAGCGTGAGCTGGAGGAGGCGCAGCGGGAGGCCGCGCGGCTCCAGGCCCGCCGGGACGAGGCCGGCACGCAAGAGGGTCGGCGCACAGAGGCGCGGGGGCAACTAATGCTGGTGAAGAAGGGGGAGCGGGTGCTCACGGTGGCGAACGATGAGGATGTGGAGGAGGCGGTTGCAGACATCGAGGGACGACAGGAGCGTTCGAGCAGCCCGCAGGAAGTTGCCCGCCGCTGGCTCCTCTCCCCGAAGCAGGATGATCCCGCAGGCGCCGCCAGCGGGCCATAGAGCCCACCCACCAATCTGCCACAGAGACGGGAGGGGCGGCTGGGGCCGCTCCAGCGAGGACACGGCCCATCTAGCGGAGAAGAGTGCCGGTGACTGAATACCGGCGCGGGAGCGGTTATGCGCACGCCGCGAGAGAGCCGAAGGGGCTTGCTGATCGGCCTGGCCGCCGCCGTGCTGGTGCTAGTGCTATACCAGTTTGCCCTGCTGGAAACGCTGGAGGGCAAGCTGGTAGACTTGCGTTTCCGCGTGCGCGGCCACCGCCTGGCTCCCGACCCGATCGTGATCGTCGCCATTGACGACCAGAGCCTCGACGTCCTGGGCGCCTTGCCCTGGCCGCGCAGGTACTACGCGGACATGGTCGGTACACTGCGCGAGGCCGGAGCCCTGGTCATAGGACTGGACCTCGTCGAGTTGACCTACCCGCCGGGCGAGTCGGAGGACCAGGGCGAGCTGGAGCTGGCCGAGGCCATCGGCGCCGCGGGGAACGTGGTTCTGCCGCTGTACTTCGGACGCCACGGAGGGCTTGAGACCCGCTCCGATGAGCATGCGGCCCCCGCCATGGAGCGGTTCCTGGGCAGGTTCGAGCAGGAGGCTCGCGCCCCTGCGGTGGCCTGGTTCGACCCCTACCTGCCGGGCGACGCGCTGTGTGAGGCGGCTGCCGGGCTGGGCGCCGTCAACGTCGTGCAGGACCTCGATGGCGTTACGCGGGCGATGCCGGTTTCCCTTGCCTGGCAGGATCGGCCCTGCCCCTCCTTCGCTGCGGAGTTGGCCCGCGTTGCCAACGGCTTGGCGCCCGGCTCGATGCAGGTGCGGCCGGGGACGCGGGCGACGTTGGACGGGATCGAGATACCGCTGCTTCCGGGCGACGAGACGTATGTGAACCACTACGGCCCGTACCTCGCCTTCCGCTACTTCCCGTTCAGCGAGGTGCTGGCTGGCGCCGTGCCGGCGGACGACTTGGCCCAGAAGATAGTCATCGTGGGCAAGACGGGGCCGGAGGGAGTCAAGCGCCGCGTCTCGGTCCATCCGGCGATGCCCGGCGCGGAGCTTCAGGCGACGATGACCGCCAACATCCTGCGTGGGAACTTCCTGACCGCCCCGCCGGCCTGGGTGACCGTCGTGACCGCCGTCCTGCTGGCGCTGCTGACCGGCTTCCTGTGCGCAGCGCGCGGCCCGGGCGGCGCCGCGCTCACCTTCGTGGCCGTAATGGCCGCCGCGGCCGTGGTGGGAATGCTGCTCTTCTTCGGGGGCGTCGTGGTGCGCCTGGCCGAGCCGTTGGCGGCCACGGGGTTCACCGGGCTGCTCCTCACAGCCGTGGGGGCGGCGGCCGCGGATCGCTCGCGGGCTCGGGCGCAGTCCGCCATTGACACGCTCACCGCCATTGGTCGGATCGTGCGCTCCACGCTGAACCGACCCGAGCTGCTGCGGGCCATCCTGGAGTGGGCGCGACGCGCGCTGGAGGCGGAGGCTTCCTCACTGCTGACCCTCGACGAGGAGCGAAATGAGCTGGTCTTCGAGGTGGCGCTGGGCGAGAAGGGTGAGGAGGTCAAGGCCTTTCGCGTGCCGGTGGGCGAGGGGGTAGTGGGGTACGTGGCCCAGACCGGGGAATCGGTCATCGTGTCCGATCCCAGCCGCGACCGGCGCTTCCGCCGTGACATAGCGGATGCCGTGGAGTTCCCGGTCCGCGACATCATCTGCGTGGCGCTGAAGGTGCAGGACCGCATTATCGGGGTGCTCGAAGTCCTCAACAAGACGGGCGGTGGAGGCTTCACGGAGGCGGATCGGGAGCTCCTGGAGATCATCGCCAGCCAGGCGGCCGTGTTCCTGGAGAACGTGCACCTCTACAACATGCTGGAACAGCGGGTGGACTTCGCCAACCGCGAGTTGCGCATAGCCAACCGCGAGTTGGCCACGGAGACCAACAAGATGGAGGCCATCCTGCAAGGGATGGCGGACGGCCTGGTGGGCCTGGATACAGAGGGCAAGATCGTGCGCGTCAACGAAGCGGCCGAGCACATGCTGAGCATCCGCGAGGAGGACGTCGTCGGGCGCCCGGCTACGGAGTGCTTTGCAGAGGAGAACGTGGCCGCCCTGTTCGCCGACATCGTGGCCAGCGACTACCCCATCCTCAGCCGGGAGCTCACCGTGGCCGCGCCCCAGCAGATGGTCTTGCGGGCGACGCCGGCCCCGGTCGCGGGCGAGGAGGGCGTCACAGGGACGGTGGTTGTGTTCAGCGACATCACCCAGCTCAAAGAGTTGGACCGCATGAAGAGCGAGCTGGTGTCGCTGGCCTCTCATGAGCTCAGGAGCCCGCTGACGGCCATCAAGGGCTTCACGGCGCTTCTGGCGCAGCAGCCGCAGGACAGCGTACCGCCAGATGCCCTGCAATCCCTGCGCATCATTGACTCGCAGGTAGACCTTATGCGCCGGCTGATTGAGGACTTTCTGAACATCGCGCGCATCGAGGCGGGCCGGCCGCTGGAGATGAACTGGTCGCTGGTGAGCGACCTGCCCGCCATCGTGCAGGAGGCCGTCGAGGCCATCAAGCCGAGTGCCCCGGAGCACAGGTTCGAGGTGGAGGCGCCGGCCAGCTTGGGGTCTGCTGAAGCCGACCGGGACAAACTGTACCAGATTCTGTCGAACCTGCTGAGCAACGCCGTCAAGTACAGCCCTCGGGGCGGACTGGTCCGAGTGAGCTTGGGCGAGCAAGATGGCCAGTTGAGCGTGAGCGTGAAGGACCAGGGCGTGGGGATACCAGAGGACCAGATGCCGCAGCTCTTCCAGCGCTTCCGGCGCGTCAAGAGCGGCGCTACGGAGAGAGTGACGGGGACCGGCCTGGGGCTATACCTGACCAAGCACCTAGTGGAGGCGCACGGGGGCCGCATCTGGGCGGAGAGCCAGCCCGGGCGAGGCTCCACCTTCAGCTTCACCATCCCCTGCGGCCGGGACGCAGCTCGGGAGGGCCCGGCGGGCGCGGAGGACTGAGGGTGCTCCCACTGAGGATCGAGGTGGGCGATCAGGTGCGCCTGCGCAAGGCGCACGCCTGTGGCGCGGACGTGTGGGAGGTGGTACGCACGGGCGCGGACATCAAGGCGAAGTGCCTCCAGTGCGGCCGGGTGGTGTTCTTCCCGCGGGTGAAGCTCGAGCGCCGGATCAAGGAGTTCGTCGCTCGGGCCAGGACATGATCATGGTCGGGTTCCGGGAGTGGGCCAGCGCAAGGGGAGCGTGCCTGGGGGCCATGGCTTGGGCGCTGGCCGCGGGGGTGGCTACGGCGCAGGAACCGGACAAGTCGGCCGCCGAGTGGCTGAAGGAGGCCAAGGCGGCCATCGAGAGGTTGCAGGGGGCCGTGGGGGCCCACACTGGGGCTGCGCCTTCCGAACTGGGCGCCAACCTGGTCTCGGCGCTGGCGCAGGCACATCGCCACACCGTAGCCGCGGCGGGACGGCCGCGGCACGACAGTGTCACGGCCCTGCGCGAGGTGCATGCCGCGCTGATAGAGCTGGCCCGGGCGGAGGCGGCGTACCGCAATCTGGCCGAGCTGGCCGGAGCCTCCGAGCGGGAGGGCGGAGTGCCGGTTCCGGGTGAGGTGGTCCTGGCGGGCTTCGCGGAGGCGCGCAGGTGCCTGTCGGAGGCGAGCTTCGCGGGCCACCATCTAACAGCGGAGATCAGCACCGAGAGGCGCAGCGGACGGGCAAGTGTAGTGTTGCGCAACGGCGGTCAGCGCTTGGTCAAGGCTCCCCGGATCACTTTGGTCGCTGGACGCGACTGGGTGGCGACGCCGCTGGGCAAGTGGACCTTCACGGAGCTTCCCGGGGGCGGCGAGAGGAAGGTCGTCTTCAGTCTGAAACCGCCCGAGGGCCAGGCGGGGGGCAACGCGAAGCTGGTAGCCCGGATTTCCTTCTACGACTTCTTCGCCCGCGCCGTGGTAGAACGCGAGCAGGAGGCGAAGCTCCCCTGAGCCCGGAGAACTGGCAACCGGTGCTCCTGCCCGCGGACTGGCGCTCGTGGTCGCTGGCGCGGATGTATGAGGCCCTGCCCAACGACGAGTGCGACGGCTGCGACGGCTGCGGGGAGAAGTGCGCCGGCGAGATCAGGATGACGCGGTGGGAGTATGAACAGATCCGCACGCGCGACCCTGTTCGCCCCCCGAATCCGCCCCGCGAGAAAGCCGAGCCCTTCGCCCAGCCCTGCGCCTTCCGCGACGTAGTAGGGGGGCGCTGCGTGGTGTATCCTGCCCGACCCCTGATCTGTCGGCTCTTCGGCCTGGTGGAATGGCTGCCGTGTCCGTTGGAGCGATGGCCCACCCGCCTGCCGCAGGGCCTGGAGATCGTCAGGTGGTACGCGCGGGAGCAGCTACGTACGTACGCCCAATGGGCTGCCCTGCTGCCCGACCGAGAGGCAGCAGGCCCCACGGCGACACGATGCACTTGAGCCACGAGGAGATGAGCGATGCCCACAGTCGAGAGCAAGACCACCATCAACGCGCCGCCCGCCGATGTCTACGCCGCCGCTCGGGACCGAATCGCGGAGCTGGCCGACTTCCTGGATAACGTCAGCAGCATCGAGGTGTTGGAGCGGGAGGGCAACCGGGCGGTCACCAAGTGGGCGGGCAGCGTGGAGGCCTTCGGGAGGAACATCAGCTTCGACTGGACCGAGGAAGACCAGTGGGACGACGACGCCTTGACCTGCACCTTCAAGCAGACCGGGGGCGACTTCGATGTGTATGAGGGCACGTGGAGCTTCTCGGAGGCCGAGGAAGGCTGCGAATCGGTGCTCAGGCTGGAGTTCGCCAAGGACATCCCGGGCGTGGGGGCCCTCATCCAGGGGCTGCTTCAGCAGAAGGTGCAGGAGATGAGCGACGCGACCCTGGCCGGGTTGAAGAAGATGGTGGAGGGCGGGTAGGCCGGTGGGCAGCGGGAACTACGACGTCGTAATCGTCGGCGCCGGTCCGGCGGGGATCTTCGCGGCGTTGACCCTGGCTGAGGAGAGCGACCTCGAGGTCGCCGTCCTGGAGCGCGGGCCGGATATGACCAAGCGCCGCTGCCCCCGCCGAGAGAAGGGCGTGGCGTGCACGCAGCACCGCCCCTGCGCGCTGGTCTCGGGGTGGGGCGGCGCCGGCGCCTACAGCGACGGCAAGCTCAACCTGTCGGTTGACATCGGTGGGCATCTGGGCGAGTACGTGGGCCGGGCGCGCGCCGAGGAGCTGATCGAGGAGGTTGATCGGACCTACCTGCGCTTTGGGGCGCCGGAGGAGGTGTTCGGGGAGGATCAAGGCTTCATCGAGGAGCTCCAGAGCCGGGCGGTGAGGGCCGAGCTGGAGCTACTGACGGCGCGCATTCGACATCTCGGCACGGAGCGCTGCCCGCGGCTTTTGGCGCGCATGCGGGAGGCGTTGCCGGCGCGGGTGCACGTGTTCACCAACGCGGCCGCCGAGGAACTGCTGGTACAAGACGGGACGGTGGTCGGAGTGCGGGGGGAGGGGCGCGAGCTGCTGGCGCCGGCCGTCATCGTGGCTCCCGGCCGCAGCGGCGCGGCCTGGCTTATGGAGCAGGCCTCGAACCTGGGGCTGGGGATGGGGCACAGCCCCGTGGACGTGGGGGTGCGTGTGGAGGTGCCGGCCGCGGTGATGGACTCCCTCGCCGAGCAGCTCTACGAGGTCAAGCTGCGCTACTTCTCCAAGTCCTTCGATAGCCTGGTGCGCACCTTCTGTATGTGTCCCCGGGGCGAGGTGGTCACCGAGCACCACGAGGGCATCGTCACCGTCAACGGGCACAGCTACCGCGATCGGCGCACAGACCAGACCAACTTCGCCGTGCTGGTCAGCAGCAGCTTCACCGAGCCGTTCGACCAGCCCATCGCCTACGGCCAATACATCGCGCGGCTGGCCAACCTGCTGGGCGAGGGGGTGCTGGTGCAGCGCCTGGTGGACCTGCGCGCGGGGCGCCGCTCCACCCACCACCGCCTGGAGCACAGCACCATCCGGCCCAGCCTCGAGGAGGCGACGCCCGGCGACCTCAGCTTCGTGCTGCCGCATCGCCACCTGGCCAGCATCTTGGAGATGCTGGAGGCCATGGAGGCCCTGGCGCCGGGCGTGGCCGGTCGCTACACGCTGCTGTACGGTGTGGAGGCCAAGTACTACTCCTCGCGGGTGCAGGTCTCGGCCGACCTGGAGACCCAGGTCAAGGGGCTGTTCGCCATCGGGGACGGGGCGGGCATCACCCGCGGCCTGGTGCAGGCCTCGGCCTCGGGAATCGTCGCGGCCCGCGCGATCATCGCGCGGGCCTCAGAATGAGCACCGCCACTGTGCGTCACTAGCGGCCAGTGCCGTCTCAGTTCGCCCTGCCGCTACCCCTCGGCGCCTCCCTGTTCGTCGAGGTCCTTGATGTAGATGTTGCGGAAGTCCACCGGGCCGGTGTGCTTGGAGAGGCCGATGTAACCCCGACGCTGGCGCTTGGAGGCCTTGCGGTCGTCAGGCAGGCTGGCGTTGAGCTCCTCGTCCATCAGGTCCACCTCCCACAGTTTCTGGCCGTTGAGGACGGCGCTGACCATGTCGCCGATCCAGGCGATCTCCACCTGGTTCCACTCACCGGCGGGCTTGGCCATGTTCTTGGCGGGAGCCATGACGTTGTAGAAGGACCCCGAGCCGCCCTTGCGCGGTGGCCGGCCGTGGTCGTCGAGAATCTGGCACTCCATGCCGATGGAGGAGGCCCTGCCTCGGAGCGGCGCGTGGACCCAGATGCCGCTGTTGCCCTTGGGGTAGATGCGGTATTCGGCGCGCAGGACCAGGTCGCCATACTCCTTCTCGCTGCGCAGCCAGCCACGCCCTTCGGCAGTACAGTGGATGATGCCGTCGTTGACCTCCCACATGTCACTGCCCATGACCACCCATCCAGTCAGGTCTTCGCCGTTGAAGAGGGGCACGAACCCGTCGGGGACGTCGCCGGTCTCCTGTGCGACGGCCACGGGCCTGAGCGACGCGCCCAAGAGCAGTACCACAAGCAGGTAGCGCGCCACGAGCAATCATCTCCATTCTCTGCGGCGGACGGTCAGTGGACTTCGTTGCCCGGCGTAGGCCTTCCTGCTGGCGGGGTCAACTTCGGTTGGGAGATGTCGGGGCGCCCGGCCGCAGCCCGTCAGGGTGTAGCCATGCCGCGGGGCGATGCCGAGTATCATTGGGGTGGCTGGTGTGTAAGCGGGGGCGCGTCTGCGGTTCGGAGGGCGTTGGGGGACGTCAGAGCTGCTCCTCGACCTGTTCGGCGGCCTTGCGCAACTCGACCATGAGCATGCCCAGCGAGGCCTCGGCGGCGGCCAGACACACCAGCAGGCCCTCCTCGCCAGCCTTCATGACGACCAGATAGCCCTGCTCTCCGCGGGCGTAGAGCTCGGTCAGGTCTCCGCCCCCGAACTGCGTGCTCGACCGACTGCTCTGGCTGAAGAGCTCGGCGCTTAGAGCCGCCAGCTCCTCGCCCTCGACGTCCGGGGGCACGTCAGAGGCGATGGGAAAGCCGTCAACGCTGGCGATGGCCACTCCGATGACGTCGCCGCGCCGGCGGCGGAGTTCCTGCAACACCTGAGTCAGAGGGTCTGCGCTGGGTTGTTCGGGCATGGGCCGCCATCCTTGGGTGTCGCTAGCTGGGATCGTCGCTGCCGGCCTTGTCTGCATCTTCGTCCAGGCGCTGGTAGGCGCGCATCATCAACGCCAGGTTATTCTCCCCCAGGCCTTCGGTGGTCGGGGGCTCGCACTTCTCGAAGCGGAACTCGCCCTTGCGCCACTTGAGCGCCTCGTAGAGGGCGTCCTCGCCTTCGGCCCCGTCGGCCTTGGCGGCCACGATGCGACCTTCGTTGAACCAGATCTCCACGGCGGCCCGGGCATGGGTCATGCGCAGAACGCCGGTCAGGTCGGTCTGCTCGACCGTCTGGACGATGTCGGACAGGTGCATGTCGTCCAGCCTGCCGGCCACCAGGGTGTCGTCGGCGACGCGCGCCGCCTGCTGTGCGTGGCGGGCCAGGATGCCTTCGATGCGGGCCACCAGCTCCCCCATGCTGAAGGGCTTGGTCATGTAGTCGTAGGCGCCCATCTGAAGGCCCTTGACCTTGTCGGGAAGCTGGTCCTTGGCGGTGAGGAAGACGCAGGGGATGTCAACCGTATAGGGATTCTTGGTGACGAAGTCCACGAACTGGAAGCCGTCCAGGCCCGGCATCATCACGTCCACTATCATCAGGTCCGGCTTCTGGGCGTGGCAGGCGTCCAGGCCCTCGACGCCGTCGTGAGCCGTGCGCACCTCGTAGCCCAGAGAGCCCAGTTGGGTGGCGATCAGTTCGCGGATGTCGGGGTCGTCGTCAATGACCAGTATTCGCTTTGCCATGGCTCCACTGCCTTTGCGGCCAAGGTAGCTGTGCCGGCCGGCCCGCCGGCGCGCCGGTCGGCGAGCACGGTCGGACTAGCCTGCCGCCTTGCGGCGCCGGCCGCCGTCCCGTACGGCCCTAAGCTCCCGACGCACCTTCGCAGAGAGCCGGAAGGCCAGGTACAGACCCAGTACGGCCAGCGCAAAGGCGACTGGCGGCAGGAAGGCGGCCAATGTCGAGCCCGCCAGGCTGGTAACGTCCTCCGCCACGCTGACCAGCGGATTGGCCAGCCCCAGCGTGGTGTGGGTGGACACCAGCCGCACGCCCGCCTTGGTAAGGTGCACTTTGGCGGCTACCGGAGCTCCCAACACGAGGCCCACAATGGTAGCCGTCAGCGGCGACAACTCCTCGAGCACCGCCGAGGCGGCGATTACCCCGGCCAGGGGCCGTACGATGCTCTGTAGGGCGTCCAGTACGTTGTCCAGGGCCGGCCACTTGTCGGCCGCCACCTCAATCAACGTGGCCGAGCCGAAAACGATCAGCGCGGGGTCCGAGGCCAGCCACTGATAGGATCGTCCCAGCTCCACATGGTCCGTGAAGCGGGCTATAAGGCCTAGCAGCAGCAGCGGCAGAAAGGCGCGCAGGCCAGCACACGCCGCCAGGCTGACGCCCATCATCAACTCGAAGGCCAACTCCACGTCGGCCTCGCACCCCGTGGGCCGGCCGGGCGGATGCCCCAGTGCCTGGCGCGCAGGCAGTCAGTCGCCGTGGCGCCCCGCCCGTTCAGCAGCTATTATACCACATCGCGCGAGTTGACCGCACCACCATCGGCGCCCGGTCTCGGTTCGGAGGTGGGAGCGGCGGGGGGAGGAAGGTCTCGTTGGCCATATGCTGGAACCTAGCGCGGGCGCCGCAGCGAGGAGGGCTGATGGTGTTCGCTACGCGCCTGCTCTCGGCTGTCGTGGGCGTGCCGCTTATGCTGGCGCTTCTGTACTGGGGGGCCATGTGGCAGGGCGGGTGGCCGTTCTTCGTGGTGGTGGCGGCGGCGGTGATCATCGGGATGCGCGAGTTCTACGTGGGCGCCTCCGGCAAGGACCTCCAGCCCATTCCCCTCATCGGCTACGCCGCCGCACTGGTCTACCTGTTCGCCGTGTGGTTCGCGCGGGAGGAGTTCAGGCCCGGCCTGATGACGGCGGCCGTGGTCATTGCCGTTGCCGGTTCCCTGGCCGTGCGGGTACTGAGCGCGGAGATCAAGGGAGCCACCGCCTCAGTGGGCGTCACCGTGGCGGGCTTTCTCTACGTCGCCTGCCTCTTCAGCTTCATGTTGAGGCTGCGGCAACTGGACCTGCACGAGATCCTGGGGCGAGTGCCAGAGGGCGGCTTTCGGGCCGAGGTGGGCGTGCTCTTCCTGGTCATTGCCGCCACCTGGCTTCTGGACACCGGCGCCTACGGCTTCGGCAAGAGCTTCGGGAGCGTCAAGATGGCCCCCACGCTGAGCCCCAACAAGACGCTGGAGGGGGCCATTGGCGGTTTGGCCACGGCCGTGGTGGTGGCGACGCTGGTCAGCGTGTGGCTGCGGCTGGACGCGCTGGACGGCGTGGTGATGGGGCTGCTCATCGGCGTGGCGGGCCAACTGGGCGACCTGAGCGAATCCGTGTTCAAGCGCGACATGGGCCTCAAGGACTTCGGCAGCATGATCCCGGGACACGGGGGCGTACTGGACCGCTTCGACAGCCTGCTGTTCGCCATGCCGGTGGTCTACTGGTGTTTCTCAATCCTCGTTCCCTAGGCGGGACCGTGGACCAGGCGTTCCTCATCGTGAACCCCATGGCCGGGCGGCCCAAGAGGGGGCGACGGGCCGACGAGCTAGTGGCCAAGCTGGCTCAGCACGGCCCCCAGGCCGACCTGCACGTCACCGAGGGCCGCGGACACGCCACCGAGCTCGCCCGGGAGGCGGTGGGGGCGGGGGCGAGGCTGGTCATCGTGGCCGGAGGCGACGGCACGGTTGCCGAGGTGGTGGCGGGGCTGGCCGGCACTGACGCCGCGCTGGGGGTGGTGCCCATCGGCACGGGCAACGTCATCCAGCGCGAGTACGGGCTGTTCTTCGACTGGGACCGCGCCTGCGAGGTCATCGCGGGGGGGAGTAAGAGGCGGGTGGACGTGGGTCGCTGCGGGAGTCGCACTTTTCTGCTGCACATGGGCGTGGGGCACGACGCGCAGGTGGTCACCAAAGTCCCGGACTCCCTCAAGGGCAGGATCGGCCAACTGGCGTTCGTCTTGGCCATCGGCCGGACGCTTGCGGAGGGCCGACAGTGGGAGATGCGGGTGCAAACAGATGCCGGGGAGTGGCAAGGACGCGCCTGGTCGTGCGTGGCCGCCAATGCCAAGTACTTCGCCTGGCGGCTGAAGATGGCCCCGCTGGGCAGCATGGACAGCGGGCGGCTGGAGGTGTCGGTGTTCAAGTCCAGCGGCCGCCTGGCCTTCATCGGCAGCTATCTGCGGTCACTGGCGGGAACGCACTACCGCAGCCCCAACGTGGAGACGCTCACGGCCCGGTCCATCACCATCGAGACTGAGCAGCCTGCGCCCGTGCAGATGGACGGCACGGTGGTGGGCACCTCTCCCATCTCCGCAGAGATCTGGCCGCGGGCCCTGACGCTGATCGTCCCACGTGCAGCGTAGGGGAGATCGGGCGCCGCTTTTCTCCTCGGGGAGGAGGAAAAGGGCAGTTCGAGTGGGAAGGCCCAAAACGGCGGCCAATCCTGGGCGGGTTGAGCCCCGCACACATGCCTGGAGGTGAGGAAATGAGGCAGCAGGTTAGTCCGACCGTGGTCATAGTGGTCATCGTGCTGGTGGTCATCGTGCTGGCGGCGATCTGGTACTTCATGTACGGACGCCCGCCGGCGGACACCGGAGAGGAGGGTCTCGAGGAGGAGCCGGTTGTCGAGGACGAGTACCAGGACGACGAGGGGGCGACGGACGAGCCGATCGAGGACTCAGCACTCCCGGTCGAGCGCACCCGTTGGGTGGCCTGAACCCGAATGCCCTGGCGTGCCGCACGGCGGCGGGCGAGCCGTGGCACCGGTAGCTGGCGTGATGGCATGTCTGGGGCGCACAGCGAAGGGCCAGGAAAGGAGAGAGTCAGTATGGCGCGACGTGAGACGGGATTCACTCTGATTGAGTTGCTGGTGGTGATAGCGATCATCGCCATCTTGGCGGCGATCCTGTTTCCGGTGTTTGCCAAGGCCAAGGAGAAGGCGCGGCAGATAAGCTGCGCCAGCAACCTCAAGCAACTCTCCCTGGCCATGCTCATGTACGTGCAGGACTACGACTCGAGGTATCCCGGCTACCAGACGGCCGGCTTCGCGCCGGGCAGCCGGGGCGGGGACTGGCACGGCCCCATGTGCCGAAACCACGTTTTCGATATAATCCAGCCCTACATCAGGAACGAGCAGCTTGAGATCTGCCCGAGCAGCGGCCGCAATGTCCCCCGCAACGCCTACGAGTACAAGATGCGGCTGGCCAGCCACGCAAGGGGCGCAGGCATACCGGAGGCCCGCATTCGTGCTCCCGCCAACCTGCTGATGATGTTCGAGGAGAGGTCGTTTCACGACGACAACCGCGGGCACAACTGGGAATGGCGGGCGCCAGGGCACGTCTCGCTCAACATGGCCTTCTGCGATGGGCACGTGAAGTTCATGGACAACGGGCGCCAATGTCGGGCGATCTATGCCCCAGGCTGGACGGACCTGCACTGGTGGTGCGGCAACAGGGGAGCCTGCGGGGCTTGCTTCGAGGCGGACTTCGAATAGCCGGTGGCGCCAGTCCAGGATAGTAGCAGGGCGTCTGCGCAAACCTAGACAGCAGCCCTCATCGTGATCTCAGCGAGTGCGGTGGGGGCTGCTGCATTGTGCGGTGCCCGCGCGCCGGGCGCGCCGTAATTGACCTCCCTGCTGCACCTGTGCTATAATCCCCCAACTGATGGACCTACATGGCGGCAGCCGTCCTGGGCGCAGCGCAGGGCGGATTGTGGTGCCTGCATGCCGGCTCTGGGGCACAGATTTGAGTTCGGCCGAGCATTTGGAGCAGCAGTACGCGGCGGCCAAGGAGCGACTCTCTCGACTCGAAAAGCTGGTCGAGGTGAGTGCGCTGGTCAGCTCCACCCTGGGCCAGGACGAGGTCATCCGGCTCATGGAGCTGGGCTGCGAGGTGGTGGACGCGGAGACGGGGTCGGTGCTGCTGGTGGACGAGGGCGCTAACGAGCTGTATTTCCGTGCCGCGTTGGGCGACAAGGGCTCGGAGGTGGCGCCGTACCGGCTGAAGATGGGCGAGGGGGTGGCGGGCTGGGTGGCGCAGCGGCGGGAGCCGGCTTTGGTCAATGATCCGGCTGGTGACGAGCGGTTTCACTCGGAGTTGGCCGAAGCGGTGGACTTCGTGCCCCGGTCAATGCTGTGCGTGCCCTTGCAGGCCCGCGGCAAGCTGATCGGGGTGGTGCAGGCCCTCAACAAGCGCGATCGCGCCGGATTCGACGAATCCGACGTGGGCCTGCTGATGGCCTTTGCCAACCAGGCGGCCATCGCCCTTGACAACGCCAACCTGGTGGAGCGGCTGCAAACCCGGATCAACCTGGCCAACGCCGAGCTGATCGAGGCCAACCGGGAACTGGGCCTGGAGAAGGGGCGCCTGGAGGCCATCGTCCGTGGCATGGCGGATGGGCTGATCGCCCTGGATGTGGAGGGCGTGGTCGCCTTAGTCAATCCGGCAGCGGAACTGCTGCTGGGAGTGCACGAACGGGAGCTGAAGGGGAAACGGCTGGACGAGGTCCTGCGCCTGCGGGAGATTCGCGACCTGGTCGAGGAGGTCAGGTCGGGTGGGGCGGAGTGCCCACGCTACGAGGTGACCATCGAGGAGCCCGAGCGGCGCATCCTGTCGGCCTGCGCAATGGCGGTGCGCGACGAGGATGGCAACATCGCGCGCCTTATCGTGGCCCTGACCGACATCACCGCGCTCAAAGAGCTCAGCGAGATGAAGTCGGACTATGTGTCTGTGGTGAGCCACGAGCTGCGCACGCCGCTGACCTCCATTCAGGGCTTCGTGGGCACGCTCAAGGCCGACAACAAGGGCCTCTACGACGCGGGTACACGCAACAACTTCTACACCATCATCGAGGACGAATGCGACCGGCTGCTGCGTCGCATCAACGCCCTGCTGGACGTATCGCGCTTGGAGGCAGGCAAGCCGCTGACCCTGAGCCTGGCCATGGTGGATGTGCGGGAACGGTTGGAGGAGGCGCTGCGTGCGCAGGCCACCTACACCGACCGACACGAGTTTACGCTGCACGTTGCGCCTGAGGTGGAACCCATCGTGGCCGATCCGGACCGGGTGGATCAGATCATTGCGAACCTGTTGGCCAATGCGGTCAAGTACTCTCCCGACGGCGGCAAGATCAGCATAGAGGTGCGGGACTCGGACGGCGAGGTGGCGGTATCGGTGACGGATCCCGGCGTGGGCATGACGGAGGAGGAGTTGGGCACGATCTTTGAGCGGTACGCTCGGGTGGAGACGCGCGGGACGCGCAAGATTCGCGGCACCGGACTGGGCCTATTCCTCTGCAAGCAGCTCGTGGAGCTGCACCGAGGCAACATCACGGTGGACAGCCAACTGGGACAGGGCTCGACCTTCACCTTCACACTGCCGAAAACGCAGCCCCTAGCAGAAGCAGACACAGCAAAGGGTGGTCCACATGACGAAGCCACGGCCGCAGCGCGACAGCCACCTTAAACGGGAGCTTGGGGGCATTGCCTTAGTGACGGCGGGGGTGCTGCTGTTCGTCAGCCTCGCCTGGGATCTGTCCGGGCCTCTGCCCAAGGCGCTTAGCTGGCTGCTCACGGGCCTGATGGGCGTCGGTGCCTATGCCGTGCCCGCGGCGGCCGTGGTGGCCGGAGTGGCCCTGCTGTTGCGGGCGCCCATGGGTCGGATGCAGGAGGTGGCCACCGGCCTGGCCCTGCTCTTCCTCGTCTTCCTCGGTCTCTGCCATCTGTACCAGGTGGATGTGGCCGACATCATGCGCGAGGAGGTCATGCGCGAGCGGGGTGGCGCCCTGGGCGCTGGCATCACCTGGGTGCTGAGGAGCACGCTGCGGGAGACGGGAGCCTATATCGTCCTGTTCGGCTTGGCCTTGGCGGCGGTGCTGCTGGTGAGCGACGTCTCGGGCAACGACCTGCTGCTGGGGACGGGCACGCTGGTGCGCGACGCGGCCGTGTCCGCCTTCAGCGCCGTGCGCGGAAGGTGGCAGGGGACAGCCGCTGGCTCTGCGAGCTCGCGGGCGAGGCGAACGCGCCGGCGTTCCGCCAACCCGCCGCCGCGACCGCTGGACGCCGTGGTCATGGGCGAGCAGGAGTTGGAGTTGCCAGTGGTGGAGCCGGTGGCGCGAGCGCCGACTGAAACTGCGGCGCAACCGGCCCGGGGCGAGCAACTGGATCTGCTGGATAGGCATTCGCTGTATCAGTGCCCCTCCCTGGATCTGCTGGAGGCCTACGACGAGGAGCAGGTGGGCCCTGGGGAGGCGGAGATCACCGACAACATCATGCTGGTCGAGGATACCCTGGCCAGCTTCGGGGTCGAGGCCAAGGTGGTGCACTGCGAGCGGGGGCCGGCGGTTACTCGGTACGAGGTGGAGCCCGCCCGGGGCATTCGGGTCAGCAAGGTCGCCAATCTGGCCGATGACCTGGCGCTGGCTCTGGCGGCCATTGACGTCCGCGTTGAGGCACCAGTGCCCGGCAAGTCGGTGATCGGCATCGAGGTCCCAAACCGAAGCGTGGCCATCGTGCCCCTACGGGCAATCCTGGACACCGAGAAGTACCGGCGGTCCAGGTCGAAGCTGACCTTCGCACTCGGCAAGGACATCACGGGCGAGCCACGGCTGGGCGATCTGGCCCGCATGCCGCACCTGCTGCTGGGCGGAGCCACCAACTCGGGCAAGAGCGTGTGCCTGAACGCCATCATCACCAGCATCCTCTTCCGCGCCAGTCCGCGGGAGGTCAAGTTCGTGCTCATTGACCCCAAGCGGGTGGAGCTGACGGGCTTTGACAGCATCCCGCACCTGGCCTCTCCAGTGGTGCACTCGGCCAAGGAGGCCGCCGACGTTCTGCGCAAGCTCATCAAGGAGATGGAGAGGCGATACGACGGGTTCGCGCTGGCGGGCGTGCGCAACATCGAGGAGTACAACGCTCAGGCCGAGGCCGCGGACAGGCTGCACTACCTGGTGGTGGTGGTGGATGAGCTGGCCGATCTGATGATGCAGGCGGCGGCCGAGTTCGAGTTCTCGATCTGCCGACTGGCGCAACTGGCGCGCGCCACGGGGATCCACCTGGTCATCGCCACCCAGCGCCCGTCGGTCAACGTCATCACGGGCACCATCAAGGCGAACATCTCCTCGCGCATCTCGCTGGCCGTCGCCTCACAGGCCGATTCGCGGGTGATCATTGACTGCAACGGGGCGGAGCGACTCATCGGGCGCGGCGACATGCTCTTTCTGCCCATTGAGGCCTCCAAGCCGATGCGCATCCAGGGAGCCTACGTCAGCCCCCGCGAGGTGGAGCGACTGGTGGAGTTCCTGCGCGAGCAGGGCGAGCCGGAGTATGACATCATCCCGGAGGTGGACGAGGAGGAGTCCGGGCCCGAGGGAGAGACGGCGCCCGACGGCGACCCGCTGTTCGAGCCGGCAGCGGAGTTCGCAGTATCCCACGAGGAAGCTTCGGTGTCCATGCTCCAGCGCCGGTTCAAGATCGGCTACGCACGGGCCGGTCGGTTGATTGACATGATGGAGAAGTGCGGCATCGTGGGTCCCTACGAGGGCTCCAAGCCGCGGCAGGTGCTGATGGGCCCCGCGGAGCTCATGGCCTTCCTGGCGCGCCGTCGCCAGGTCGAAGCAGAGGTGGCGCCGGCCGAGCCGAGCGGGCCGTCCCCGCGGCCCACGGAAGAGCCGGCCCTGGTCGCCGGGTCGGGCCGGCGGGGGCCGTGAGGAGGGTATGGTGGGGGACAGCGGGGTACATCCACGCAACAAGCTCAATGATCTCCCCGGGCGAGACTGGCTGCGGTTCACCAAGTCCTGGTTCGTGTGCGATTCGCGACGGTACCACCGGAACCGAGCCACGGAGCTGCACCCGGCCCGCTTCCCAGAGGAGATGGTTGCCCAGTTCCTGTCGTTCTTCACCAAGGCGGGCGAGTGGGTCCTGGACCCCTTCGTGGGCAGTGGCGCCACCTTGGTGAGTTGCGCGGAGACGGGCCGCCGCGGCGTGGGCGTGGAGATCGCGTCGCGCTACGCTGACATGGCTGCGGAGCGCGCCCGGGGGCAGTCCGTGATCTGCGGCGATGCGGCGCGCATGGCTGAGCCGAGCTTCTGGAACGGCCTCCCCGCGGAGCTGGAGCGCACAGCCGAGGGCCTGCCCGTCTTCGACTTCGTGATGACCTCTCCGCCCTACTGGAACATGCTGCGCCGCAGTCGAGGCAACGTCTTCAGCACGCACCAGGAGCGGGATGCGAAGGGGCTGGACACGCATTACACGGACGAGCCCGCGGACCTGGGCAACGAGGTGGACTACCGGGCATACATTGAACGAACGGGCCGCGTCTTCGACGTCTGCGCACGCTTGCTGCGCCCGGGGCGGTACATGGTGGTCATCGCGCAGAACCTGCGTGCTCCGGACGGGGAGGTCAAGCCCCTGGCGTGGGACCTACAGGCCCGCATCTCGCAGAGCCTGCTGTTCCAGGGCGAGAGGATCTGGTGCCAGGATAGCAAGAGGCTGGGCATCTGGGGCTATCCCAGCGTTTTCGTGCCGAACTACCATCATCATTACTGCCTGGTATTCCGCAAGCACCAGCAGGCCGCCTAGGAACGGTCTCGGGGCGCCAACTGTTGGAGGTTAGCGCAGACGGATGGACGCGGAGGAAGCCATCGAGCGGGTCGTTGAGACGATCCGGGACGGGTATGACCCGGACAAGATCATCCTGTTCGGCTCGCGGGTCTGGGGCGACCCCGATGCCGACAGTGACCTGGACGTGCTGGTGATCAAGAACAGCGACAAGCGAGCAGTGGATAGGATCCGAGAGGTGCTACAGCTGGTTCATCGATTCCAGCAGCGACCGTATTCCCTGCCGCTCGACGTCCTTGTGAAGACGCCCCAGGAGATAGAGCAGCGACTGGCTATCGGGGACGACTTCATACAGGAGATACTGACCAGTGGGAGGGTGGTGTATGAGCGGCGGGTCGTTTGATGAGTGGGTGGAGAGGGCAGAGGCCGACTTCCGGGCAGCGGTCGCTCTCGATCCGGGCGATGTACCGGGAGTGGTCTGTTTCCTCTGCCAGCAGTGCATCGAGAAGCACCTCAAGGCGGCCCTCGCCAGACACGGCATCCCCACGCGCAAGACGCACGATCTCGTGGTGCTCATCGGCTTGCTGGAGCCGGAGGACCCCCGATTCCGGGAAGTCATAGGACCAGCGCGGTATCTGAGCGCATTCGCCGTCGAGGCGCGCTACCCCGGTTCAGAAGTTGATGCCGGTCAGGCGACCGAGGCTGTGGAGATCATGCGAGACCTGCGCGGCGAGATTCGTCGTTTCCTCAACCTGGAGGCAGACCCTGGGGCGGGCGTGTAGCCCTCCCCTGCCGCCCACGCTAGGTATGAAGCCGGAGCAGAAGACCAAGGTGGCGGTTGTGTCTCTCGGGTGCGCCAAGAACCTGGTGGACTCGGAGGT
>JBHIEF010000006.1:0-40260 GCA_046760465.1 Armatimonadota bacterium | reverse complement strand
ATGCTCATGTCGGTGACGGAGCGCTTCCGGGAGATCGGCACCATGAAGTGCCTGGGGGCGCTGGACGGGTTCATCATCCGGCTGTTCCTGATTGAGTCGTTCGTGTTGGGGTCCTTGGGCTCGATAGCGGGCGCCCTGCTGGGGCACGGGGTCATGCTGCTGGTCTACTGCATACGCGAGGGCTTCTCGCTGGCGGGCAAGCTCGACTGGCCAATCATGTTGACCTCCCTGGTAGGCGCGGTGGCTGTCGGCGGCGTTCTGGCCCTGCTGGCGGCAGTGCCGCCCTCGGTGGTGGCTGCCAAGCTGCCACCGGCAGCCGCACTGCGCACCGAGGTCTAGCCGGAGGCGCGTCAAGCCGAGGGCGATACAGGAGGAAGACCATGCCCGAACAGGCTGACAGGTTCAAGGCCGTGTACGGCGCAGCGGAGGAGGAAGAGAGGCTGCGCGTGGCCGACGACAGCGCCACCACGCATGAGTTCATCGTGCGCACCCGTGAGCTGACCAAGGAGTACACCATGGGCGACACGGTGCTGAAGGCGCTGAAGAGCGTGCGGCTGGACATCCGCCGGGGCGAGTACGTCTCCATCATGGGGCCCTCAGGTTCGGGCAAGTCCACGCTCTTCAACATGGTCGGCGGCCTGGACAAGCCCACGCAGGGCACCGTCTACATTGACGAGGTGGACATGGCCCAACTAGACGCCTTCGAGCTGGCCTGGCTGCGCTGCCGCAAGATCGGCTACATCTTCCAGACCTTCAACCTGATTCCGGTGATGACCGCCCTGGAGAACGTGACCCTGCCCATGATCTTCGCGGGCATGACGCAGGACGAGATGATGGAGCGGGGCATCGCGCTATTGGAAACCGTGGGGCTGGGCGACCGGCTGCACCACAAGCCCGCCGAGCTGTCCGGCGGCCAGCAGCAGCGCGTGGCGGTGGCGCGAGCCCTGGCCAACGCGCCGGCCATCGTGCTGGCCGATGAGCCCACCGGGAACCTGGACCTGCGCACCGGCAAGGAGATCATTGACCTCCTGCGGCGGCTCAACGAGGAGGAGGGCGTTACTATCATCTCGGCCACGCACGATCTGAAGATGATTGACGTCTCGGACCGCATTGTGCACATACGCGACGGCATGATCGAGCGCATCGAGGACCGCAGCGAGATTGACCTGGAAGTGGGCAGCTTCGAGGGCGCCGAGGACTAGAGACCGCAAGCATACCCTGGCCGTACAACGAAGGCTGGAGCCAGCCGGTGGCTACGGGCGTTGCGGGGCGCCCCCGCGCCGTGCGGTGTTGGCGGGAAGGTGGTGTCAGCGCTGAGACGTTGGCTACGGTATCTGGCTTTGGCGGCCTGCTTCGTCGCGTTGTTCGTGGCTGAGCGGCAGCCCAGCCCCACGTGGGCGCAACGTGAGGGAGAGCAGGAGGTGGCCCTGGAGCCCACGGTGGACTACCAGGCCATCGCTGCCCTGGTCAGCCGCGACGAACTGGATCACGGCGTCAAACGCCTCTCCTCCTACCAGAGCCGAGTAACCGGCTACCCCGACACGGGCCTGTTGGTCACGCGCAAGGCGGATGATCGCATTCGCGAGCTGCACGCCTACTGCACGGCCACGCGACGCGCCATTCGTGAGGTGGTGGACGAGCTGTGGCTGGGCGCGCCGGCCGAAACGCAGAAGGAGGCCACGCCCAAGGAGGTGCAGGAGCGCCGCCACCAACTGCCCCTGGTGCGCAAGGTCGCGGAAGACGCCGGCGAGCGGATCGAGCAGTTCGCCGTTGAGTACGACCGGCCGCCCGCTCCAGCGGCGGCACCAGACGAGCGCGTAGCGGATGGCGCCATCCACGAGACGGTTCGCGCCATCAGGGGCGCCGTGGCGGAGCTCTCAGCCGCCATAGCCGGCGTGGAGAAGCAGGCCGACGCCGCCGACCTGGACGAGAAGCGGGAGGCGCTGAAGGCGGTGCGCTTCGCCCTCAAGCACCTCGAGGACAACGTGGCGATGCGCGCGCCCAACGTGGACAACCTGGCGGCCTACGTGCCCGCCTTCAAGGCGCTGTCGTTGGCCGACCTGGAGGCTCTGGAGGCAGAGGGTAAGCTGGGAGCCGCCGGTTACGTCTACCTGCGCTTCCAGCAGCTCGGGCTGTCGGACGTGGACATCGAGACCTTCAGTGTCGTGGTGCCCATGCCCGAGGGGGCCACCAGCAACGAGGAGATGGATGCCGAGCTGACGGCCCAGCCCGGCGGCGCCAAGTTCACAGTCTATCCCCTATGGCCCAACCTCGTCCGGACCTGCAAGACCCCGCCGGGCGGCATCTCCGGCCGGCTCATTTACGCGGGGCAGTCTACGCTGCGCGACTACAACGGTCAGGACGTGGTGGACGCCGTCGTGCTGCTGGACCTCAACTGCGGCACGCAGTGGTTCAACGCGCCGCTGCTGGGCGCGCGCGCCGTGCTGTTCATCGAGCCCGAGGACACGCTGCGGGGCGAGGTGGAAAGCAAGTTCCTGAGCATTCCGGTGGACATACCGCGCTTCTGGGTGCCCAAGGAGGCGGCGGATCACCTGCTGGCGCTGCTCAAGTCCGCCGAGACGGCGAGCGTGAACGTCAAGTGTGACACGGCCTGGGAGACGCGCCCGGCCTACAACATAATCGGGCGCATCGGGGGCAGCGACCCTCGCCTGAAGCGACAGCAGGTCGTCATTCAGTCGTACTACGACTCCATCTCGGTTACCCCCTCCCACGCCCCCGGCGCGGAGAGCGCCGCCAACTGCACGGGCCTGCTGGAGACGATCAAGGTCTTCGTGCGGCACCCGCCCAAGCGCACCGTGCTCTTCCTGGCCACCGGCGGGCACTTCCAGGGCCTGGCCGGCGCCAAGAGCTTCATCGCCAAGCGCAAGCGCGGCGCCCGCACCGACACGCACGTGCGCGAGCTGTTCCGTCTGGCCTATGCCTCGCAGAAGGAGCTGTCCGAGGCGGCCGACCGGGTGTGGGAGGAGCAGAAGAAGAAGGAGAAGGAGAAGACCGAGGAGGAGATCGCCGAGGAGCGCGTCAAGGCGCTGCGACGCATCGCCAAGTCGCTCAAGGCGGTGCGCAAGAACCTGAAGTGGTTCCGCAAGAACGTCGCAGAGGGCCTGGAGGCGAACCCCAACGAGGACCGCCCCGAGGAGAAGCTGTACGGCGAGGAGGAGCTGGCCGAACGCGAGCGCCTGCTCAAGGAGGTGTTCCAGCCGCGCGCGCCGGTCATCGAGGAGGCCATTGACAACCTGGAGGCTACGCTGGAGAGGGCGCGGCCGCTGGAGGAGGAGCACGTCTCGCTGGAGGACCGGCAGGCCATGCTGGCCGAGGCGCTGGCGGCGGTGGAGGGTCTGGGGGACGCGCTGGACTTCTCCGAAGAGGGCATCTCGCTGTGGTTCTCCATTGACCTGAGCAGCCACAACGACACCTTCGGGATCTTCTATAAGTGCTACTTCTACGACTACGCGGAGAACATCCAGTGGAAGTTCTCGGACGTGGGCAAGAAGGCGCGCGAGTACACGGCTCTGATCGGGGACGCACTGGCCGTTGATCCCGGGCAGGCGCTGGTGGACGGCATCAACGCCATCCAGGGCAAGACCTGGCGCGTCTACATGGGCGGCAAGCTGGCGCTGGACAGCGAGGTGGCCACGCTGGCGGCCGTGCCCGGGCTGGGGTTCGCCACCATTGACGACCAGCGCTATCTGGTGGACACGCCGCTGGACATCGCCGAGCGGGTGGAGATTGACAACGTACACCGCCAGCTTCAGTTCCTGACCTGCCTGCTGGCCGAGCTGGTGAGCATCGAGAAGCCCAAGGACCTGTATCGCATAGAGCTCGACGACAACTTCGTCGAGGTCTACGGCGAGCTGGTCGAGTTCGACCCCAAGCGGAGCTACTTCCCCGACGAGCCCGTCCCGGAGGCCATCGCCGTGGCCCGAGCGCAGTCGAAGACGGCCATGGGCGTGCGCTGCGAGCTTCTGGACCAGGTGGGCGATGACGGCAAGTTGTCTCTGCTGGGGCTGCCCAACACCCGCGCCAGGGGCGGCCAGCAGCGTATTGAGGGGTACAAGATTGACCCCCTGGACGGCCACGTGAGCTACGCCCCGGACCGGGGGCAGGCCGGGGAGGAGACGTACCCCATCGAGATACCGCTGGACATGATGGAGAAGCCGGTCACGGTGGTCCTGTTCGAGTGCATCGGCATGACCATCTTCGACATGGTGGACCAGCGCTTCTTCCAGTTGCTGTCGCAGATCTACGTCTACGATGCGGCCACGGAGGCCTTCCCGCAGGAGTACGGGTACGTTCTGCCCCTGCCTCCGCAGCAGTGGGTGAGCTACTACGAGCCGGTGGCGGTGATCTACGCGCGAGCGGGCACGCGCCTGAAGGTGACCATGGGCGCCAGCGTGCTGGGGCTGCGCTTCGTTCTGCTCAACTCGCGGGACGTCAACAGCAAGATCGCGGACCCGCCCGCTGGGCAGTCGGCGGCGCAATGGCGCACGCCTCACTCGCCCTCCTGCCGGGAAGCGGCCGAGGGCGAGGGCTATCTGATTGACGCCTACCCCAGCGTGTACGCCACGCCCTACCTGGCCGCCCGCGACATGTGGATGGTGGACGACCACCGGGCTGGCGTGCTGGAGGACCACGGGATCGAGAACGACCGCATCAAGATCGAGCACGCCCGCGCCCGCGAGGCCCTCCAAAAGGCCGAGGAGTACCTGCGCGTCAAGCGGTACGACAAGTTCTTCGTCAACGCACGCGCTGCCTGGAGCTACGAGTCGCGCGCTTACCCGGACGCGCGCAAGACGGAGACGGACGTGGTGAAGGGGGTCATCTTCTACCTGGCGCTGCTGCTGCCCTTCGCCTTCTTCGCCGAGCGCCTGCTGGTGGCCGCGCGCGACATCCGCTGGCAGATCCTGTGGTCGCTGGGCATCTTCCTGGGCCTCTTCATACTGCTGGGCACCGTGCATCCGGCCTTCGCCATCACCTTCACGCCCATCATCATCCTGCTGGCCTTCATCATCCTCGCACTGACGCTGATCGTGGTGGTCATCATCGTGGGCAAGTTCGAGGAGCAGATGAAGCAGGTGAAGTACGAGCAGACGGGCATCCACACCGCCGACGTGGGGCGCCTGTCAGCCTCGGCCGCGGCCTTCTCCCTGGGCATCTCCAACATGCGGCGGCGCAAGACGCGGACGCTGCTGACCTGTGCCACGCTGATCCTGCTCACCTTCACGGTGCTCTCCTTCACCTCGGTAGTGCCGAAGGTGCGCGCCAACCGGATAGAGCTGCCCAAGGAGGCTCCCTACGACGGAATCCTGGTGCGGGACAAGACCTGGAACCCGCTGGGGGAGCCCACCACCCGTATCATCGCCAACGAGTTCGGCGACGCCCATCCGGTGGCGCCGCGGGCCTGGTACTTCTCGGCCATGGTGGGGCAGCAGTCCTTCCTGAACGTGTACCGCGGCATCGAGAAGGTGTACGCGGCCACAGCCATGGTGGGCCTCAGCCCCGAGGAGGCCAAGGTCACGCGGCCGCAGGAGAAGCTCCAGTGGGGGCGGTGGTTCGAGCCGGCCGACAGGGACGTGTGCGTGCTGCCCAAGGGCATGGCCGACAAGCTGGACATCGGCAAGGACGATGTGGGCAAGGTCACGGTATCGGCCTTCGGGGTGCCGCTGCGCGTCATCGGCGTGCTCAATCCCAGCAAGTTCAAGAAGCTGGTGGATCTGGACGGGGAGCAGCTCACGCCGGTTGACTACCTGCTGATGCAGCAGCGCGAGCAGCGCCAGGCCAGCGAGACGCGCATGTCGGAGGACGAGCTGCGCGAGTACATCCACCTGGCGCCGGACCAGGTGCTGGTGGTCCCCTTTGCCTTCGCCATCAACGTCGGAGCCACCCTGCGCTCGGTGGCCATCGCCTTCGACGCTCCCGAACAAGTGGACGAGAACCTCACGCGCCTGATGCGCCGCGTGGAGCTCAACCTGTACGCCGGCCGCGGCGGGAAGACCTACCTGTGCAGCGCGGTGGGCGCCACCGGCTTCAGCGGCCTGCGGGAACTGGCCGTGCCCATCATCATCGCCGCGCTCATCGTGCTCAACACCATGCTGGGGTCGGTGTACGAGCGCACGAAGGAGATCGGCATCTACTCGTCGCTGGGGCTGGCTCCGATCCACATTGCCTCGCTGTTCGTGGCCGAGGCCTGCGTCTACGCCATACTGGGCGCCATCTCCGGCTACCTGGTCGGCCAGGTGACCTCCAAGATCCTGGTCTCGGCCGACCTGCTGGCGGGGCTCAACCTGAACTACTCCTCGCTCTCGGCGGTGGGCACCACTCTCATCGTCATGGTCACGGTCATGCTGTCCACCATCTACCCGGCGCGGCGCGCCTCGCAGATAGCCGTGCCGGGCGTGGAGCGACGCTGGAAGCTGCCCGATCCAGTGGACGACGCTCTGCACATGGACCTCCCCTTTACCGTCACCGGCGACCAGGCGCTGGGCGTGAACATGTATCTGCAGGAGTACCTGGAGGCCCACGCCGACTACTCGCTGGGGCACTTCTCCACGGCCGATATCCAGCTCAGCGAGTACGAGGCCGAGCGGGGCAGCGGCTACAAGTTGTCGCTGATGGTGTGGCTGGCGCCGTATGACCTGGGAGTATCGGAGCGCCTCACCATCCTCACGCGACCCAGCGAGGACGAAGAGGTGTTCGAGATCGCCTGCGTCATCGAGCGCGAGAGCGGGGACGAGTCCTCCTGGATTCGCGTTACCAGGAACTTCGTGAACATGCTGCGCAAGCAGTACCTGTTGTGGCGCACCTTCAAGGCCGAGCTGAAGGCCGAGTACGGCCGACGCGGACGCGAGCAACTGACGCGGGGGCCCGCGCCCGAGTAAGGCCAGGCAAAGGAAGATCGCCCGTGGACGTGCTGCGCACTGACCCCGAAATCGAGATGTATCGGGACCTCATCGAGCAGCCCGACGTCTACGAGGACGGCTTCAATGTCAAGGCCATAATCGGCGCCGTGTTCGTGGGTTTCGTGATGATGCCGGGGTCCATCTACCTGGCGCTGGTGGTGGGTCAGGAGCTGGGGCCGGCGGCGGAGTGGACCACCATCATCCTGTTCAACGAGATCGCCCGCCGCTCGTTCGTGCAGATGAAGAAGCAGGAGATCTACATCCTCTTCTACATCGCCGGCGGGCTGTCTCACGTGGGCGTCTTCATGGGGCCCATCTTCAATCAGTACCTGGTGCAGTCGGAGGCGGCTCGAGGCTTCGGCGTGGCGCCCATGATGCCGCAGTGGGTGACGCCGCAGCCGAATACGGCCGGCATCCAAGACCGCAGCATGCTGGCCCTGAGCCCGCGCACGCTGTTCTTCCACCCGGACTGGTTCTACGCCATGTGGGTGCTGATGGTGGGGCAGGTGCTGTCGCGGATGAACTGGTTCGGCGCCGGCTACACGCTCTTCCGCATCACCTCGGACGTGGAAAAGCTGCCCTTCCCCTTCGCGCCCATCACCGCGCAGGGCACCATGGCTCTGGCCGAGGCCAGCAGCAAGACCGAGACCTGGCGCTGGCGCACCTTCTCGGTGGGCTCGATGATCGGCCTGGTCTACGGGTTCTTCTACATAGGCATTCCGGCCCTGACTACGGCCGTCATGGCCAAGCCGCTTCAGTTAATCCCCATTCCCTTCGTTGATCTGACCCGAACGACCGAGTCCTTCCTGCCGGCAACTCCCACCGGCATTGCCACCGACCTGGGGGGCGTCATCCACGGGTTCATAGTGCCCTTCTGGGCGGTGGTGGGCCAGAGCATCATGGCGGCCAGCACGCTGCTGCTCAACCCGTTCCTGCACAACCACGGCCTGCCGCTGCCGGGGGGAGACGTGCGTCTGACCACCTGGCGTCCGGGCATGGAGACGATTCAGACGGAGTTCGCCAACCGGGTGGACTTCTACCTGAGCCTGAGCATCGGCGTCTCGTTTGCCGTGGCCATCATCGGCATCCACACCGTCGTGGCTGGGCTGAGGCGGGCGCGCCGAGACGCCCAGTTGATGCGCCGCGCAGGACCGAGCAGCTTCGCGCCGCCCCGGGGGCGCGGCGACTTCCCCCTGTGGGTTGCCCTGGGCCTGTTCGTGGTCTCCACGCTGGGCTACATCATGCTGTGCCGGCACCTGGTGCCCCACTTCCCCATCTGGTGGGCCTTTCTCTTCGGCTTCGTGGTCACGCCGTTCCAGTCTTACATTGACGCACGCATGATCGGCCTGACCGGCCAGTGGATTGGCATCCCCATGGTGCGGGAGGCAGCCATCTTCGCCAGCGGCTACAAGGGCGTGGACATCTGGTTCGCACCTCTGCCCCACTTCGACCACGGCCGCCGCGCCTTCCAATTCCGCATCCTGGAGCTGACGGGCAACAAGATCACCAGCCTGATCAAGGCGGAGCTGATCATGCTCCCCATCGTCACCATCTGTAGCCTCATCTTCTGGCAGTTCCTGTGGCGACTGTCGCCGATTCCCTCGGCGCAGTACTTCTACGCGCAGAAGATGTGGCCACGCATGGCGCTGGAGAGGTCCATCTGGGTCTCCTCCACCTCCGGCCGCAGCCGCCTATTCTGGCAGGCGATCAGGTACAACGTGATGGCGGGCGGCCTGGGGTTTGGACTGGCCACCTACTACCTGCTGAACACCTTCCGGCTGCCGATCCTGCTCATTTACGGGATCGTCCGGGGCCTGGGCATCCTGCCCCACTGGACCATCCTCAATCTCATCGGAGCCCTGATCAGCCGCTACTACTTCGAGAAGCGCTTCCCCCGCAAGCGATGGAAGCAGTATGCCACCGTGCTGTCCGCCGGCTACGCTTGCGGCACCGGGTTGGTGGGCATGGGGTCGGTGGCCACCGTCATGATCCAGAAATCGGTTTCGGCCAAGCCCTTCTAGGGTACTCATCGTGGCGGGTAGTTGCGGGGGCGGCGCGGCAGAATCCCCACAGCGGGCGGAACATTCGCAGGAAGCGTACGTTTATACCTGTAAGGCAGTCGAGGCGGCCGTGGCTGCGTGTCTCTCTGCCTGGTAGCCATAAGGGAGTGAGTAGAGCATGCGCAGGGACCGAGGTCGTCGGTCAGCCATGGGTTTCACCCTCATTGAGTTGCTGGTGGTCATCGCCATCATCGCCATTCTGGCCTCCATCCTCTTTCCCGTTTTCAGCCGTGCCCGGGCCAAGGCCCGCCAGGCCAAGTGCATCAGCAACCTCAAGCAGCTCGCGCTCGCCGCGCAGATGTACACCAGCGACTGGGACGACCAGTACATGCCGTGGAACAACGACCCATCCAACCTCTCACCCAACTGCGACGCAGGCGACGAGCCCTGGGACGAGGTGCTGGCCGTCTACTACCGCAATCACGAGCTTCTCGTGTGCCCCGACAACGGCCTTACCAGCAACAACTGCTCTGCGCCGAACGACCGCAAGCCCTTCCGCAGCTACGCACTGACGGGTTACTGCGAGCGGCAGTTCGAGGGGTTCATCCCCGCTCCCGCACGCACGGTGCTGTTCTTCGAGAAGGGCGCCTACAAGTGGGGCTTCGTGGACGACGCGCGGGGGGAGAACTTCTGGCAGGCAGGCGCACTGAGCTGCTATCCGGGCAACCCCAGCGGCGTGACTTGCAGTGGTGGAACGACCGATTTCCGCCACAACGACGGCAACGTCTTCGCCTACGTTGACGGCCACGCGAAGTGGTCCGGCGTAGCCTCGCCGCCGTGGACCGACATCGGCCCGGCCTCCGGGCGCACGGAGCCGGGCTGGTGCGAGAACGGGTACGGCCCCACGCCCGACTGGCCGGCCCCGAGCTAGCGGTCGGCAATGCCATCCTGACGGAACCAGCGCCCTATCAGCCCAGCTTCGCCCGCTGGGCTGATTCTATGCTTGGCAATGCCCGGCGGGGCCTTGCCGAGGGGCGCTACTCGAACGAAGCGCGATGAGAACGGTGCGCACCCGCCTGCTCAGCATCGCCGCACTTGGCGTTCTGACGGCACTGGCTGCCGGCTGCCAGCGTGTGCCCACGGACGAGGGCGGGCCGGCTCCCCCGGTCCCCCAGACCGTCGAGCTGACTCTGTTCACCTGGGTGCGGGCCGAGGAGAACGCCGTCAACGAGGAACTCCTGGCCCGCTTCGAGGCGGATCACCCCGGCATCAAGGTACGCATCATCAACATCACGCACCAGGCCATGGACAAGCTCCAGACCATGATCGCCGGCGGCGAGGCGCCCGACGTGATGTCCATTCACGGCGCCTTCTATACGCCCCTGGCCGCCAAGGGCGCTCTCTACGACCTGGAGCAGCTCATCGGCCGGGACCCTTCCTTCGACCTCGACGACATCTTCCCGCGCCTGGTGGAGCTGTGCCGGTACCAGGGGAAGCTGTACTCGCTGCCGCGCTACACGTCCGTCTATGCGTTGTTCTACAACGAGCGCCTGTTCGACGCCGCAGGCCATCCCTATCCCGCAACTGGGGAGGGGGAGTGGGACTGGCAGGCCTTCTTGAAGGCGGCCCAGGCCACCACCCAGGACTTCGACGGCGACGGCAAGACCGAGTGGGGCTGCGTGATAGACTTCTGGGGCGCGCGCCTGTATCCGTGGCTGTGGCAGAACGGCGCCGATCTAATGAACGAGGAGCGGACGGAGTGCATCCTGGACCGGCCCGAGGCCATCCGGGCCCTCCAGTTCCTGTGGGACCTGCGACACACGTGGGGAGTGACGCCGCAGACGCTGCCGGCCGAGCGCGGCATGAGCCTACAGATGTTCATGCAGGGCAAGGCGGCCATGTTCATGTCGGGGCCCTGGGACGTGCAGGACCTAAAGGCCACGGAGGGGCTGGAGTGGGACGTGGCTCCGCTACCACACAAGAAGCGTCGGGCCACCATGCTGGGGGCGGAGAACTACGCCATTGCGGCCGACACCAAGCACCCGCAGGAGGCCTGGGAGCTATTCAAGTTCCTGCTCAGCCCCTACGCGCAGACGGTCATGGCCGAGAAGCGGGAGAAGATGCCCTCGCGCGTGTCCGTGGCCACCGGGCCGTACCTCGAGGCCGAGGTAGGCTACGACCGACGGCCCTTTGTGGAAGCGGTGGAGTACGCCGCCATGCCGCCGAATCTGCCCGAGTGGGACAAGATCCGACACCTCATACGGGCCGAGATGGACCTGGCCTGGATCGGCAAGATGCCGGTGGCCGAGGCCTGCCGACGGGCCACGCGGAGCGTGAACCAGGCCCTGGCCAAAGAGCGGGGCTCGTGAGCGGGCCGCTCCCTTGCCGTCCCCACCTACTGAGCCGTGAGGCGGTAGTGGCACAGCCGCGGCACGGCGGCCCCTGAGAGCGTTACCGGCGGATGCGTGTAGGTGTACTGTGCCACGGCGCGCACGACGGGCACGGTGACTGCCTTCTGCCCGGGACCGCCCACGCGGAAGAGCCAGCCCCAGCCCTTGGGCTGATGGCCGACGATGTAGCCGCCCGCCTCGGCAGAGACGAGCGCGACGGAGCTGGGCGTGGGCGGCGTGGGTCGGTTCACGACCGCCACTGCGCCCGCAAGCTGGCCGGCCGCCTCCTCCCCGAGCACGGCACGCCCGGAGGGAGTGACCGTCAGCGCGGAGGGGAGCTCGTCCAGCGGCAGCATCTCGCAGTGCAGCCCCAGGACGGCCTCCTGCCCGGCGCCGAAGGGCTGGCGTCGCCAGCCGGTCACCGCGCCGGCCTGGTCGCGCTCCGGCACCAGGCCGTAGTAGAGCGAGTACCCGGCCGTCTCCCACCAAACCCCGCCGTTGGCCACGTAATCGGCGATGGCGTCCACCATCTCAGTCACCCGGTCGCCCGAGGGTGCCGGGAAGAACTCGCCATACGGGTTCAGGATCATGAGGTGCTGGCGCGGGCCCGCGGCGCAGGCCTCCAGTACCGCCTCCGGCGAGTTCAGCCGCACCACCGGCAAGCCCGGCACCGCATCTTGCAGCACGGCGACCCACTCACCCGCGGACTGGTCGCTGAAGCCGATCACGCCCGGGTCCGGCTCCAGGGCTATCACCGCTATGTCGTCCGGCGGATCGGCCCACTCCCGTGGCGCCATCCCAGCAGCCCACGGCGGGATCGCCGGCCCGCCCTCGTCGCCGCGCGGCTCCACGCGCAGGAACGTCCCTCGCCTCCGCTGCACCAGTTCGCCTCGACCGCCCCGAAGGGCCGTCACCCGTCCGGGCGTGCGACTCCCCCTACGAGTGAGAACGCGGACCTCGACCGGCTTGTCCGTATAGACCCAGTACTCCAGGCCGTCCTCGCGCTGCGCCTCGATGATGTAGAGGTCTTCGTCGTATTCCTGTGTATTGAAGAGCCGCACGATGCCTGCAAAGATGGAACCCCCAACACTGCAAGCGAACCCCTGGGGCGCGATGGTGACGCGCTGATCGGACTCGAAGGGGTCTTGCCGTCCGTTGTAGGCGACCAGTGTGTCGGAGGCGGCCGACCACTCCATTCCACTCCCGCACCTGGCGAAGATGACGCCCGGCTCGACTTCCTCGAAAGAGGTCAGCCGCTCTCCCATATACCGAGAGCACACCTGCTTCTGCACTGCGTCCAGCCACGCCAGCCACTCCATGCGCTGCGTGCCCGGACGGCACACGCCGGTGCCGACGCTGTCGATCATCTGGTACCCGAGCAGCAGCGACAGGGAGAGGTCCTGCTTGCCGGCGATGCGCTGGCCCAGGTCGTGGTGGGTGAAGGCGACCTTGTCGTGGGCCAGGTAGAGAGCGAGGGGCGAGACCTGCCACGTGCCGGGCGGGTAGCGCTCGTGGTAGAAGGTGCGCCACGGCGGCCCGCCGGGCGTGGGCACCAGGGACCAGGTCAGCCCGCAGAACTGGGCCTCATAGTCAATGATGCGGTCGAAGCCGCACTCCGTTGACAGCGGGGCTATCTGGCAGTCGGTCTTGGCGATGTCAATGATGGCCTGCGTGTAGCCGTAGGGGGCCAGGGCGTGCGGGTTCAGGTCCCATATCCAACTGCGCGCGCCGATCTGATCCTGGAAGATGAGGTCGGAGGGCAGGTCCTGAGTGAAGAGCCGCATGTTCCGCGCATCTATCTGCTTGGCGATGGGGTGGCTGGCAGTGAGCGAGTAGCCCCAGTTCGAGACGTAGCGCTCGATGGGTATCTCGCCATCCAGCCCTCGTGCCAAGGCCACGTCGCCGTGCTTCTCCAGCGAGGGCGAGGGCGGATCGTCGCACCACCAGGTGGGGTTGAGGTAGGGCATGACCAGCATGCCCAGCTCGTGCGCGCGATCGTAGAGGGCGCGCAGGTCGTCCATGGTGCCCTTGGCCGGATTGGGCGGCAGGAAGTCGGGATACTGCTTGTCGAACCCGCCGAGCATGTAGCTGGCCAGATGCACGATGCAGGGCGAGGGCAGGGCGTCGAGGGCGGCTGTCTCATCGGCGAAGGTCGGACCATTGACCTTGACCAGCACGCTATTGCGGAACTTGTCCAGGAGCTCAGGGGGCATCTTGTCTTCCAGGGCGCGCCCATAGCCGTTATCGGCGCCGTACCGGAGCGCTGCGTCCCTGACCTGCTCGCCCACGAGGAAGCGAAGCTCCGGCAGGGCGAACTCCTGGCCGGGCTCGGCCCAGATGTTGAAGCGATGAGTGTAGCTGCCTAGGCTGCGACCCTCCATCCGGAGGGCCTCGGTACGGAGGGTGGCGGGGACGAAGATCTCGTCCTGGCTCTGCACACCGTAGACGCTGAGCATGCCGTCTTCTGAGTCCAGGTGCACGAGGTCGCAGAAGAGGCTGGGGTACTTGCCCTCGATGCTGAGCAGCTCGCGCGGCACCAGTGCGTAGTAGAAGGGATAGCCCCCGCACTCCCACCAGACGCCGCCCCGCTGCACATAGGCCCTGATGGCCTCGATCATGGGCGCGGCGGCCTCCACCGAGCCGCAGGGGAAGTGCTCGCCGTACGGGTTGATGATGGCCAGGTGGGCAGGCGGGTCGGCCGACAGGGCGTTCATGACCGCGCGGGGCGACTCCAGGCTCACCACACGCCAGCGATGGCGACGCACGGGGGCCGAGCGCTTCAGGCCGCTGATCCACTCCTTGACCGTGGTCCCGGTCCAGCCGCCCCTGGACGCGCCGGGGAGTGCGATGACCGCGACCTCAGCGGGAGCGTCTGCGGCGTTGGCCCAGATGTGCTCCGTGGCCGCGGCGGCGGTCGGGATGTGCACACTGTCCTCGGTGTTCTGGGCGCAGAAGCGCAGAAACCAGCCCTTGCCCCCCAACTCGTAGCCCGCCAGGAAGGGACCGTTCTGCGAGTCCACCAGGACGACGTCGGCCCTCCCGCCCTGGGGCGGCCGGTTGACCACCTCGCGGCGGTCCTCCAGCAGCCCGGACGCCTCCTCGCCCAGCCACGCGCGGCCTTCGTCGGTAACACGCAGCGTCGTCGCCGGATCGAGGTCCTCGCGCATCTCGCAGTCCACCCCGGTCAACCTGCGCAGGTGCTCCGGGCCCAGCCTCGCGGTCGTCCACGAGCGCGCGTTCTGCCCCTCCTGGGGCAGGAACCACTCACGCCTGAGCCCGAGGCCCAGATCGTGAGGGAAGGTGAACAGGTTGACGCGCTGTGCATCGAAGAGCAGCCCGACCGGCAGGTCAACGCCCAGGATCGTCCCTTCCGCGTGGCGCACTCGTGCGCGCAAGGTGAGGCTGTCACGGGCTCCCTGCCAGGCGAGGGCAACCTCGGCCGTGGGGAGGTCATAGGTGAGTTCGAGCGTGCGCGCGTCGCGCTGCCACTGCCAGGTTGGGCGCACCCCGGCCGGCGTGACCGTCTCGCCGCTACGCAGTCGCATGACCCACGGGCCGCCGCTCTGGCCGACGACGAGCGGAGGCCTCCGCACCTGTCCGCGTTGTCGCAGGGCGGAGACGGTGCCGTCGGCCTTGCTCAACTCAAGCTCGTACGTGCCGCCCCGCAGGATCAGGGCGTCGTTGGTCTCCCGTAACATGGCCCCCTCCTGAGCAGAACAGCAGACGGGCAGGCCTAGAGCCAGCGCCGCACACGCGATCAGTCGCACGATGCACCCTCCTGGGATTCTGGCGCCCCCGACGGGCAGAGCGACATGGAGATCTCGTTTTCGTCCATGAAGCGGAGAGCTTCCTCCAAGGGCGGCACGCCGCTGGTGCAGCCGAGCGCCGTGAGGCCGAGGGCAGCGACTGCGCTGGCGAACTCCAGCGCCCGGAGCCAGCCCCATCTCTGGAGCAGGCCCATGATGAGACCGGCAGTGAAGCAGTCGCCGCATCCGGAGGGGTCTACCACGGGCACTGAGAAGACGCCCATTTCCGCGACCTGAGAGCCGTCGTCCGCGTGCAGCCCTTCCGGCCCACGCGTGATGACGACCGACTTGGCGCCCGCCTCGCGCAGGGCCCGAGCCTGTGCGGCGGGGGTCGTCTCGCCGGTGAGGAGCCGGGCTTCGTCCTCGTTGGGCACGAACACGTCAACGTGCGGAAGCAGCCGAAGGCACCTATCGAGGTCCACGCCGCCCTCGCGCGGGATGCTGACGTTGAGGACCACCTGGGAATGGCGTCCACGCGCCAGATCAAGTATCCCGACCAAGGCCTGGTCATGCCAGGCCGCCAGCTTGAGGTACCCGCCGACGAACAGGACGCCGCTATGCGGAATCAACCCATCCGGCACGTTCTCGCCGGTGAAGCGGCCGGAGGCGCCCAGCGAGTGCACGTAACGACGGTCCTCGCCCTCCACGCGGAGTATGACGGTCGCGGCAGTGCTGGCCCCCTGCTGGCGCCGGACGCCGCGCAGGTCCAGGCCGATCTGCCGGAGTTGGGCCGTGAGCAGGTCGGCGAGAGCGTCGTCGCCGATGCTGCCGACCATGGCCACGTCCGCGCCCAGTCGCCGCAGAGCAACGGCCGTGTTCAGGGCGTTCCCGCCCGGGAACACGGCGACTCGGTCGGTGGACAGCATCTCACCTGGCTGCGGCAGCCTGGGCACGGCGCTGGCGAAGACGTCCGCAACCATGTCGCCGATGCACAGCACTGAGCCGGTCGGCTGGGATGTGTCCATGCTCTGCTCCACCGTGCGCTCAGTGGATGGTGCCCGCGGCCGTTGGCACGACTGGCGGCTGCCGCACGTAGACCTCGGCGCCAGGCACCGACCGCACGAGCCTCGCGGCCGCCCTGGGCCCCAGCACACAGGCTGCCGTGGCCAGACTGTCAGAGGTGATGGCGTCCGGCGCGGTCACCGTGGCCAGGACCGGCTTGCCGCGGCGCAGGCCGGTACGGGGATCTACGATGTGCGAGTAGCGTTCCCCCGCGAGGTCCACGTACTGCTCGGTGTCTCCCGAGGTCGAGATGGCTGCGTTGGTGAGCGTGACGAAGCGCTTCCCCGGCGCGGCGCCCGCGACCATGATACGCCAGGCCGGCTCGCCCGCGGGGGCATCGCCGACGCGGATATCGCCCCCGGCCTCCAGGAGAACACGCGAGATGCCGTGCTGCCTGAGGACGTCCAGTGCGCAGTCCAGGGCGTAGCCCTTGGCGATGCCGCCTAAGTCCAACTGCATGCCTGGCACCAGCAGCCGCACGGTCTGTGCGTCCGGATCCAGTCGCATGCGCTGCCAACCGACGCGCTTCCACGCTTCCTCCAGCTCCTCGGCGGAGGGCAACTGGCCGGTATCGCGCGCCCGACGCCACAGGCGCACGTAGGGCCCACTGGTGACGTCGAAGGCGCCGCGACTGCGCCGCGCCAGGTCTTGAGCTCGCTGGAGCACCAGGAAGAGGTCATCGCTCACAGGCACGGGCCGACCACCGGCCTGCGCGCACAGGCGCATGAGCTCGCTGCGGGGCCGGTAGTCGCTCATGATCTCGTCCAGCTCGGCGATGCGGGCGAAGGCGGCCCGACAGGCAGTTGCAGCAGTCTCCCGGTCGGGCGCAAAGACCACAATGCGGACTTGCACACCCATGTGAATCTGGGTATATTGTGAGCGCTTGAGGCCCTGGTCGGGCGCCCCCCAGGCGGAACCGGGCAGGGCCGCAATTGTTATGCAAGCCAGAAGGAGGCAGGTGATGTTCCGATTCATGTTCGCCTCAAGTCGCGCGGCCGCAGGCATGTCGCGCAGGAACGCGGGAGCCGCCGAGGCCCCCGGGCACGGGCCCGCTCTCAGGGTTCGCGTCGCCGGGCGCCCATTCCTACTGCTGGCGACGGGCGCGTTGGTGGCGACGGCCTGCTTGAGCCCGGCGACCGCGCAGGGCTTGGAGCCATACGAGCAGGAGCTGGAGGGGACACTGGTCAAGTTCGAGATGGTGCCCATCAAGGGCGGTATGTACACGATGCCCGACCCGACCAAGCCCGGGGCCACACGTAGGACGATCCTGAAGAGCTTCTGGATCAGCAAGACCGAGGTGACGTGGCACGAGTATGACGTCTACATGTACCGACTGGACGAGACGGAAGAGGAGAAGCAGTCGAAGGAGGGGGCGCACGGCGTCTCCCGGCCCAGCCCCACCTACGGGCCCGCCGACCGGGGCTATGGCCACGACGGCTACGCCGCCCTGGGCATGACGCACTATGCAGCCATCCACTACTGCAAGTGGCTGTCCCTGAAGACCGGCAGGAAGTACCGCCTGCCGACCGAGGCCGAGTGGGAATACGCCTGCCGGGCCAAGGTGCTGCCGGCGGGCCCGCTCGAGGACAAGGCGCTGCTGGACGCCCAGGCCTGGTACAAGGACAACTCGGAGGAGACGCCTCACCCGGTGGCTGAGAAGGAAGCCAACCCCTGGGGCCTGCACGATATGCTGGGCAACCTGGCCGAGTGGTGCTCGGGCCTAGACGGGACCCCGGTCGTGCGCGGCGGCTCCTTCGTGGACCCAGCCGAGAAGGTGCACCCGGCCGCTCGGGAGCACGAGACCGACGCCTGGAAGGAGAGCGATCCGCAGCTCCCCAAGAGCACGTACTGGTTCACCGACGCGCCCTTCGTGGGCTTCCGCGTCGTGTGTGAGCCCTGAGGCACCTGCCCGCGGCCCGCTGAGGTATACGGCGCCGCGTCCCCCCGGTCTGTCTTCCCCCGCCAATTCGCGCTCAGGTCTTCCCGCCTGCGCACGGCGCCCAGATGGGCGCGGCGGGCCGATCCTCTACCTAAGCACCGTGCCCAGCGTGATCGCCAGCAGCGCGGGGACGGCGCGGTTGGTGGGATTGCCGTTGGCGTCCCTGCCGACGACGACGTCAATGGACTCGATGACCACATCGGGGCGCGGATTGGGCGCCTGCATACTGTAGAGCACCGCCCTCTGATCCTCGACGCCCTCTATCTGCCCGCTCCAGGCCACGAGAGCAGCCTCCAGCACCGTGGGCTCCTCCTGCATCCAGTGGTCCACGTGCTTTTCGAGTATGACGGGGATGTCGGCAGTCTTGCCGTCGGCGTAGTGGAGAACGTAGCGCGCGACCTCGGGCAGAGCGAATGCCCGCCGGGGCGCGCCGATGCGCGAGCGCTCATCCTCGTTGATGGGCCTGGTCACCCGCGCGGCCTGGAGGAAGAAGAGCAGGTCGGCCCGCTTGCCGACCTTGATGCCCTCGACCGCCTGCGGCAGGCCCTGGGGCGCGCCCCTGGCCGCGAGCATGATGCAGTCGGGCACGGGCGCGGTGGAGTAGTCCACGGGGTGGTAGGTCACGTTGGCCAGGGTCTGCTCGCCGACTCTGAAGGTGCGTAGGTCCTGCCCTTTCTGCCCAAACCAGCCGGGCTTCCCGGCGTGCTCCCTCATGTACTGCGTGCAGTAGTCGGTGAGGTTGATGGTCTCGTATCGCACGTTGACGCCGGGGATGGCCACCTCGGCCGTGCGCGAGCCGGCGCCCATGTTCTGGAGCAGTACCCCCAGCGCGCGCAGCTTCTTGTCGGCATTGACCTGGTTGGGCTCGTCGGCCATGAACTTGAGCTGGTTGAGGAACACGCCGCCCTTGCCGCGCGGGTAGGCTACCAGCCCGCCCACATTGTCAATGAAGACGGCCCCCGACGGCGCTTCGGCACGCAGGAACTGCACGTTGTCTATGCCCACCAGCCGCACGTCCGGGCGGTCCGGCCTGGTCTCGCGCCACGAGCGAATCTGAAGGGTGATCGCCTTCTCTGCCCTCCTCGGTCGCGGCAGCTTGATCGTCGCCAGGGCGGCCGAGTCTGGCAGCACGGCGCTGACGGCATTCCGGTCATCACCGTCGAAGATGACGTCAATGTCCTTGATGGTCCAGTAGTTGGCGTTGTTCCAGATCCTGACTCCGGCGATGGTCTCGGGCCGGCGCAAGGTGAAGGTCAGGGGCTGGGCCCCCTCCTCGGGCACCCAGATCTGCTGGATGTAGCGCCAGAAATCGCTGTTGAGCATGCCGTTGACGAAGTTGTACGGGTCCTTGTCGTCCATGGTGGGCTCGTAGACGAAGGGGTCCTCCGGGCCCCCGGGCATCTGGCAGAAGGGCGCGATGTCCACCCCATCCACCACATTCGTGTACACGTTGCGGGATATCCAATACAGGCCCTTCCACGCCGCCAGCGACTGGTTGGAGTACATCGCCAGGTCGCGGTTGCCCAGGGTCGCCGCCAGGTGGAAGTGAGGATTCTCCAGCGTGACCCGCTCCATGCGGAAGGGCCTGAGCAGGTGGTTCGTGCCCAGGAGCCGGTTGAACTCGTCGAGGCCGTCGCGCTCCAGGCCGCACAGCATGATCCAGCCGCCGGCCCTCTGGAAGGCCTGTGCCTTCCGATTCAGCCCGTTGAGCGCGGCGAGGTTCCCGGCCGTGGCGTGCACAACTGCGACCTGGTACTTGGCCGAATCCAGGGCCTCATCCAGGCTGGGGGCGGCCTCCGCGAGCACGCCGGTCTGCTTGACCTTGTCGGCCAGGAGCCCATTGTCTGGAGAGTAGATGGCGACTACACCCGTGGCCGGCCGGTAGTTCGCGTACACCTCGATCATGTTGCGGAGGAGGATCGAGGCCGCCGCGTCGAGGCCGAGCTTGGCCCCGACTCGGAGCTGGCAGAGCAGGATGATCCCCTTGCCGCAGGGCATCTCGATGAGCGGGGCGTAGCGCAGCATGTCGCCGCACTCCACGAGCGTGCGTCCGCCCTGGAGCGGCTTGTCGTATACGTTCTTGTAGGCGGGGTGGTCTCCAGCCCAGTCTATGAAGTCCTCCTTGCCGAGGTCCCTGAACAGTGGCGTGCCCAGGGCCTTAGGGTGCGCGTAGCCGCCGTAATGGGTGGTGGTCTTGAGCGGAGCAGGGAGGTTGGCGCCGCCAACGGGGACCTCCTGCTCCAGCACTATCACGCGCCCGCCCTGCGCGGCGAAGGCCAGGAGGTCCTGTCCGAAGGCCTCGTCGGGGGTGAGCGTATCGGGGCCGATGATCAGGACGCCGCTCTTGCCCTTGGCATCGGCCAGGACCTCGATGTTCTCGAACTTGGCGCCTACGTCGGTGAGGAAGGCCTCCAGTTTGCCGGACCGGTCGAGGACCGTAAGCGGCGCCTTCACTCTGACTGCCTTCACCACGGGGAGCACGGGCACGGAGCGCACGTCCAGGTAATCGTCGGTCCCAGCCTGTGTGGCTTTCAGCGTGAGCACGCCGTCGAGGCGCTTGCTGACGGCCGGCGGGTTGATGGAGAGAGTCTGCTCCTGGCCGAAGCCGGGCGTGATCCGCAGGTCGGCCCTCTCACCCGCGATCTTCCTGCCGTTGACCTCATACGACCACTCGAAGGTGACGGGCGCGTCGCTGAAGGTGTCGTTCATCACCTTGAAAAGCAGCTCGTTGTCCTGCCCGCCGTAGAGCCGGTGCGTCTGCTTGCGGGGGATGACGCACAGGTCGCTGAAGGCCTTCTGGCCGTCCTCGTACCGGTGCAGGTTGTCCCAGGGGAAGAAGCCCGCCACGCCGGCCCAGCGGTAGCCGCCATACAGCATGCGCAGGTACTTCGCCTTGCCACGGTTGGCGTAGTCGGGCCCGCGGAAGACCTCGTCGCCGAGGACGTAAGAGCCGTAGCGCAGCTCGTTGGCGTGGGCGCTTTCGCCGACCACCCAGGGCTTCTGGCGCTTCCAGGGCCAGCGGGTGATCTTCGGGGCGTATTCGGTCAGCGTATAGGCATTGTCGGGGTACCAGTCCAGGGAGCCCGCGGGGTAGTGCGGGTCGTTGATCTCCAGCCTGCCGCTCAGGTCGCCGGCGCCGCCCACCGTGTACGGGCGCGTGGGATCAATCTCGCGAGCGGCCTCGATGCATTCGCCCATCAACTCCTCGACCCGGTCCAGGTAGGCGCCGTAGATGTTCATGCCGGTGATGTAGACCAGCTCGTTCTCCGCCTGGTAGAAGATAACCGAGGGGTGGTTCCGATAGGCGCGTGCCAGCTGCTCCAGGTGCCGGCGGAAGCCCTCCCACACGGGCTCGTTCACTATCAGGACGGGCTCGCCCGTGTCGGGATCGCGGGTGCGCTCGCCCAGCGTGCGGCTGATGAACATGCCGTCAATCATGGAGCACAGCCGGCCGGGGATGCCGTTCCGGTCGTAGAACTCGAGGCGCTCCTCCCTGGTCGGCAGGAAGGCTGAGGTCTTACGGTTCTGACTGAACCGGGTGAACCTGTCCCTGTCGGCGTGGAATGCCTGGAGCCACTCCTCTCCCGTGAAGGGCCGACCAGCCACGTTCACCCAGTTCCAGAAGTTGCGTCGCACGCCGTTGATCAGGATGCCCGTGCCCTCGATGGTAACCTCGCGGAAGCCGAAGAGCTCCTCTTGGACGTCTAGGGGTGTGCCTGCCTCGGATATGGTGGTGCGGAGGCGATAGAGATCGGGATTGGGCTGAGGCCACCAGAGCTTGGGGTCCTGCCACTCGCCGGCCACGGTGACCATGGCCGTGTCGTTCGCCGGAACGGTAATGTCCACGGGGCCGAACGACTTCTCCGCCTGGTTGGTCTGGTCGTGCACGGCTTCGCACAGCACCTGGAGCCTGCGCTCCTGGTCGGTGGTGTTGCGCACGGTCACGTCCGTCTCCAGACGCTTCCGGGCCACCGAGGGCTTGACGAACACGTCTTCCGTGTAGGCGTTGCCCACCGAGACCAAGGTCACGGGGTTGACGATGCCGTAGTCCACGCCGTCGCCATCGCCCTTGGTGCTGGGGTAGATGGGCTCGATCCAGAAGACCCAGTCCTGGCGGCTCTTGGGGCGGTTGCGGTGTTGGTCGAGGTCTTTGACTCTCCCGTAGTTCTCGACGTCCACCGCGTAGTAAGGCCCCTTCACGGCGACTGCGAGCTCGTTGACCTGCCCGGGCCGCACGTGCCCGGATATGTCGAGGTCCCACGGAATCCAGACCCCGCGGTGGGTCCCCGCGAGCTGGCCGTTGACGAAGACGCTCACGAGCCAGTTGGTGCCGGAGAAGTGCAGGTAGAAGCCGCGCCCGCGGTGTGCGGCGGGCACCTTGACCCTCGTGCGGTAGATGACGCGGTGGGCGAAGACCGTCTCTTGCTTGTTCCACAGCGACAGCGGGACTTGGATGCCCATCCAACGCAGCGGGTACTCGTCCTCGGAGGGGATGGCCTGGACCGGCACGTGCGCATCGCGGTCCATATCCGGATCGTCGTACCGCGCGACCTGCCACAGGCCGCTCAGCTTGACCTGAGTGCGGGCCACAGAGGTCGGAGCGGGCAGCTCGAAGACCGTGTTGGCCGCCTCCCGGTCGGCCTGCGAATGATATGTCTCGCCGGGCTTCAGGCGCCCCTCGGGGACGAACCGACCCTTGGTCAGTGCAATGCAGTCCAGGGCCATGAGCATCCGCCCGTCGCCGCCCGGCTTGCGATACCGAATCTCGAGGGTCGTGGGTCCGGCGGCGAGGTCCAGCGTGCTCAGATGCAGCCAGGCGACCTCCATCCACTCGCCAAGCTCCATCACATTAGTGGTCAGCACGTCGCTGCCCACCTTCGTCCACTGCCCCTGGCCCACTCCCAGGCGCCACTCCAGCGGCGCTCGGGCCGCCTCGAAGCCAACGCGCACCCACAACTGATACCGGCCGTTCTCCGGCACTTGCAGGAGATAGCGCAGCAGGAAGCCCTCCTCGGGCACGGTGGCTTCCGCCTGGCCCTTGTCGAGCGACTTCCTGATCCACGCTCCGTCGGACAACAGTTTCTGGCGCGGCCTCTCCGTCGCGAATTCGGTGTTAGTGTAGGCAGGGCTCTCCGCTTCCACCCACGCGTAGACCAAGGGCTCGGCCGCCCGGCAAAGCGAGAGCGCCATAGCCGGCGTGAGCGCGGTCAGAATCACCAGCATCAGCCTGCGGACGTTGCCGGGAGCCAGAGCTAACATGTCCTTCTCCCCCTCGCGGGAGGCCGAGGGCCGAATTGCGCACTGCCCGTTCGCTGTGCCGTGCGGGATGACCTGCCGGATTGGGCCGTTGGCGGCGCCGTGCGCTGCGTAGGTGATGAGGGCGCGTGAAACGAATCCTGCGCTGCCGGCGTCCCTGAGCACGATACAAGGGGGAAACGATGGCAGCCGCAGGGGCCGACGACGGCGACGCGAGGATCCGGCCCCACAGCGTAGTGCTGGGCGCGCTCCTCATCCCGCTGGTGAGCCTGTGGGTGGCAGGGATGGAGAACGTGTACGGCGGCCGGCCCACGTACCTCTCCGTTTTCTTCCACGCGGTCTTGCTGCTCGCGGCACTGGTGGGCTTCAACGCGCTGCTGCGTCTGGCCGCACCTCGCTACACCTTCAGCCGCGCGGAGATGCTGCTGATCTACATCATGATCGGGGTCAGCAGCGGGATCGTGGGGGACCAGTTCCTCGCCATCCTAACCCCCTCGCTCGCCCACCCCTTCCGATACGCCACCGATGCAAACCAGTGGGCCGAGAGGCTGCTGCCCTATCTGCCCACGCACGCCATGGTCTCGGCCCCGGCCGCCGTTCGACACTTCTACGAGGGCGACACCACGCTGTACGCCCTGGGGAACCTGAAGCCCTGGCTGCGGCCCGGCCTGCTCTGGGCCACCTTCATCGCCGTGACGCAGTTGATGTGCTTGGGCGTAAACGTGCTCATCCGGCGCCAATGGACGCAGCACGAGCGGCTCAGCTTCCCCCTCATCATCCTCCCGCTGGAGATGACGAGCACGGGTCGGGGGTCCGTCTGGCGCAGTCCGCTCACCTGGATCGGCATTGCCACCTCAGCCTCCATTGACCTGGTCAATGGCCTCAGCATGTACTTCCCCGTCATCCCGCAGATTCGCGTCAAGAGCCAGTGGATGCGATTCTCTCCGCGCTGGGCGGCCGCGCTGACCACGACGGGCATCGCCTTCTACCCGTTCGTGATCGGCATTGCCTACCTGCTGCCCGCCGACCTCACCTTCTCCACGTGGTTCTTTCTGCTGGTCTTCAGGCTCCAGCGCTTCGCCTTCTCCGCCCTCGGCTACCCCTCCCCCTACCCGTGGTCGTCCACCGGCCACAGCGTGGCGCCAGCCATGCTGGAGCAGGGCATTGGCAGCTACATGGCCGTCGTGGTCTTCGGCCTGTGGGCCGCTCGACGTCACCTGGCGGCCGTGTGGAGGGCGATCTGGCACGGCGTTGGCTCCGCCGGCAACGAGGCGAACACGGCCATAGAGCCGGCAGAGGTGACCGAGTATCGGTTGGCGCTGACGTTCATTGCGGCGGGGCTGGCTCTGACCACTCTGTTCGGCGTGAGCCTGGGAATGCCCGCGCCGGTCGGCTTTTCGTACATGGTGCTGTACCTGGTGGTCAACACTGCCATAGCCAAGATCCGCGCAGAGGCCGGGGCCCCGACTCACGGCTTCCACTTCGCCGGCCCCGACCACGTCCTGCTGACCGTGCTCGGCCCCAACCGAATGAAGGCACGGGAGATGGCAGCCTGGGGCCTCTTCTTCGGCTTCAACCGCGCCTACACGGGCGTTCCCATGCCCCACCAGCTCGAGGGGATGAAGATCGGGGAGATGCTGGGAGCCAAGCGTCAGCGCATCACGACGGCTGCGGCGCTGGCCACCACCGTAGGCTGCTACGCCGCCGTTTGGGCTCTGCTGCACCTTTGCTTCAGAGAAGGCGTGGAGCAGATGGGGGAGCCGGTGCGCCGGCTGGCGCCGCAGGGCTGGCAGCTCGTCAACATGTGGCTGAACGACCCACCGGGGCCCAACTGGACGGGATTGGGGGGCATCGTAGTCGGCTTCCTGTTCGCCTCGTTTCTCATGGCCATGCGCTTCCGCTTCGTGTGGTGGCAGTTCCACCCCATCGGCTACGCCATCGCGGCCGACTGGACCACTGGGCTGATCTGGCTGCCGCTGCTCATCGGTTGGGCCGCCAAGACTCTGGTCATGCGGTACCTCGGCCCCAAGACATACCGCCAGGGGCTGCCACTGGCGCTCGGCCTGATTCTGGGGGAGTTCGCAGTGGGGGGCTTCTGGTCGCTGCTGGCCATCCTGACCCGAAAGCCGCAGTACCACTTCTGGACGTGAGCTCCGCCCCGACGCCGAGCGAGGCCGCGTCGTCTGGCTGGACTGGACCTAGAGGAAGGTCCTCCCTCAGTTCAGAGAGACGGATACCGCGGGCGGCGGCGCGCCATGCCAGCGCGCTACCAGGGGAACGTCACGCGCGGCTCCACTGCTGGCGCGCGGCCAGCTCTCACCATGCGTCCGTACTCCAGCAGGTTCTCCATGAGTGCGACCACAACGTGGCGCGTTTCAGCCGTGCCTGGCGCGAGGTAGGCCCCGAAGGGACGCAGCGACATCAGCAGTATGCGGCCGTCGCCGTGCTCGAACTCCAGCATACCGGCCGCGGGCACCGCCGGCGCACGGCCCTGCCGTCGGTTGGTGAGCAGAAGCTTGGCCTCGCGGAATCCCTGAAACGACTCCCAGGACACGGGTGAGGTGGCGGCTGCGGCGCCGCCGGCCGCCGGCGGCGCTCCCCGGCGCTGAGTGATCTTCGCCACGTCCGCCTCCGAGAGCGGATTGGGCGTACTGAATAGGGGGTGAACGGGGTCCTCGATGTTGACTTGCGAGAAGTCAAGATCGGTGATCATGGCCCCGAGAGGCTGCGGCAGCCAGTCCACCACCTGCTGCTCCTGGTCGGCGGGCGTGACTTGTACCACCGTGCCGCCTCGCGCGACGAACTCGCCCAACGCTTGGGCGTTCTCGGCGAGGGAGGCACGCGTGAGGGCCGTCAGCCTGTGGATGATGAGCAGGTCGGTGTCGGCCAGCTCAAGCTGGCCCGCTTGGGCGTCGTTGGAGAGGTCGGCCGCCTCCAGCCCCATGTGCTCCAGCACGGCAAAGGCCTTCCGAAACTCCGAGGCGTCCGCTCGGGCCTGGGGCATGCCCTCGGCCACGAACTGCTCGGCCGAGCAGTCAACCACGCTGATCCTAACGGCGCCCGCCGGCGCCACCTGGCCAGCGGCTGGGCAGCAAGCCAGCGCGACCCAGGTCCAGAACGCACCCTTCAGGCTTCGGTGAATCCCCATTCGTCCTTCCCCCCTGCTAGCGGAAGTGTCTCGCCAGCTCCGATGCGTACTGCGTGCCCAGCGTGCCCCCGTGTTTCCTGCCCCACTCGCTAAAGCGCGTGGGGCACGTGGGCGCTGCATCGGACACCAGCAGGTTGGCCATCAGGCCCTCGATTTCCTCGCGAGTGATGATGACGTCTCGCACCAGCCTCCCCAGCAGCCAGCCGGCGGCAAGAGCGACGCGGGGCGATACGTGGATGAGGCGTGCCCTGCTGCCCACATAGCTGCGGATCAGCCGGACCAGCTCCAGGAAGGTGTACGTCTCCGTGCCGACGGTGTCCACGACAACGTTCTCGCTGCTCGCAGCCAGCTCCACGGCCCGGGCGGCCATGTCGCCGACGTACACGGGCTGAAGCCGGTAGTCCCCCGCCCCAAACACCCCGAACACCGGCAGCATCCGCAGTAGCCAGGCGATGTTGTTGATCAGGATGTCCTCCTTGCCAAAGAGCACCGGGGGACGCACGATGGCATAGGAGAGTCCCGATTCCATCAGCGCGCGTTCGACCAGAGCCTTGCCCCGAAAGTACGGCAGCGGCGAGTCCTCGGAGGGATTGGTGACGCTCACGTGCACCACGCGGCGCACGCCGGCCTCGGCCGCCGCCCGGAAGAGGATGCGCGTATTGGCAACCGCGCCCTCGTAGGTCACTGGGCCGCGCTCGAATCTGATCCAGTAGGTGTTGAAGAGAGTATCTGCGCCTCGCAGGCTCTCGGTCAGAGCTGCGGGATCATCGAAGCTGTACGGCACGGCCTGCACCCGCCCGCCGAAGGGATGGGGGCGGTCGGGATGGCCGGTGAGGGTGCGGACGGGCTTGCCCTGGTCCAGCAGCAGCCGAGCGATGTACCTGCCCGAGTAGCCGAAGGCGCCGGTCACCACGTGCAGCACTGCCGCTGCCATCGCCGACTCCTTTGCCCGGCACGGGCAAGGTCCAGGCTGCCGCGCGTCTCCGCCGACGTCTGGGGGAGACGACCCGGCGCAGATGGCGCTGGCCACAGACCTGCGCAGGTCGTTGCTGTTGGGGATGTGTACAGGCTGTCCGCGCGCCGCGACTCTCGGGCTCTAGCCCCGCGCCCTGAACGTGTGCTCGGCCATGGCCAGGAACTCGCTGTTGCTTTTGCTCTTGCGCAGACCGGCGATGAGCAGCTCGGTGGCGTGTTCGGTCTCCAGCGCGTGCAGGGCGCGTCGCACCTGCCACACCTTCTGCATCTCGTCGTCCTCGAAGAGCAGCTCCTGGTGCCGCGTGCTGGAGCGAGGGATGTCAATGGCGGGGAAGATCCCCTTGTCGGCCAGCTCCCGTTCCAGACGCAGGTCCATGTTGCCGGTGGCCTTGAACTCCTCGTAGATCATGTCGTCCATGCGGCTGCCCGTCTCCACCAGGATGGTGGCCAGGATGGTGAGGCTGCCGCCGTTCTCGATGTTGCGCGCCGCCCCGAAGAACCGCTTGGGGCGGTAGAGGGCCGTCGGGTCCAGCCCCCCGGACAGCGTGCGCCCGCTGGGCGTAACCGTGAGGTTGCTGGCGCGCGCCAGACGAGTGATGCTGTCCAGCAGGATGACCACGTCTTCCCCGTCCTCCACCATGCGCTTGGCCTTGGCCAGCACCATCTCCGCCACCTTCATGTGGTTGTCCGGCTGCTCGTCGAAGGTGGAGCTGGCTACCTCGCCGTTGACGGAGCGCTCGATGTCGGTGACCTCCTCCGGCCGCTCGTCCACCAGCAAGACCATGAGTCGGACCTCGGGGTAGTTGTGGCTGATGCTATTGGCGATCTCCTTGACCAGCGTGGTCTTGCCCGCCTTGGGCGGGCTGATGATCAGGCCGCGCTGTCCCTTGCCCAAGGGCGTGATGATGTCCAGGAAGCGAGCCGACAGATGTGTGTTGCTGTTCTCTATCTCCAGTCGCAGGCGCTCATCCGGGTAGATGGGGGTGAGCTCCTCGAACTGGGGGCGGTCCCGGTACTCCTCCGGTGGTCGCCCGTTGACGGACTCCACCTTGAGCAGGCCGTAGAAGCGCTCGTTCTCCTTGGGCGGCCGAGACATGCCGCCCACGAAGTCGCCCGTGCGCAGATTGCAGCGCTTGATCTGCGTGGAAGCGACGTATACGTCCGTCTCCGGATTGGGCGCATACCCGCTGGTGCGGAGGTAGCCCTGGCTCTGGTCGGGCAGCACCTCCAGAATGCCCTCCGTGTACACCAGCCCGTTCTTGTCGGGCTGCGGCCGTGCCTGGGCGATGCGGTTGATCAGCTCGTTCTTGCTGGCCCGCGAGCGGACGCGGATGCCCAGGTCCTGGGCCATGCCCTTCAGTTCCGTCATGGTCTTGCTCTCCAACTGCTGCGTCTCCATGCTAGTCACCCCACTGCGGGCGGCGGACTCAGGCGTCCACGCCCTCCTGCTCAGTCGCCCCTCGCGCGCCCGCCTGCACGTCGGTGGGCAGCGTGGCCACGAAGGGGAGGTTTCGGTACTTGCCGGCGAAGTCCAGTCCGTAGCCGATCACGAACTGGTCCGGCACCTGGAAGCCACAGTAGTCAATGTCCACGTCCACCTGGCGGCGGCTGGGCTTGTCCAGCAAGGCGCACACCTTCACGCTGGCCGCCCCCAGGCGCTCCAGGCGCTTGCGCAGATACTCAACCGTGAGCCCCGTATCAACGATGTCCTCGACAATGATCACGTGGCGCCCGCGCACATCCTCGAGCGGACCGGCCACCAGCTCGATACGCCCTGACGATTCCGTCCCCGCGCCGTAGCTGCGTGCGGCCACGAAGTCGAGCGTCATGGCTATGGGGAGCTGGCGGATGAGGTCTGCCAGGAACACCACACTCCCCGACAGCACCGCCATGAGCACGGGTGTCTTGTCACGATAGTCGGCGGCCACCCTATCCCCGAGGCTTTGCACTTTGGCCGCGATGTCCTCGGCGGGGATGAGCGCTTCCTGCACCTGCTGGTTCACTGCTCGTACCGGGTCGCTACTCATACTCCACAGTTGCGGGAGGCTTGGAGGTGATATCGTAGAGCACCCGGTTGATCCCCTCCACCTCGTTCACCATGCGAGTGGATATGCGGGCCAGGTCCTCGTGCGGCAGTCGGGACCAATCGGCGGTCATAAAGTCCTCGGTGGTGACCGAGCGGATGATCACGGGCTGACCGTAGCTCCTCTCGTCGCCCATCACGCCGACGCTGCGCAAGTTTGGAGCCAGGACCGCGAAGGTCTGAGAGGTTTCGCGCAGCAAGGCGGACCTGCCCAACTCCTCGAGCAGAATGGCATCCGCCTGGCGCAGCGTGTCCAGCCGCTCCGGTGTCACCTCGCCCACTATGCGCACGGCCAGGCCCGGACCGGGGAAGGGCTGCCGCCAGACGATCTCCTCCGGCAGACCCAACTCCTCCCCCACCTGGCGCGCCTCGTCCTTGAAAAGCAGGCGCAAGGGCTCCACATTGGCAAAGCCCATATCGGCCGGTAAGCCGCCAACGTTGTGGTGGGTTTTGATGGTGGCCGCAGTGTGGCCGCCACTCTCAATGACGTCCGGATACAGTGTACCATGAACGATGAAATCGAACCCACCGAGCTTTGAGGCCTCGGCCTCGAACACCCGTATGAACTGCTCGCCGATGATGCGTCGCTTCTCCTCTGGATCTACCACGCCACGCAGCGCCTGTAGGAAACGCTCTGCGGCATCCACGTGCACGAAGTTGCGCATGCGCGCGCCGAACACCGCGCAGACCTGCTCCGCCTCGCCTGCGCGCAGCAAGCCATGATCCACGAAGATACAGGTGAGCCGGTCGCCGATAGCCTCCTCGGTCAGCGCCGCCGCCACCGCCGAGTCCACCCCGCCCGAGAGAGCGCACAGCGCGCGCGCGTCCCCCAGGGTCTGCCTCAGGTCCGCCACGGCCGCCTCGACGAAGGAAGCCGGCCGCCACGTGCCCCTACAGCCCGCCTCTCTGAGCAGGAAGTTGCTGAGGATGTCCAGCCCCTGCGGCGTGTGCGTGACCTCCGGGTGGAACTGCACCCCATATAGCTTGCGCTGGGCGTCGGCCATGGCCGCCACGGGGGTGTGCTTCGTCCGCGCCGCCACCTGAAAGCCCGGGGGCGCCTGCACCACCCTGTCGCCGTGGCTCATCCAGCAGTCCGCGTGGGGCCCAAGGCCAACAAACAGATCGTTGTGGCTTTCGATGTCCAACTCCGTGGCGCCATACTCCCGTTTGTCCCCCCTGGCCACTTCTCCGCCCAGGAGGTGGGCCATGAGCTGGTGCCCGTAACATATGCCCAGGATGGGGATGCCCAATTCGAACAACTGCGCATCCACGGTGGGGGCGCCGTCGGCGTAGACGCTGGCCGGCCCCCCGGACAGCACAATCGCCTTAGGCCCCAGGGCCCGAAGCTGGGAGATCGAAGTGTCGTGTGGCAGTAGCTCCGAATAGACGTGGCACTGGCGAATCTTGCGGCAAATGAGGTGGTTATACTGGGCCCCGAAATCCAGCACTACGGCCACTTCGTCTGGCCTCTCGACCTGTCGCATCCCTGTCCCCGAGACTGTGCTCCCTACTCACACACTTGGCCGTTGTCGCCACCCATGGGGTTGCACGAAGAGGGGCCGCCGCGTCCGCCGCCTACCTCAACTTCACGGTCGTGATGCCCAAGCGGGCCTCAATAGATAGGGTGAACTCCTAACGCTCTCGGCCCTCCGCTGCCGCGCAGAGCTTCAGTCGAGCTATGACAATCGGTCGGAGAGGTACGCTCTTCGGGGGAGTACGAACCCACTGGCAGAAGTATAGCAAGCCCCCGAAACAGTGTCAATACCCGCTGCCGAAAAAACGCCGGCCCTATGACCGCGGCTACACTCGGCCCCGAAGGCGATCTGACCGGGGGCGGGGAAAGCACCAGGGCCATGTTTGCGCCCCTATCGGCAGCATTCTACGACAGGCCCGCTCAGCAAGTTGCGCCGCGACTGCTCGGAGCCCTGATGGTCCACCAGTCCGACCAGGGCCTAACCGCGGGCCGCGTCGTGGAGGTGGAGGCCTACCTGGCCACGGGCGACTCGGCCAACCACGCCGCTCGCGGGCGCACCGAACGCAACGCGGCCATGTTCGGCCCGCCGGGAACGGCCTACGTCTACTTCGTCTACGGCATGCACCACTGCTTCAACGTCGTATGCGGACCCGTTGACGTGCCCGAGGCCGTCCTAGTCCGCGCCCTGGAGCCAACGGCCGGCATCGAGCTGATGGCCGCGCGCCGCGGCACGGAACGCCTGGAGCTGCTCGCCAGCGGCCCCGCGCGCCTGTGCCAGGCTCTGGGCATAACCCGCGAGCACGATGGCGCCGACATCACGCGAGGGCCGCTGTACCTCGCGGAGGGCGATCCGCCGGCCGGGAAGGTGATCTACACCACCCGCGTCGGCTGTCCCTCAACACCGCACCTGCGCCTCCGCTGGTACGTGCGCGACAGCCCCTGCGTGTCCAGTCGCGACCGCGCAGCCGAGGGGCGGTAGCTTGACAGCTCCCCACGGCTCGTGTATCATGCCCCAGAGACGTGCCGACGTGGCGGAACTGGTAGACGCGCTAGGTTCAGGACCTAGTGAGGGTTACACCTCGTGCCGGTTCGACTCCGGCCGTCGGCACCAAGCACACAGATGCAGCCGCCGGTGAAGCCCACCGGCGGCTTTGCCTTGCCCTAGCTCTCGCCGCAGCCTGCCATTACCTCCAGGACGCCTTCCAGCTCCTCCTCCGAGTTGTAGAAATGCGGCGATAGCCGAATGGCGCCGTCCCGTACGGCAGCCACCATGTTGCGGCTGCGCAGGGCGCTGACGACCCGCCGCGGGGACCCGCGCGGAGGCAGGCAGGAGACGATGCCCGACTTCTCGCCCGGCTCGCGGGAGCTCAGTATTGTATAGTCAAGGCCCCCCAATCGCTCCGTTAGCCAGTCCGTGAGCGCCAACACCCGGGCCTCGATGGCGGCCGGGCCGACCCCCAACAGCAGTCGCACCGAGGCCGCGAGGCCGTGGGCGCCGATCACGCTGGGGCCCCCCTCTTCGAAGCGGCGGGCGTCTGGCTGAAGGGTGAGATCGTAGTCGAGGTAGTCGTCGGGATTCACCACTCCGTGCCAGCCGACGAAGCCGGGGAGGATGCGTTCCAGCGCCTCCGGGCGGCAGTACAGGTAGCCGAAACCCTCCGGCCCCAGCAACCACTTGTGGGCGGCGCCCGCGAAGAAGTCCACCGCCAGCGCCGACAGGTCAATGGTCAGAGCCCCCACGCCCTGAATGCCGTCAACCACGAAGAAGAGGCCCCTATCTCTACACAGCTGCGAGAGCGCCGCCAGGTCGTTGGTGAAGCCGTTGGAGAACTCCACCCAACTGATGGCCAGGGCGCGGGTGCGAGCATCCATGGCTGCCGCCAGGTCGTCGAGGACAATGCGGCCATCCCGCCGCGGCACTATCCGCGTCTCAACTCCTCGCCACTCGAGGCTCAGCCAGGGGTAGATGTTGGCGGGGAACTCCAGATCGGTGGTGACGACGTTCTCGCCCTCCTGCCAGGGGATGCTATTGGCCGCCAGGATGAGGCCGTGGGTGGTGTTCTTGGTGAAGGCGATGTCGGGCGCCTGGGCGCCGATGAGGCGGGCCAGGTCGCCCCGCAGGGCGTCCACTTCTTGCTGCCACTTCCTCGCGTGGAGCGTACCGTGCTGGGCAGCGTCGTCGGCCAGGGCCTTCATGGCCTCGGCGCAGCAGCTGGGGGTGGGCGAGACGCCGGCGTGGTTGAGATGGATCACGCTGGCAGTTACGGGGAACTGCCGGCGCACACGGTCCAAGTCCATGAGTTCATCCCTGTTCTGGTGACCGGGGCGGATCATGCCGTCCCCGGCAGCGGAGCACGCCCACCAGCGCGCTGGCGACTTCCGGTAAGGGCCCGACCCGCTCGCCCACTTCTCGCGGGCGCAGTCCTTCCCTCCCCCAGCGCTGCGCAGGGCGCCCCATTCCCACCGAGAGCCCACCTTGACACGCCGAAAGACGACCTGCTAAGGTCGGGCGCGGGTTGGTGGCGGATCGTGTGACTTGGATCAACTGCGGCGAACATACGCCGCCGAGGGGCGTTCTAAGGAGACAGAGCCCAGTGAGAAGCACCTGTATCACGCCCTTGGGAGGAAGTAGAACCATGAGACGCGCCCTGGCGATCTCCGTTGTGCTTGCCGCGGCCCTCGTCTGGGGCCAGGCTGCGCACGCCGTCACCGTCAAGCAGGTGCACGATGCCCTCGTGCGCTACCTGGGTAGGACCTTCCAGAAGCCGCAGGATATCAGGGTCAAGCTCGAGACCTTCGACGATCCCAAGGCCCTCCAGCGGGGCCGCCTGAAGATCATACACATGACCGTGAGGCAGATGGCGTTTGAGGGCATAGCGATGCACGACCTGTCGCTGAAGGCCTATGACATCACCGTTGATCTGCCCACGCTGCTGAATGAGAGCAAGCTGGAGACCAACCAGGCCAAGAACACGTTGATGCACGCGCGGCTCACCGAGAAGGAGATGAACGAGGCTCTGAAGACGAAGAAGATGCCCTTCGAGAACTTCAGGGTTGACTTCCAGAACGGCAAGCTGGTGGCCACCGGCACCCATCGGTTCGTGGTGGGCAACAACTTGAAGATGATCGCCCATCTGGACCCCAAGGACGATGGAGTCCATCTAGTGCCCGAGAAGGTATGGGTCAATGGCCTCCCCTTCCCCGTCGGCCAGATCAAGAAGCTCGTGGACAAGATGAACCCACTGATCAAGCTGTCGCACTTGCCCTTCCATCCGAGGGTCAAGCAGATCAAGGTGCACGACACAGAACTCGAGGTAAGCTGAGCCGCCTGCCTCCCCCCGCAGGAATGCCGCCGCCCCCGCTGATGGTGGCCCGCTGCCGGTCAGCCATCGGCGGGCGCAGCTTCTCTCGTGCGTGAATCTCCCCGCAGGCGCTTCCCAAGATATGTGAGTTTTATGTTGGTATAGGATTGACAAGGTGCCTTAGTATCTGTTAGTATTGTTTTGTGTCGTTTGGGGAGCCTTTAAGGAGGCTAAGCATGAGCGAGTACCCCGAGACCATGACCGTGAAGCACCTCTCGGAGTATTTGCACCTCTCACCGTACACGGTTCGCGAGAAAGCGCGGAAAGGCATCATCCCGGCTGCCAAGACGGGGCGCCAGTGGCGCTTCCGCAAGCCGCTCATAGACGCCTGGCTGACACAGGGCGGAACGCTGGGCTCGCGGGCCAAGACCCGGGGCAAGCCCGATCACGGGCGGAGCGAGGCCTGACAGCACCAGCGCCTCTTGGCCCAAGGCGCACGGGTGTCCGCGTCGCGAACGCAGAGGCGCCGGTCACCGAAGGCGAAGTGCCCTCAAGGGGGAGGGAAGTCCACCGTGGACAGTCGCCATCTTCCCGGAAGACGCGGGGCGTGGACGGCGCTGCTGGCTGCGCTGCTCGCCTGCCTGTTGACCGCCTGCCTCCAGAGCCAGGAGGCTGAGGAGCCGGCCGCAGACGAGGACAACGAGAGGCTGCGCGTGTCGGTGACGGAGGCGGGCGTGTCGCTCTACGCGGTCAGTGTGGACGCACACCAGTTGTTCGCGACCCTGGGCGCGGAGACGGGTATCCGCATCATCGTTGACGACACCGTCAACCGCAGGATCACCGTCAACCTGACCGACAAGCAGGTCACTGAGATTCTGGACGACATCGTGGCCGCCTATGGCTTCTCATGCTCCCAGGTTGAGGGCGTCTGGCTGGTGAGCGAGGGCATCCCCAACAATCCGTCCTCCTACCTACTCAGCGACATTGACGCCATCACCACCAAGTACGTGCTGGCGCCCAACGCCAAGTCGCTGCTGCCCGTCTTCCTCCAGGACCACGTCAAGACGAATCCGGGACAGAACGCCGTGGTGCTGTCGGCGCCCTCGCAGGTGCTGGAGAAGTTCCGCGCCGACATCCAGCAATTCGACATTCCCGCCGCGCAGATCATGATCGAGGTGCTGGTGGTCGAGTTCACCGATGTGGACAAGGACGATTTCGACCTCGCCATTGACTGGGCCAACGCGGGCCGGGCGGCCTTCTCGGTGGCCTCGGGGGGCATGTTGGGCTTCTCAGTGGTTACCGGTCTGCCCGACGACTTCCGCATTCGGCTCAAGGCGCTCGTCGAGAAGCGCAAGGCGCGGGTGCGCGCCAACCCCCGCATCGCCACGGTCAGCGGGCAAAGGGCCGAGATCTTCATCGGCCAGCAGCAGTTCCTCAGCACGCCGATCACCATGCCCGACGAGGAGACGGCCAGCTCCATTGACGCCGGAGTGCGGCTCCAGATGACCCCGTGGACGGGCGGCCAGGGCGAGATCCTGGCGGAGATCTCACCAGAGGTCAGCACCCTCAGCGCGCCCGATCCCACCACCGGTCTGCCCGACAAGAGCACGCGCACGGCCAGCACCATGGTGCGCGTGCGCGACGGCGAGACCATCATCATAGGCGGCCTGCTGCAAGACGAGCTGCGGCAGACGCGCACCAAGGTGCCCATCCTGGGCGACATCCCGCTCATTGGCGGCCTGTTCCGCTCCAAGAGCCGGACCAAGACGAAGACGGAGCTGGTCATCTTCATCACGCCCAAGATCCTGTCGCAGACCGGCCACCTGCCGCCGGACGAAGAGACAGCCATCAAGCAGAAGTTCCTCGGCGAGCACGCCGACACGGATGTGCCGGCTGCGGAATGAGCACGCCATGACCGTCGCAGCGAGAAACGGACGCCGTCCCGCAGCCATGGTCCTCACTATGGCCATGGTCTGCGGGCTGTCCCTCGGCGGTCTGTGCTGGGCCCAGGAAGAGGCCTTCTGTCACCTCAACAAGGTAAGCGTGGAGCAGCTCAGCAACGCCGTGCGCCTGACGTTGGCGGCCGATGGCGTGCTGAAGGCAGCGGGCGACTGGTCGCAGTTCTTCGTGGAGGTGGAGCCGGGCGACTGGCGCCGCCGCCAGGCCAGGCGCTTCTCCTTCTGGTTGACCAATGCGCGATCGGAGGTGGGCGCCTTCGTGCACATCGGCATCTACCCCGTCAGCCACCTGGCTATCGCCATCGTCCCGGAGGCCATAGGCGGCGTTGGCCTGGAGGTGACGCTAGTCCTCTACACGCGGGCTGAGGCCCGCACCGTCTCGCTGGGGGACGTGCGTTTCCGCGGCTATGGGTACGAGGAGGACATCAACGAGGTTGACATCAGCATGGGCCGCAACCGCCGCAGCCTCATCATCACCGTTACCAGCGACCGCTACGCTGATGTCCGAGCCAAGCCGCGGGAGCCACGCGATCCGGGGAGCCTGCCCAGGGAGCTGGCCGTGCGCCGCCGGGGAGAAGTGCTCGACGTCCACGCCCTCAACGTGCCGCTGCCGGAGCTACTGGACGCCGTCGCGCGGGAAGCCGGCTCTCAGATAACCACCGGCAGCCTGACCCCGCGCCTGGTGACGCTGCACCTGGAGGGCCTGTCCTTGCCGGCCGTACTGGAGGGCCTGGCGCTCGCCTACGGCCTCAACCTGACGGCCTCGCCTGAGGGAGGGCCGCAGCAGCGGGGCTACGTCGTCTCCGAGGGCGTGCCGACGGGATCGGCCTCCTACAGCCTAGGCGACCTGCGCGTGCTGCCCCTGCGGAACATCTCGGCCGAAGCCGCCAGCGAGCTTCTACCCAACTTCCTGGAGCGGTACGTCCACGCCGACCCGGAGCGCAATGCTCTCGTCGTGGGCGGGCCGCCGCAGATGCTGGACAAGATCGCGGCCGACTTGGCCGAGATTGACCAGGCCCCGCCGCAGATGCTGGTCGAGATGATCTTCGTGGAGACCACCAACGTGGCTCGGCTGGCGGCGGCGCTGGACCTGCGCTTCGTGGACGGCACCTCGGCAGCCGACTGGGACACGCTGAGCGGCGACATCAACTATCGCATCGTGCGCGAGCCGGATGACCTCGAGATCCGCCTGTCAGCGCTGGAGGCCAGGAGCGCCATTCGCACGGTGGCGCGCCCCAGGGCAACCGTGGTCAACGGCGGCCGCAGCGAGGTCTTCGTGGGCGAGGAGCGACGCTTCCCCTTCCGCACGAGCAGGTTCCGCCGCGCCCAGGAGGTCACTGTGGCCTCCGTGGACGTGGGCACCCGGCTGGTCGTCTACCCGTGGACCGGAGGCGAGGAGATAACGGTGTGGCTGCGGGCGCGCTCGAACAACGTCGTGGAGGTGGACGAGGAGGGGCTACCAAGGGTCAGCGCCCGCGAGGCGCGGGGCGTGCTGCGCCTGGGCCCCGACGAACTGGCGCTGATCGGCGGGCTCGATCTGGTACAGCAGGAGCGCTCCCGTCGCAAGGTCCCTCTGCTGGGCGACCTGCCCCTGGTGGGCAGCGCCTTTCGCAGCAAGACAACTGAGACTCGGGCCACCGAGTTGGCCATCTTCCTGCGCGCGCGAATAGTGGACACCGCCGGGCAGATGGCCTCCGCATGTGGGCCGCGCGCGCCGGGATGTGCCCGAGAAGGAAGGTCGGCAGCTTGAAGCACCCACAGACGCTTTCGACCAAGACGATTCTGGCGGCCCTCGGCGCCGTGCTCTGGGCTGCCTGGGCGGCCACGCCGACTCGGGCGCTCGTGTACTGCAACATCACGAGCATCGAGGCCAAGGAGCTCACCAACGGCGTACAGATCCTGGTCAAGGCCGATGGTGTGCTCAACTGGCGGCCGGAAGACGACAACTGGCGAGCCTTCTTCGACGACGAGAAGCAGCTCAGCATCGAGGTGCGCTTCACCAACGCTCGACTCGCCATCGCCGAGCGCTCCATCAACGTCAACAAGTTCCCGGTCAGCTACATCCAGCTTCGGACTCCGCAGGACGCGGAAGAGGGCATCGGCGTGGTGATGCTGGTCAAGTTCACCCAACCCAGCCAATTCGACGCCGACCTCTCTGAGGACATGCAGAGCTTCCTGTTAACCGTGGAGAGCGAGCGCACCCTGGAGCGGCCCGGCCTGGGCGGCGCAGGAACTGGGGGAGAGGAGCTGGCCGCCGAGCTGGACGTGCAGCTCAGCGACGATCTGCTCAGCATCTGGGCCGTGAAGGCCGACATCCACGAGTTGATCGGCGAGATCGCCGCTCAGACGGGCGTCAACATCGCCGTGGACGACGCCGTCAGGCGCCAGGTCAGCATGAACCTACGGGACATGCCGGTGGAGGCCGTCATTCGCTCCATCGCCAGCGCCTACGGGTTGGCCCTCTCAGAGGTCAACGGCGTGTACATGATGAGCGAGGGCGTGCCGACCGATCTGGCCACCTACAACCGCAGTGGCACCGCCTCCTTCCCCATGACCAACCTGCGGGCGCAGACGGCCTCCTCGCTGCTGCCCACCTTCCTGTTCAGCTATCTGCACGTCAACAACGAGCAGAACGCGGTGGTGGTGACCGCGCCCTCGCAGATGCTGGACAAGATCCGCGCCGACCTGGACAAGACGGACCTGCCGGCTCCGCAGATTCTGATCGAGGCCATGGCCGTGGAGGTTACCTCGACGAAGGACCTCGACGCGGGACTGGTCTGGAGCCGTCGCGGCACGGGCGAGTTCATGGCGGCAGACAGCAATACGGGAGAGCTGGAGTTCCGCACGCTGGGCCCGGAGGACCGCTTCGTGGACCCCACCGACCCCACTGCCGGCCTGTTGCCCACGCGCGAGCTCCTGATCAACCTGGAGGCCCTGCTCGCCAAGGGCAAGGCCGAGATCAAGGCCTGCCCGCGCATGGCGGCCATGAACGGCCAGAAGGCCGAACTGTTCATCGGAGCCCAGCGCTTCATCCTGGTCAGCTTCATCCAGTTCGGCCAGCAGCAAGAGCGCATCCAGGGTGTGGACGTGGGCGTAAAGCTGGAGGTGGTCCCCTGGACCGGCGGCAACGGGGAGATCACCACGAAGATAGAAGCCCTGGTCAGCAACATCGCCTCCATTGACCCCGCTACCGGGCTGCCCTTGCTCACCACGCGGCGCGTGTCCAGCACGGTGCGCGTGCAGGACGGCGAGACCATCGTCATCGGCGGGCTGCTGCAACGGCAGGAGGAGATCACGCGCCGCAAGGTGCCCTTCTTCGGCGACCTTCCCCTGCTGGGGCCGTTGTTCCGCAGCAAGAAGAAGAACTTCGTGAACTCGGAGCTGGTGCTGTTTATCACGCCACACGTGCTGACGCCGGACGGCCACCTGCCGGATCGGGAAGCAGAGGCGCAGACCTTCCTGCGCTTCCTGGGGAAGCCGCCGCCCGCCACCGGGGCGCTGGTCGAGGGCGAGGCAGCGTAGCGGCCGGCCTCGGCGCGGGATCGGCTAGGGCTTGCGGGCCACCACCAGCATGCCGTTTCCGGCGCCTCGACGCGGTGCGCTGTCCAGCCACGGGGCGAGCAAGGTCACGGGGAACAGCAGCGCCCGCAGTGCCCTCCGCCACCGGCCCGTGGACAGCCACCAGTCCAGGTCCCACAGCAGGGCCAGCAAAGGCCCAAAGGTGTGCCTCACCGTCGTTTGGGCCAGACCCGTCTCGGCCAGATCGCGGAGCAGCTCGCCCTCCACATACCCGGGGCGACGATGATGGGAGTTGCCGGAGGCCAGCTCCGCCTCCAGGGCGCGGCGAGAGGGGCCGAAGGGGTGGTGCTGTACCGCCGCGGGAACGTGAGCCAGGATAGTCCCGCCCGGCCTCAAGGCCTGCACAAGAGACCGCAGCGCCGCCCTGTGGTCCTGGACGTGCTCCAGTAGATCAACCGCCAGCACGAGGTCGTAGCGCTCGGAGACCTCAA
>JBHIEF010000005.1:0-40474 GCA_046760465.1 Armatimonadota bacterium | reverse complement strand
AGGCGAGCTCCCACCTTCGCGCGTTCGCGCTACGGCGGGCAAGCCTGCCCTACGGCTGCCGCCTACGCGACTACCTTCTCCGCGATGGCCTGCGTCCGGGCGGCGAGGTTGGAGATGCTTGAGTCGTTGAAGCCCAAGACAAAGCTCTCGATGCGGTCGTTGAGCGGATCGGTCCACTCCTCCGGCAGGGCCTTGGCGCCCAGCACCGCGCCCATGATGGAGCCCGCGGTCGCGCCGTTGCAGTCGGTGTCCAGGCCGCCCATCACAGCGATGCCGCAGGTCTTGGCGAAGTCGCCCTGGCCGTGCAGCAGGCCCATCAGGACGAGGGCCGCGTTGTTGATGGTGTGCACGCCGTGGTAGTGGCCGTACTTGTCCATGATCTTGCGCCACGTGGCCTCCCAGTCGTCCTCCGACGTCCACCCAATCGTGTCGCGTACGGCCTCGGCCAGCCGAGACTCGGCCGGAATCTCGGTGAGGCCGATCCGGATGGACTCCTCCAAGCCCGCGCCGCCTACCGCCGCGGATAGGACGGCGGCCATGTACATCTCCCCGTAGATGCCGTTCTTCACGTGCGAGAGTGCGGCGTCGCGGAAGGCCAGCTCCGCTCCCTTCTCGGGCAGGCCCGGGGTCACCCAGCCGAAGACGTCCGCGCGAATCTGGGCGCCGATCCACTCGCGGTACGGGTTCAGATAGCGGGCGGATTCCGGCGGCTTCAGGCCGTCCACTAGGTTGCGGTAGGCCACGCGCTCGGCCGTGTAGACCAGGTGGTAGGGGAAGCAGGAGAGCCAGGCTTCGCCCATCTGCTCGGCGGTGAACTCCGGGCCGTGGGTCTCCAGCACGTGCAGGCCGATGATGGGGTAGTCCATGTCGTCATCGCGCCGCATGCGGTCAATGTTGCCCCTGGTGAGCGGCTGGGCGCCCTCGCGGAGCCGCGCGTCCTCCGGGGCGGATTCGTCGTACGGGAAGTAGTAGTCGAGCGGCCACGCCCGCGCGTGCCTCAGGTACTTCTCCATCTTCTCCTTGGGCCAACCCTCCACGGGCTTGCCCAACATGCAGCCCGCGCAGCGCCCCAGCCAGGCGCCCAGGATCTTGTCGGCCAACTCCTCGCCGGTCGGCGCCCCCTCCAGCTTGCGTGGCCCGTCGGGGCGGGCGGCTCGGATCTCCGGCAGCGTGGATGGCTCGTAGTAGGGGAAGTCATCGGCCACTTCCAGTTCCGCCAATTCCTCTTCTAGAGCCAAGAGAAACCGGCGACGTTCGTCCTCCGGAGCCGAGAGGATCCTGGCGTAGCGCTCCAGTGCATCTCCCACCTCGCAGCCTTCCTCTTCCCGCTGCGTTATCTCGTCGCGGACGAGGTTGGTCAGCTCATCCAGACTGGGCATGGCTTACCCCTCCACAAGGTAGGGCAGGAGCTTGCTCGCCCTGAGCGAGTCGAAGGGCCTCCTGCCGGGTGGTCTAGTGCTTGAAGTGCCTGACGCCGGTGAAGACCATGACGATGCCATGCTCGTTGGCTGCCTGAATCACCTCTTCGTCGCGCTTGGACCCGCCCGGCTGGATGACGGCTACCGCGCCCGTCTCGGCTGCCGCATCCAGACCGTCGCGGGCTGGGAACATGGCGTCGGAGGCCAGCACGGCTCCTTGCGCGCGCTTGCCGGCCTTGCGGGCGGCGATGAAGGAGGAGTCAAAGCGGCTCATCTGACCGGCGCCCGCCCCCACCAACCGCTTCCCCTGGACCAGCACGATGGCGTTGGAGCGCACGTGCTTGGCGATTCTGTCGGCGAAGGCCATAGACTCGAGTTGCTGCGGCGTGGGCTGCTTCTCCGTGACTACCCGGAAGTCGCTTGGCGGGACGTTGTGGAAGTCCCCCTCCTGCATGAGCAGTCCGCCCGGGAGCCGTCGGAAATCCAGCGCCCGCTTGCGCGCCTCAGGGGCGAACTCAGGCAGGTCCATGATGCGCAGGTTCTTCTTCTGCGTGAGGATTTCGAGCGCCTCCGGCTCGTAGCCTGGAGCGATGACGCATTCCACGAAGGCCGCCAGGATGACGGTCTCGGTGTCGCCGGTCTCCTCCCGGTAGCGCGGCTCGATGGTCTCCAGCAGGAAGTCGGTGTTGCCCAGCTTGCGGGCGGTCTCCGCGTCCACCACGCGGTTGAAGCCGATCACCGAGCCGAACGCGCTCATGGGGTCACAGACCCAGGCATCCTCCAGGGCCTCCGCGATGCTGTCTGCCACGGCGCAGCCGCACGGATTCGTGTGCTTGATGATGACGCAGCACGGGTCCTCGAAGTCGCGCGCCATCTCCAGCGCTGCTGCCAGGTCGAGCAGGTTGTTGAAGGACAGCTCCTTCCCGTGGAGCTGCTTGGCCCCCGGGATTCCCGGTTCGACGGCCGCCCGGTCGCGGTACACCGCTGCACGCTGATGCGGATTCTCGCCGTAGCGCAGCTCCTGGATCTCCTCATACGCGCCCAGGAAGCTCTGCGGTGGACCGTCCCCCGCAGCGATACGCTCCTGGAGGAACCTGGCGATGGCCGCATCGTAGGCAGCCGTGTGCTGGAAGGCCTCCAAGGCCAGCTCGGCCCTGGTCGTTTCGTCAAGCTCGCCATTGGTGCTCTGGACGGCATCGAGGATCGGCTGGTAGCGCGCGGGATTGCAGATCACCACGACATGCCTGAAGTTCTTTGCGGCCGCCCGCACCATCGAGGGCCCGCCTATGTCAATCTGCTCGGTGGCGTCCTCCATGGTCACCCGCGGGTCCGCCACGGTCTCCTCGAAGGGGTACAGGTTGCAGACCACCATGTCTATCAGGCCGATGGCTCGGGCCTCCAGCTCCTGCATGTGCTGTTGGTTGTCGCGCAGGGCCAGCAGGCCCGCGTGGATGCGCGGGTGGAGGGTCTTCACCCGCCCGTCCATCATCTCGGGGAAGCCCGTGTACTCGGACACCTGCTCCACGGGGACCCCCGCCTCGGCGATGGCAGTGGCCGTGCGCCCTGTGGAGATGATCTCGATGCCCAGTTCGTGCAGGCCCTGGGCCAGTTCGACGATGCCCGTCTTGTCGGAGACGCTGAGAAGCGCGCGGCGGATCGGCGGCAAGTGGATCTACCTCCCTTTGGTGGCGTGCTCCGGCGGCATCGCTGCCGACGTGGCGGCCAGGCTGCCTCGGGCGACAGGCTGACAGAACGACGACCGCCTGCGCCTCACTGAAGGCCCAGGCGGTCGGCACTCTCGACCCGACGCTCCACCGTGGTTGATTCCACGTCTGCTTGCCGCAGGGCAAGCCCGCCAGTTGCGCCGGGGCTCGTGCTTCTGGTGAGCGCATTATAGCGGCGCGCCGGGGCAGTGTCAAGGGCACCGTGTCGGGCCCTAGCAGGAAGCCGGGGCCAGTCCGGGGAAGCACCGGCTGACCGGTAGCAACGACGAGAGCTTCGATCCGGTGGCCCCCGGAAACAAGGAGGTATTCCCGTTGCGTCAGTCCATCCTATGGCTTTGCTCGGCGTTCGCTCCAGCGTGGCTGCACGTGTCCGCGCACAGGCGGCTGGTCGCGGATGTGTTGGTCCTGACGGCTCTGGTGGTGGGCCTGTCGGTAGTGACGGCTTCCTCTGCCGTCGCCGACGTGAAGCTGCCTGCCGTACTCAGCGATGGCATGGTCCTCCAGCGAGGCATGACGGTCCCCGTCTGGGGCACTGCTGAGCCGGGTGAGAAGGTGACCGTGACCTTCCAGGATCAGCAGCTGAGCACCCGCACGGGCCCCGCCGGACGGTGGCGGGTCAACCTCAAGCCACTCGATCCCGGCGGCCCGTTCACGATGACCGTCGGCGGCAGTAACACGATCACGGTGCAGAACGTACTGGTGGGGGATGTGTGGGTCTGCTCGGGCCAGTCGAACATGGCGTGGCCGCTCCAACGCTCGGCCGACGCGGAGCGGCACATAGCCGAGGCCAACCACCCGAACATCCGGCTGTTCGGCGTCAAGAACGTCGTGGCCGAGGAGCCGCTGACCGACACCGAGGGCACGTGGCAGGCGTGTACGCCAGACACGGCGCGCGGCTTCTCGGCGGTCGGGTACTTCTTTGGCCGCGCGCTGCACAGGGAGCTGGGCGTCCCCATAGGGCTGATCGGCACTCACTGGGGCGGCACGCCAGCGGAGGCGTGGACCAGCCGCGCCAGGCTCGAGAGTAACCCGGCCTTCGAGCCGCTTCTGCAACGCTGGGACGAGATCCTGGCCAACTACCCCAAGGCGAAGCGAGACTTCGACCGACGGCTGGCCCGGTGGGAGCGGGCCGCACGAAGAGCCAGGGCAGAGGGTGCGCAGGTGCCAGGCAGGCCGCGGCCGCCCACGGGCCCGGATAGCCCCTGGCGACCCGCCAGCCTCTTCAACGGCATGATCGCTCCGCTGATCCCCTACGCCATCAAGGGGGCCATCTGGTACCAGGGGGAGTCCAACGCGGGCCGGGCCTACCAGTACCGCAAGCTCTTCCCGGCCATGATCCGAAGCTGGCGCAAGGCGTGGGGTCAGGGCCGCTTCCCCTTCTTGTTCGTGCAACTGGCCAACTTCAGGGCGGTGAAGGAGGAGCCCGCAGAAAGCGACTGGGCCGAGCTCCGCGAAGCGCAGCTCAGGACGCTGTTCCTGCCTCGGACAGCCATGGCCGTGATCATTGACATTGGCGAAGCCGACGATATCCACCCCAGGAACAAGCTGGACGTGGGCAAGCGCCTGGCCTTGGCCGCCCTGGGGAAGGCGTATGGCGAGGACGTGGTCTACTCCGGGCCCATCTACGAGTCCATGACCATCGAGGGCAGCAAGATCCGTCTGGACTTCGCCCACGTCGGTGGCGGACTAGTCGCCAAGGGTGGGGAGCCGCTCAAGGGGTTCGCCATCGCTGGCCACGACGGCAAGTTCGTTTGGGCCGATGCCAAGATCGAGGGCGACACGGTCGTGGTATGGAGCGATCACGTGCCCAGGCCCGTAGCGGTCAGGTACGCCTGGGCCGACAACCCCGTGTGCAACCTGTACAATGCAGAGGGCCTGCCCGCCTCCCCCTTCAGGACCGACAAGTGGCCGGGGGTGACCAAGGGCAAGGAATAGGCGGCGACGCGGGGACGGCCGACTGGACTGCGGACGGCTCTTCACTCCCGATCGGCTCGGCGTAGCCGCCAACCGTGAGTCGCGGTGAAGAGGGCAGGCAGAACGTAGGTCGCCGCCAGGCCGATTGCGGCGTAGGTCGTGACGGTCGCCCAGGGCACCTCGGGCAGCGAGGTCCCACCGACCGTCTTCAGGCCGAACAGCACGGGCAGCGCGACGCCCACCTTCAGCACCTGGCTCGCGAAGGGTGCTCTGGCTTCGTAGCCACGGCCCTCCAGGAGCAGGCGCGTGGTGTCGTAGGCGGCCTTCACCTGAGCGTTATAGTACGCGCTCGCGAGGAACATCACCAGCAAGCGGAACCCGAAGCGGTGGTCAACGCAGAGGTAGACGATGGTCAGCAGAGCCAGGTAGCCCTCCTCCATGCCCAGCCAAGAGGCCCCGATGAAGACCGCGTCCGTGAAGCCCGACCTCAGCCGTTCCAAGGCGACCAGGAAGTCAAGGCTTGACATCGCTGTCCACCTCCTCGGCGGCAATCGGCCGTCTCGGCCCTGAGCGAACTGAGTGGGACCAGCGACGCCTCAGGGCGACTGGAGCCATGCTTCGAGCCGCGCTCGGAGCTGTTCCCGCGTGCTTCGCAGGGAGGGTTCTCCAGCGACGTTATGCAGGTCATGCGGGTCGTTGACGCGGTCGTACAGCTCCTCCGTGCCGTCGCCCCAGCAGACCATCTTCCACTCGCGAGTCACGACTGCATGACTGGCGCCGCACTCGACGAGAACCTCCTGTCGCCAGTTGGCAACATCGCCCACAAGTAGCGGGCGCAGCGACCGGCCATCGAGGTCACCCGGTGCGGGTACGCCCGCAGCGTCGAGCACAGTCGGCATGATGTCCACGAGCGAAGCCAGGGCGCCCGTGTCCCCTCCTCTACTGCCGAGGCCCGGCCAACGGACCACCAGCGGTACTCTGATGAGCGAGTCGTAGAGGCCGGCCGACTTGTAGAAGGCCCAGTTGTTCCCGCAGTAGTCGCCGTGGTCGGAGGTGAAGACGATCACCGTGTTCTCGTACAAGCCTCGCCGTTTCAGTGCGTCAGTCAGGCGGCCGACCTGGGCGTCCAGATGCGAGACTTCGCCGTAGTACGCGGCCCTCATGCGCTGCGTCTTCGCCAGCGGGAAGCGCTTGTAGGCGTTCTCCATGCCCCCCGGCAGGGAGGAATCCGCCGACGTAAAGGGCAGGGCGTGGATGGTGCGGGCTATGTGGTCCACCCAGCGCCGGGGCTTCTCCTCCAGCTCGCCCTGGCGCCGATGTGGAGGGGGAACCGCTGATGGGTCGTACATCGTGTCATAGGGGCGCGGCGGGTCGAGCGGCGTGTGCGGTGTGCAGAAGGAGACCCAGGAGAAGAACGGTTCGACTACCTCGTTGAGGTGCTCCAGGGCCAAGTCGGCGATGAAGGTGTCTATGTAGTCCTCGTCGGGCAGCGGCGAGGCAACGTACCCCTCCTGCACGTACTGCGGCAACGCCCACGTCTTCCAGATGTCGGCCGGATACCCGCGCTGGCGCAGGTAGCGGCGGTACTCGTCTTCTTCGTCGGGCGACACGACGAAGTGGCCCTTGCCCTCCACCAGTCGCGCCACGTGCAGGCCGAAGCTCCCGGCGCCCTCCTGCCGCGCGTGCAGCTTGCCGAAGAACGACGTGTGGTAACCGGTTTCCGCGAGGAGCTCGGGGAAGGCGTGCGCGTCGGGCCGAAGGGCGGGCGGGCCCGGCCGGTAGCCCATGTTGACATTGTGGCGTACGCCGTGGTGCTTGGCGTACTGCCCGGTGAAGATGCTCGTCCGTGCTGGCGTGCAGAGCGGGAAAGGCGTGTATGCCTGCGAGAAAGCGACACCCTCCTCGGCCAGCGCGTCAGTGTTGGGCGTCCGTATCACCGGATTGCCTGCACAGCCCAGCGTCTCGGCGTTCTGCTGGTCGCTGGTGATGAGCAGGATGTTGGGCTTGGCCATGGCCTGGTGGCCTCCCCGCCGAGCAGGCCTCGTGTGCCGGTCGGCGGCGGCCGAGGTATTCCGCTTCGTCGGCACGAAATCCCGCCTCAGATGTCCGAAATCTGCTTCGCAGGAGCCCGGCCATGAGGGTGCTGGCGGTTGGCGCTCACCCCGATGACGTCGAGATTCTGTGCGCTGGCACGCTGGCCAAGTGTGCCGCCCGCGGCGACGAAGTCCACATCGCGGTGGCCACCGACGGCGCCGCCGGGCACAAGGTGATCCTGCCGCCGGAGCTGGCTGAGATCCGCCGACGTGAGGCGACGGCCGCGGCGCAGCTAATCGGCGCGCAGATCAACTTCCTGGCCGAGCCGGACGAGCTTCTCTTCGAGGATGAGCGCACGCGGCTCAAGATGATTGACGCCCTCCGGGTTGCCGACCCCGATCTGATCATCACCCACGGCCCGGAGGACTACCACCCGGATCATCTCACCTGCTCGCGGTTGGTGTTCGGGGCCAGCTTCGTCTCCTCAGTGCCCAACATCAAGACCGAGCACGCCGCCCAAGAGAAGATCGGCGCTCTCTACTACATGGACACGGTGGCGGGGGCCGGCTTCCTGCCGGAGGAGTACGTGGACATCACCGACACGTTCGTGCAGAAGCGAGAGATGCTCAGCCAACACGAGAGCCAGTTGACCTGGCTCAAGGAGCACGACGATATAGACATCCTCGAGTTCGTGGAGACTGTTGCTCGGTTCCGCGGGCTTCAGTGCGGCGTGCAGTACGCCGAGGGCTTCCGAGCGGCGCACATCTGGCCGCGGCAGAAGGCCGAGCGGCTGTTGCCCTGACGCGCAAGCCAGGCGTGTGGGAGGCAGCTCCAGCTGCCGACGCCGTTAGCTGCGCTGCCAGGCCACTGCGCCCCCCACCATCGTCATCTCCACCCCGAGCTCCTCGTTGAGCACGACGATGTCCGCGTCTAGCCCCTCGGCGAGCGTGCCCCTCTGTGCCCTCAGGCCGATCGCCAGCGCTGGATTGGTCGAGGCCATGAGCACAGCCTCCTCGAGGCCGACCCCAGCGAACTCCATCACGTTGGCCACAGCCCGGTCCATGGAGAGGGTGGAGCTGGCGAGCGTGCCGTCGTCCAGGCGAGCCACGCCCTCCTTCACCCTCACCTTCTGACCGGCCAGGTCGTACTCGCCGTCGGCCATCCCGGCGGCCTCCATGGCATCGGAAACCAGTACTACTCGCTGCGGCTGCTTGGCCCGTACGACTATCGCCACGGCGGCGGGATGGACGTGCACGCCGTCGGCTATCAGCTCACCGTACACTTCATCGCTCGTCAGCGCCGCGCCGATCATCCCGGGCTCACGGTGGTGGAAGGGCGGCATCGTGTTGTAGGTGTGCGTCACCAGCGTCGCGCCCGCCCGGATGCCGCGCACGGCTTGATCGAAGGTAGCCGTGGTATGGCCCAGGCTGACCGCCACTTGCCGGTCTACCAGATGGCGGATGAGCTCGACGGCGCCCGGCAGCTCGGGCGCGACGGTCATGATGCGGACCGTGCCGCGCCCGCGCTCCAGCAGCGTGTCCGCGTAATCGTGGTCCGGCGGCCGTAAGCAGTCCTCGGGCTGGGCCCCCTTCTTGTCGGGGTTGAGGAAGGGCCCTTCCAGGTGCACTCCGACCATCTGCGCGCCAGGGGGGCCGTGCTCCGCCGCCTCAACGCAGGCGTCCAGAGCTCTGAGGGTCACGTCCTCCGGCGAGGCGGGAATGCCCGCCAGGAACCCAGTCGTGCCGCGGGTGGCCATGTACGCCGACATCTCGGCCAGGGCCTCGCGGCTCGCCGCGCTGACGCTGCGCCCCCTGCACCCATGGATGTGAATGTCAATGAACCCCGGAGCCAGCGTGCAGCCGTCGAACCGCAGCACCTGAGCCTCGGCGGGCACTCCGACCTGGGCGGCTGCGCCCAGAGCGGCGATGCGCCCCTCCTCGACCAGCAGAACGGGGTCTTCGATGGTCTCCAGCGGTGTGAGGGCTCGGCTGGCAAGGAGCGCGATCATGCGCTTCCCTCTCATTGGTCATCGTGGGCCGAGCTCGCGCGCCCGGCCCACGCAGGCAGCAGCATGTGTTGCGCCACGGCTACTCCGACCACTCCGTGTTCTCGTCCAGCTTCCCTCGGATGAAGCGCCCGTGCTTGCCGTCGTACCACCAGCCGCGGCTGTCCACGTAGTCGCCCAGCTTGCGCTCCACACGCGGCATCTCCGGCAGCGGGTAGTGGGGCAGATCGGGCCCGTAGCCCAGCCTGTCCGGCTCCTCGCCACGAACCAGGGGCCGCAGGTACTCGACGAAGTCCTCGTCCACGTCAATGTCGTTCTCGGCGATCCATTGCTTGGGGACGTCCCGCTTCTTCTCGGCTACGTTCTCGAACTCGGTCAGGCCGGTGGTCCACTCGTAGGGATCGCGGCCCGTGCGCACAATCGTCACCATCTGCCCCGTCTCGCCCTCGGCCGCCAGCTCCACGGCCTTGCGGCCGACCTCGTAGGCCTCTTCAAGGTCCTGGGCCGAGGCGCAGTACATGAAGCACCGGTTCAGGACGCCGTGCTTGTCGCTGCGTACCTTGTAGCCGAGCTTGTCCTCCAGCATGTTGCCCAGGTGCTCGGCCACGCCGCCGAGCTGCTCGTGGCCGAAGGCGTCAGTGTACGCGGAGGCCTGGGCCACGCGCTGGCCCGGCGTGCCGTCCTCGTTGTAGTACCGTATGCCCTCGCTGGCGGCGATCATGCAGCGGCCATACTTGTGGTAGAAGTGCCGCACGTCCTCGTAGAACTTCTCGTCCACGAAGGGCACTTCCGGCAGCAGGATCATGTGCGGTCCGTCACTCTCGTCCTGGCGCGCCAGCCGGCGGGCGGCCGTGATCCAGCCGCTGTCGCGGCCCATGCACTCGGCCACGTGGATGTCCCGCAGGGCGGCGTTGTCGCGGTTGGCGAAGCACTCGGCCGAGGCCACGAAGCGGGCCACGCTGCCGTAGCCGGGGCAATGGTCCGTCTCGGGCAAGTCGTTGTCAATGGTCTTGGGGATGCCTATGCACACCAGGTCGTAGTCGCGCGCGGCCGCCGCCTCGCTGATCATCAGCGACGTCTTCTGCGAGTCGTTCCCGCCTGCATAGAAGAAGTAGCGGATGTTGTGCTCCGCGAACACGTCCAGCGCGCGCTCGAGGTCTCGATCGGTCACCTTCAGGCGCACCGAGCCGATGGCCGCTGACGGTGTATAGCGCAGGCGCCCGAGCGCCTCGTCGTCGAGGGTCTCTAGATCCACCATGCGCTCGTGCAGCACGCCCTCGATGCCGTTGAGCGCGCCGTACATGCGGCCGATGTTGTCGTGCTTCTTGGCCTGCTCCACGGCGCCGACCAGGCTGGCGTTGATAACGCTGGTCGGGCCGCCCGATTGGCCGATGACTGCATTGCCTTCGGGTGCGTCTGCCATCGCTGCCCGTCTCCTCCCAAATGGTGTCTCAGAGGACTCCGTGCTGCTGGTTGCTTCGACGCCGGCATGGCGCCGCCCTCTTGCGTTGGCTTTCGAACACGGCTCTCACTAACTGACCCCCGCGGGCGCCTCCGTGCCTTGCCTGGGCATCGCGGCGTTCACCAGCAAGGCCACCACGAAGCACACCAAGTTGCCGATGACAGGATACAGCAGCCATACGATTCCGGTGAAGGTCGTCATGCAGAACAGCGCGATCCACGACGCCGCGAAGCCGATGACCGCCGCCCAGCGGTTGGGCGGGTGGGGGAGGAAGGCCAAGGCCATCAGGCCCAGCACGCCGTTGGTGGTGTAGGCCATGATCTTCGACCACCAGATCTGGGCCGAAGCGACGTTCATGAACAGGAGCGCCATGCAGGTGGCCAGTGCGCCCAGACCGATGGTCAGGACTCGCGCCACCTGTAGGTAGTGCTCATCCGGCTTGTCGGTGCGCGAGAAGCGCTTGTAGAAGTCCTCCACGCACACCGTCGCGCTGGAGTTCATGCCCGAGTCAATGCTGGACATGGCCGCCGCGAAGACGGCGGCTATGACCAGGCCAGCGATCCCCGCCGGTAGATGCGTGACCACGAAGTAGGGAAAGATGGCGTCGTTCCGGCCTGCGTCCATCAGCGCCGGGATGTTGGGGTCGGGGGAGGCCTGGTAGTAGACGAACAGCGCCGACCCGATGAAGTAGAAGAGGTAGGCCAGCGGGATGTAGCCGAGGATGGCGATCCACACGCTGCGATTGGCCTGCGCCGTGGACGGCGTGGTCATGTACCGCTGCGTCATGTCCTGCTGCGTGCCGTAGATGCGGACCGTCTGGAAGAGGGTCTCCAGGATCAGCCACACGGTCAGAACGGACGTGAACCACTCTCGCGGCGTGAGTCCCTCTCCCAGTTCGAGTACGCGGAACTTGCCGTGCTCGGCGGCCAGGGCCCAGAAGTCCGCGCCCGCTGAGCTCACCCCGCTGAAGATGTAGAAGATGCTGAGCACAGCGCCCACGGAAAAGATCACGACCTGCACGGCGTCCGTCCAGATGACCGCCTCGATTCCGCCCAGCACGGTATAGGCGGTCACTACCAGGCCCATCACCACGATGGTCCAGGCCAAGCTGGCGCCGGTTATGATGTGGAAGGCCAGGGCCGGCAGGAAGAGCACCAGGCCCATGCGCCCCACCTGAAGCGCCAGGAAACAGACGGCAGCAATGAGGCGCGATGAGACGTGGATGCGCTGCTCCAGGTACTCGTACACACTGATGACGCCTGCGTTGCGGTACCGGGGCAGTACGAAGCCGGTGATCACGACAGCAGTTATGAGCAGGAAGGGCAGTTGGATGGTCCACGTCCAGTCGGCCGGGCCGAAGGCAATGCCCGATAGGGCCATCACGGTAAGGGCCGAGAGGTACGTACCCAGCAGAGACAGACCCACCACCCACGCGGGCATCTTGCCCTCCGCGATGAAGAAGGCGCCCGTGCCCTTGATCTTCCGGCTCAGCCAGCCGCCAACGACCAACATGCCCACGAGGTACAGGAAGATGACCGCGTAGTTGACCGCGCCGAAGTCCGGATGACTGATCGCCAACTGGCCCTGTGGAGGCATGTGCGCTCCCTTTTACTGGGCTGTACACGGCTATCTGCTAGACCGAGACAAACTGAAGACCAGGCTAGCTGCCTGGTCCTCGCGGCGCCATGCGTCTTCCTCTTCTGGGCGTGGTCAACCTGCCCGGAGGCGCGCCCGCGCGCCCTAGCTACTGTCTGACCTCCTCCACCTTGCCCCCGGCCCTCAGCACGACGTACACCGTCCCGAACCCGTGGGGCCGCTGGCCAGACTCGGTATCTGGCGGCACGCAGGAGGCGACGACGGCCCGTCGGCTAGTCTTAGGCCCTGGGCGTTCGTAGACGAACTGCTTGCCGGTCTTGGTGCAGTAAAGGGCCGACTCGTCGTCCACGTATTGCCGATCGTAGAGCTCCTGAAGGGTCCGGGCGTAGCGGCCGTGGTCCTCCACGAACATGCGCAGGGCCATGCCGATGTGCTGGAGGTGGGCCTCACACTGCGTGATGTTGCTCTTGTCGTTGGCCGTGGCGAAGGCCGGCATCAGCATGGCGCCCAAGATGGCGATGATGGCGATCACCACCAACAGCTCGATCAAGGTGAAGCCGTCCCGCGGGCGTCCTTCGATGCTCATTCCTCATCACCTCGCGTCTCGCTCTCTTCCGCCAGGCCGAGGTCTTGCCACGCCTCAGCCGAGAGGAGGCGTGTCTCGCCGGACAGAAAGACGACGTTCGCCCCTCCCACGTGCCGCGGCTCGTCGTCGGCCACCAATAGGCCGTCCGGTGGACCGTCGTTGGCGTGGCCGGGCACGTACGAGTAGCCGTAGCTACGCACCGCCACGACCGTGCCGCTGGGTGTCGTGACCGCCGTCTCGCTGTCTGGCGGAAGCTGAACGGAGGGGCAGACCACGATCTGCGTGTTCCTCATGTAAGGGTACTGAGGCAGCCACGGCTCGGGACCCGGCGGGAAGACGCCGTTGTGCTCGTAGGCGTACATATGCAGCGCTGTGGCGAGCTGCTTGAGATTGCTCTGGCAGCTAGTCGCCCGGGCGCGCTCTCGCGCGCGCTCAAAGCGCGGCAAGAGAAAGCACAACACCAGCACGGCAATGATGGCCACGACTATCGCCAGCTCCAGCGACGTGATACCCGCCTCGGATCGCCTGCGCATCATAGGGTGACGTGCTCCAGTTCCTCGTTGGTCCACTGGGGCAGGGGCGGCACGGGCAGGCCCGTGTCCTCCCACGTGAACCGCTCCATGCGGCCCAACTGCTCTCCCTGAAACTGCCTCTCGGAGAGCCACTGCACGTGCAGGTCGCCGAACAGTACGTTGGCGCCCCGGTGATGGCAGCGCGTGTGATCGCTACCCAAGGCCTTGATGGGCAGGCAGTCACTGCCCAGCCCTCCCTGGTATTGGTAGCTGCTGGCCAAGCCGTCCCTGCCGATCGGGTGCGTAGTCATAGGCAGTCCTGGACAGACGAAGACCTCCGCTTGGTACAGGTAGCGCGGGTGAAGGGCCGATAGGTCGTCGTCCGCTGGCGGATAGAGGGCGCCGTAGTCGCCTGCATAGAGAGATAGGCCCATGCCGATCTGGCGCAGGTTGTCCGCGCAGCTCGCCTCCCACCCCTTCAGTCGGGCCGAGGCGAGGCGTGGAATCAGCATGGCCGCCAGGAGCGCGATGATGCCCACCACCACTAGCAGCTCCATGAAGGTGAATCCGCGTCGCTTCATTCCGGCTCGTACTCCTCTTCTTCCGGCTCCTCCTCCCACTTCACGCCCTCTGGTGTGCCGGGCAGTTCAAGGCCCGAGGCTGTGAGCATGTTGAGAGCGGCCGCATCTTGCCCAGTCCCGAACCACTTGACGTGTCCATCCGCGAACAGGAAGTTGGCTCCCCCGTTGTGGCGCACCATTGCGTCGCTGGCGAGAGTGAGCTGGGGCGACGCGTCGGTGCTCAGGCCGCCCTTGTACTGGTAGTCCACGTTGACGTTGGGGGCCGCCACCTCTTCGGACGATGAGGGGCACAGGAACACGTCGGCATGCGGCAGGTAACGTGGATACAGCGGGTCGAGCCGGTCGTCCTGCGGCGCATAGCGGCCGCCGTTGTCGGCCGCGTAGATGCGCAGCCCGGTCCAGATCTGCTGGAGGTTGCTGAGGCACTGTGCCTGACGAGCCTTCTCCCGCGCCTTGGCGAACACTGGGAAGAGAATGGCCCCCAGGACGGCGATGATGGTCACAACGACGGTCAGCTCCACGATCGTGAACCCGAGGCGTTCCCCCGCCCTGGCTCGCTGGCCCTTGCTGCCCAGGAGCATTACCCGCCACCTCCTGCGGCTGGCGGACCGGGCATCGGCGCAGTCGGGGAGCCCGCTGCCGGAGGCTGCCCTGGCACGCCCGTTGCAGGCTCCTGCGCCACCTCGGGTTCCTCGAAGCCATGCGCCGCCTGCTCCGAAGGCGTGAGGGTCAGCACTCGTCCGTTCACGAGGAGCACGTTCCCGCGACCGGCGTGAGCGTCCCGCTGCAAGTCGGCCGCCAAACCGAGGTCGCCTCGTCCCGAGGCCGTGCGCCCGCCCAGATATCGGTAGCTCGTTAAGACCTCGTTCGGTGGCTCCGCCTTCTCGTCCCACGGGAGCCGCCCCGTCTCTCCCAGCCCTTCGCCGGGCACCATCACGTAGGTCAACATGGAGGACGGACACGAGAACAGGCCCGGCTCCTGGAGGTAGCGAGGGATCAGCGGCGTCAGGTCATCGCTCACAGGGGGGAAGGCGCCGTCGTGGTCCTCAGCGTAGAGCTGGAGCGCCAGCCCGATCTGCCTCAGGTTGTTCTGGCAGCTTGCGGACCGTGCTTGCTCACGGGCCCTCGCGAAGACGGGAAAGAGGATCGCCGCCAGGAGCGCTATGATTGCCACTACGTTCAATAGCTCGATCAGGGTGAACGCTGCTGCGGTCGCCTGGGGGCGTCCGCGCGATCCCTGGCTCCGTCTCCAGCCCGCCCTCGATCTCCTGCCACTGCCGGATCTCAATGCTGTAGCCTCCGTTCGCCATCCGGGTGTACGTGCCCGCCACTACCACTTCGCGTACCACCGGCTCCATCTGCGCCATCGGCATGACGCCCCGGCTCTCTATCTCGATGCGCCCGCCGGGGCCGAGCCTAACGGCCACATCGAAGCTCCCCGCGCCCAGCTCCGTGCCCTCTTCGCCATGGTAGTCATCGCCTTGGGCCTGTAGGCACGCCGCCGCCTTGGCCAGCCCGGCTTCGGCGAGGTTGAAGGCCTGGGCTCCTCTGTGTGAGCGGCTCGCGCGCACCTCGGCCCTTGCCGCCACAAGCAGGAAGGCGCTCGTGGCAGCGAACACCAGCAGCATGAGCGTCAACACCGAGGCCAACATGATGCTGCCCTGCTGTTCATGCCTCATCGGTAGTTCCTCATGCAGATGGCCGTCTGCATCTCCAGGTCCACGAGTTCGTCGTCGGGCGTTAGGGAAGCCCACTGCACCGTCAGTAACGGCCCGTCGCACCTGAGGGCCACCTCTCTCAGCTCTTCAGCGACGATCTGCTCTTCGAGCGCCGCCTTCGCGTCTGGGCCGGCGTAAGCTCGCCGCGTCAGTCTGTACGGCCCTGCCCCTTCAGCCTTGTAGACCACATATCGCGCCGCCGGCGACCCTCTCGAGCCATGCCCTGGCAGGCCCGCGGGCATTGCCAAGATGAGCGTGCGCAGGTCCTGGCGGAAGGGCCCGAGTCGGTGGAGGCTGCGTGTGGCGACCCTCGCATCCCGCTCGACCATCGCCAGCAGGCTGAGTTGTTGGCTGGCGTTGACGGCACGTGCTGTCTGTCGGCCCATGCTCTTGCGGGTCCGGACGTAGAGCTGGGTGGCGAGGCCGGCAATGACGGCGAAGATGGCCATCGCGGCCAGCACCTCGATCAAGGTCAGGCCCCGTATCAGGATGCCGCGCCTCAACGTCGGCCTCCCTTCGCCGGCAGCAGCGTGACCAGTTCTGCGCTCCTGGCAGGCTCCAACTCGGACTGCCAGCGGATGGTCACCGTGGCCCGTCGGAGCGCTGGACTATGGCGTTCGACCGTGAGGGCGGCCTCCCCTGCAGGCAACTGAGCAAGGCCCGCCGGAGTCAGCTGGTGTTGCCCCACCGACGGCACGCCTGCCGCCCGCAGGCGCTCCATCTCCCCACGGGCGAGGGCCGAGGCGATGGCTAGGTGGCGCGCGCGGGCGACCGCCCGTGAGCCGTGGTAGAGCCCCTCGATGCTCATGCTCAGGCCTCCTACCAGGATTACCGCCGAGAGCAGGGCGGCGACCAGCTTGTAGCCCCGCCGGCTGCGCACCCGCTCGAGTCTGCCCGGCCTACGCCTTGGTCTCATAGTCCAACACCCCAGTCTCTACGGGCCTCGACTGTTGGGCCGGTCTAGGCGGCGGAGCAACGCGGAAGCGCGGGGGCTGGTCGGCCACGAACAGGCAGATGCGCGCGACGATGACAGTCACGCCAGTCAGCCCGACCGCAAATGCTGCGCCCACCCACGGCCACGTGAACAGCATCAGCAGCAGGACCCACACCGCGAAGGCCAACACGAGCACCAGGAAGTCCATCTACGAGTCGGCCTCCTTGGGCCCCAGAACACGCCGCAGTTCCTCCAAGGTGGTGCGGCCACGTCCCGCCAACTGCAACCCCACCTCCAGCAGCCCCTGGCCGCTCAGCTCGCCTGCCAGGTCCTCAAGTTCGCCCGCTGGGGCCTTCCTCAGGACGGCCTCGCGGAAGCCTCCAGTTACCTTCAGCAGCTCGAATATGGCCGTTCGGCCTGCGTATCCCGTGCCGTAGCAGGCCTCGCACCCCGGCCCCACCCGATAGGCGCCCGGGGGAGGCCCGAGCTGTGCGGCCAGGGCTGCATCGGGCTCCGCCGGTGCTGCGCATGCATCGCAGTTGAGCCGGACCAGCCGCTGGGAGAGCACGGCCGTGACGCTGGAGGCCAGCAGGTACGGCTCGACGCCCATGTCCATCAGCCGCGTGAAGACGCCAGCCGCGCTGCGGGCGTGCACGGTGCTGAACACCAGGTGCCCGGTCAGGCCCGCCTGGATGGCGATCTCCGCCGTCTCTCGATCGCGGATCTCGCCGATCATGATGACCTCCGGGTCCTGCCGCAGAACCGTGCGCAGCCCGGCCGCGAAGGTCAGCCCAGACGACTTGTCAACCTGAGTCTGGTTAAGCACGGCCAGGTCGAACTCGACGGGGTCCTCCACGGTGGCAATGCCCTTGTAGCCGCACTGCGTCTCGTGCAGGTGCATGAGCGCCGAGTACATGGTGGTCGTCTTCCCGCTGGCGCTGGGACCGGTCAGCAGGATGGTGCCTTGTGGGCGGGAGATGAACTCGCGGAAGTCGCCCTCCTGCTGTTCAGTGAACCCCAGGGAGTTCAGCGGCATGGCAGCCCGCCGTTCATCGAAGATCCGTATGGTGGCCTTCTCGCCGTGCAGCGTGGGCAGGATGGTGACCCGCAAGTCCACGCCGCGCCCCGCCACCTGCGTCAGCGCGCGTCCCTCCTGCGGGCGGTCACGGCGGAAGATGGTCAGGCCCGCCAGCACCTTCAGTCGGGCCAGGATGCGCCCCTGCATGTACGTGGGCAGCGCCAGAATGTCAACCAGGACCCCGTTGAGGCGGAACCGGACCTTGAAGCTGCCCCTCAATGGCTCGAAATGCACGTCGCTGGCCTCGTGATGTGCCGCCTGGACGAGGATGAGGTCGAGCAGATGGGCGACGCGTGGCTCGGGGCGTCCTAGGAGATCGGCCACCGAGCGCTGGATGGCCCCTAGCTCCAGGCGCTGCTCGAAGTTGGGCTCGAACCGCCGCAGCCGCTCCGCAATGCCCTCCTCCAGTAGCGTCTGTCCCCACTCGGCCTGATGGAGTGGGAGCCCGGGCACTTCCCAGACCGGTCGCTCGTCGCGGAAGCTAAGCACCAAGCCACGGCGGCGACCTGCGCCCGTCACTTCAACCGCCGAGACCTCGTCCCAAGAGGCTATCAGCACCGCATCCGAAGTGCCGCTCCCCAGCGCGAGCTTCTCGGCGACCGCTCCGGTCAGGGCCAAGCCCTCGGGGGCCACGTGCAGCTCGGCTCCCCTACCTCGAAAGACGTGTTCGTCGGAGGCGATCTCTCTCATGGTCATCTCCTGCCGGTACGCGGACTCCTTCGAAGAGCAGCAAGGGATTGTCTATAGGCCACTGAGCGAGGCCATGATGCCCAGCAGTGGCATGAACATGCCGATGACGATGGCCCCTACGAATACGCCGATGATGATTATCACGAGCGGCTCGAGCATGCCGGAGAAGTGCTTGAGCATTTGCTTCATCATGCGTCGGTAGTGCTTGGCGAGGTCTGCCAGCGCTTCGGCCAACTCGCCGCTGGTCTCGCCCACCGAGGTCTGCCAGATGAAGCTGGGGGGGAAGGCCTGCGTATCCTCGAGGCTGCGCGAGATGCTGTTACCCTCCCTCACCCCGCGCCGAGCGGCGCGCAGGGCCTGCCCGATGGGAGCATTGGCCGCGGTCGCCCCAGCCAGGTCGAGCGCCGTCAGCATGGGGACCCGATTGCGCACCAGCACGGACAGCGTGCTGCTGATCCGTGCCAGAACTGCCGCGCGCTGGAGGTCGCCCAACAGGGGCAGGCGCAGCTTCACGCTGTCGATCTCAACGTGCCCGCCCCGAGTGCGCGCGTACAGCGTGTAGATGAGGGCCAGGCCCACCAGGGGCAGCAGAATCAGGATCAGGGCCGGCCATTGGTGTTCCGAGATGAACCGGATGGCTCGGGTGGGTGCCGGCAGCTCCGAGATACCCAGCTCATCGAACAGAGACAGGAGCCGGGGGAACATGAAGGTCAGCAGGCACGCCACGGCGCCTGCGGCCATGATGGCGATGATGGCCGGATAGGTGAGCGCCGCAGCGATCTCGTGCGCCAGGCCGCCATACTCCTCCAGGTGCTCCGCGTAGGAGACCAGGGCATCGCCCAGGGCGCCGCCCTCCTCGCCGGCGCGCGCTAGGTTGACGGCCACCTGGCTGAAGAGCCTCGGGTGCCTGGCCAGGGCCTCCGAGAGCGCCCGTCCCTCCGCCACGTCCCGGCGCACCGCGTCTATCACCCGCGCGAAGCGCCGATGGCGGGTCTCGGCGGCCAGCACCTTTAGGCCGTCCACGACTGGCGCACCAGTGTTAATCATGGCCCCGAGCTGGCGGAAGAAGCCGGCCAGCTCAAACGCCCCCACTCGGCCCAGCCACAGCCTGCCCCGTCGCACGTCCTCGAATTCCTCGGCCCATTCCAGGCGGAGGCCCTTTGCCTTCAGCTCGGCGGCCAGCGCGGGCAGGCTGCCGGCAGTCAGGAAGCCGGGCACCTCTGCCCCGTCCTCGGCCCGGGCACGGTAACGGTACGTCGGCATGGGGTCCCTCCTGCGAATGCCGTCGCTTGAGAGGGTATACGCCGCAGCGGTCCCGGAGGTTACGCCAGGACCGGCCGCAGGGGTCAGGCTTCCTGGGGATGGTCGAGTCGTCGATGTCCGCGCAGCGTCTGGCGGCGGCTAAGAGAGGACGTGGCGGCTCGGATCGCAACCTCGTGGGCTGCCCTTGCCTCCACGAGGGTTGCCAGCTCGTCAACCGTACTTGCGCGGGCCTGCGCCAACGGCTCCCGCAGCTCTTCCAGCCGGGCCAGGCAGCGCTTCAGCCCCTGCTCGTGGCGATACTCGAAGCAGTGGTTCCAGAGCGCCCAGCCCACCTCGGCCAGCAGCTCGGACGGGCTGGGCGTGCTCGGCCGACCGGCCATCAGGGCGCGCAAACGCAGCTCCGCCTCCCGGCAGACGCGCTCGCTCCAGCGCCCCCGCGCAGCCTTGGCCACCGCCGCTGCCTCGCGCCCCGCAATGGCGCCGAAGACGATCACCTCGGTCAAGGCCGCCCCGCCGGGACGCCGCGCCCCGAAGACGCCGCCGGTCACCTCCCCGGCCGCCAGCAGCCCCTCGACGCCAGTGCGACAGCGCGTGTCAATGCGCACGCCACCGGTGGTGTAGTGCGCCAGCGGCGCCACGCGCACCGGTTGCTCGCCCACGGGGAAGTCACCCAGCAGGAGTTCGCGAATCTGGGAGAGCGCTATCTCACCGGACCACGTATCGTCGGGCACGTCCGTCAGGTCCAGCCGGAAGTCGAACCGCTCGTCGTCTCGCTCCACCGGCCAGGATCGTCCCTGCTTGATGCTCTCGACCTCCTGCCGGGGTACGGGATCACCGTCGAGGGTCGTGAGCTGACCCGCCGCCAAGGCGGGGCCGAAGTTGCAGCCGTCGTATGGCAGGCCTTGCTCGGCCAGTCCTAGGCCAAACGTCTGCAAGAACTCCATGTCCACGGTTTGCGCACCGGCCTGCACCGCCAGGTAGATGCCGTCGCCGGTCGTACGGCCCGGGTTGTCGCTGCGAGCGTAGGCGTCGGCGAAGCCGCCGGTGGCCATGATGACGCAGGGGCAGCGGTAGGCCAGCAGTGATCCGTCGGACAGGTCTGCGGCCAGGGCGCCCATGACGGCGCCATCATCCAGCATGATCTGGGCGACCTGCACCGGCTCGTGGAAGGCAGCTCCCAGACCCTCGGCAAAGCGGCGCAATGGCAAGGTGAGGCCCTCCCCACTGCGCATGGGACGCGCGCTGACCGTCGCGCCGCCCTCGCGAATGCTGAGATCAACGCCCAGGCGCTTGAGGTCCCCAAGCTCCGTTCCACTTCGCTCAGCCAGCAAGTGCGCGAGCGCGGGATCCGCGAGCCCCTCGCTCTGCTCGGCGAGCTGCCGCAGGTATCCCTCGGATGGCAAGCCGCCCACGGCGCCGGTGAAGCCGCCGTGGGCGTACGCAGTGCAATTCTCCTGTCCGGCCGCCGTCTTCGACGCCACGATGACGTCGGCGGCGGCTTCTCGCGCGGCGATGGCCGCCCGCAGCCCCGCCCCGCCTCCGCCGACGATCAGGACGTCCGTTGGTATCTCTCGCACAGCCTCGACCGCTGACATGCCCGCTCCTCCTGCTGCACTCGTGGCTCTCGTTCCGCTTGCTTCACTGGTCTGGCAGTAGGCTCCTCCTCCGACAGTGGACGGCCCGGAACAAACCAAGGCGATGGGGCGTGTTTGTAGAAGGAGGTGCACCGCCCTACGGACAAACACGTCGTAGGCCAACCGTCAAGGGGGGAAGGCACAATGTCCAGAACCACGAGCCGCCTGGCCCGCGCCGTAGTCCTGCCGTCGGTACTTCTGCTGATTGGGTCACTGGCAGCTGCTCAAGAGGCGCCCGACATTACGGCCCAGATTGACACTCTGGCCACGATGGACGAGTCGAGGCTGGACAACTTCGCGGCTCGCCAGCAGGCCATACGCGAATTGTCTGCCATGGGCCGTCCGGCCGTCCCTGCGCTGATCGAGGAACTGGGCAACGAGATGAAGCTGGTCAGAGCCGGCGTGGCCACGGCCCTCGGCAACATCGGGGACGAGCGAGCCCTGCGGCCGCTGCAAGACTGTCTGAAGGACGCCGACTTCGACGTGCGAGCCAAGGCCGCTGAGGCTTTGGGCGCCTTCGACGACAGGCGCGCGGTGGAGTCGCTGCTGCGCCTGCTGGCATCGGAGACCGAGCTGGACCGCCGCGGCGCTGCCGTCGGCCTGGGCCGCCTCGGCGACAAGGCTGCCGTACCGGCGCTGCTGGCAGCCCTAGCAGACGGACGGTGGGAGGTGCGGTGGCGGGCTGCCGTGGCACTGGGCCAAATAGGCGACCACGCTGCCGCCGCCGACCTCGCTGCCGCTCGCGACGACGAGAATGCCGTGGTGGGTGCCTGTGCCGCCTGGGCAGCAGGGGCGGTGGTAGGGACCAAGCATTACGACCGGCTGAAGGAGAACCTAACCTCCACGCAGCCCGGCGTGGCCGCTGCCTCGGCGTGGGCACTGGGCGTTATCCGTACCGAAGAGGCGATCGGCCTGCTCGTGGCAGACCTCGAGAGGGAGCCCAGGCGCAGCCAGGTTCCGTGGGTGCTCAACTGGGTTGGCACGACCGAGGCGTTGCAGGCGCTCGAGGCCGCGGCCGCTGCTGAGGACACTGCCAGAGAGACGGCCGCGCCACCGAGGGGCGACGCCCCCTAGTCGCCGAGACCGTCGGGCACAGACCTTGCTTCTGCGCCGTGGGGCAGCGCGGCTGTTGCCGCGCCCCTGATTTCCTGCCCGCCAGCTCCTGTCTTACCGAGGCCATCGCTGCCCCCTGGGAGAATGCTCTCCCGTCGCGTGGGTGCTTCGACGCGGGGCTAGGCACACATGGCCATTTCCCTCCACCTCAGCGATGCCGCGATCATCGTCCTGTACCTCGCCGTGGTCATCACGCTCGGCACCATCATGAAGCGCCGGGCCGCCAGGAACCTCGACTCGTACTTCCTGGGCGAGCGGCAGCTGCCTTGGTGGGCCCTGGCCATGTCGGGCAGCTCCTCCTACTTCGACATAACCGGGACGATGTGGATCGTCAGCCTCCTCTTCGTGATGGGCCTGCGCGGCATGTGGGTGCAGTGGATCTGGGGCTTCACCATCCCCGTCTTCTATATGGCCTACATGGGCAAGTGGATCCGCCGCAGCGGGGTGATGACGGGCTCGGAGTGGATGGTGACGCGCTTCGGCAGCGGCAGGGCCGGCGAGTTGGCGCGGGCGACCTACACCGTCTTCGCCGTGCTCACGATCACCGCGTTTCTGGCCTACGGAGCCGAGGGGATCGGCAAGTTCGGCTCCATCTACCTGCCCTTCAGTGAGCCAGTGTGCGCCGCGCTCATCATTGGCATCAGCGCCGTGTACGTGGTGGTGGGTGGATTCCACGGCGTGGTGGTGGTTGAGATCTTCCAGACGGTGGTGCTCAGCCTCGGGGCCCTGCTCATCGCCTACCTCGGCTTCGCGCACAGCTCCCCAACCGTCATCTCGCAGAACGTGTCGTCGGTGTGGTGGAGCCTCCGGCCCTCGTGGGAGCCTGCCGACCTCGTCGGTACGGAATACGCAGCCTTCGGTGCGCTGCTCATCGTCTGGGTCGTCAAGGGCGTGCTGCTGGAGCTGAGCGGTCCCGAGCAGCTCTACGACTTCCAGCGGTTTCTGGCAGCTCGCGACAGTCGCGACGCCTGCAAGCTGGGCGCGCTGTGGGGAGCCGTGCACACGGTCCGCTGGCCCATGGCCATGGCCATCGCCGCTCTCGCCCTGACCGGGCTGCGCGGTGTGACCGACCCGGAGAAGGTGCTGCCCATGGTCGTCGGTCAGATGCTCCCTCCGGGTCTGCGAGGCGTCGCCATCGCCGCGCTGCTCTCCGCCTTCCTGGCTACCTTTGCCTCCACCGTCAACGGCGGCGCCTCCTACCTCGTCCGGGACATCTACCAGCGCTATCTCCGCCCTCAGGCCTCGACGCGCGAGCTCATCCGGGCAAGCTACCTTTCCTCGGCGTCCCTCGTCGTCCTGGGCCTGGTCATTGGCTCCTTTGCGGAGTCCATCAACCAGATGTTCGTCTGGATCATGGGCACGCTCGGGGCTGGCGTTCTGCTCCCCAACGTCCTGCGCTGGTACTGGTGGCGTCTCAACGGGTGGGGCTACGGAGTGGGCGCTCTCACTGGCATGCTGCTGTCTCTCGTCCAGGCCCTGCTGCCATCTCTGGCCAAGCTGTCGCTGTGGGCGTCCTGGCCGGCCGCGCAGGGCGCCCTTGCTGCCGCGGCCAAGGCCCCCCTCTACGTCACCTTCCCGGTCATCGCTGGCACGGTCATGGTCATCACCATCGTCGTCTCCCTGCGCACGCCGCCGACCGACCCCGACGTGTTGCGTGGCTTCTATCGTACCGTGCAGCCGGCGGGCCTTTGGGCTCCCGTTGACGCCGCGGTGCGGCAGGACGACTCCGACTTCCGCAAGCGCTCGGCCTTCGCCGGGGACTTCGCCAATGTGCTGATCGGCACTCCCTGGGTCGCGTGCATGTACCTGTTCCCCATGTACCTGGTGCTGCACCAGTACCGAACGGCGGGCTTTTGCCTTGCTGTAGTGGCCGGCCTCTCCGTCGTGCTCTACTTCACCTGGTTCCGGCGTCTGCCGGCCGCGGGCGAGGCGACGCCGGCCTCCCAGGACGGCGCAGGCCGGCAGGAGGCGAAACGGCGGGTCACGAATGTGGCAGGCGAGGAGAATGCCCCATGAGGCCCAGAAACGCCGCAGGCAGCGTGTCGCCGATCAGCAGCTCCGTCCTTTCCGTCCTTCTTCTGTCACTCCCCGCCCTCGCCGGAGCTGCTCAGTTCCAGAGCGCCTGGCCCGAGGACGTCGAGCGCGCGTGGATCGGGGCGGAATACTGGGCCAACCGCCTCCAGGATTGGCGCATCAGCCAGGGGCGGCTGGAGTGCGTCGAGGGGGCCGAGAACGCACGCTTCCGCACGGTGCACCTGCTGACACGCTGTGTGAGCGATCCCCCTGGGGCTCTCCGCATGAGCGTACGCCTCGGCCCCATCGGCGAGCCCCACGAGGTGTCGCCCCAGGCAGCCGCTGGGTTCCTGATCGGCGCCGGCGGGAGGGACCTCGACTACCGGGCGGCCGCGCTGGTGCATCATGGCCCCGGTGGCGGGGGCGGCTTGATGGCCGGCATTGACGGCGGTGGCTGGCTCTTCATCGGGGAGTTCGGCCGAGCGCCGGAGGCTAGTGCTGGACGCCTCGAAGACGCACTACCGCCGAGCACTGAGCTTGTGCTGACCGTCACGCAGTCCGACCGAGGTCGCTGCAAGCTCACGCTCGCAGCCACCAATCCCGAGAGCGGCGAGACGACGGCCGAAACCTCGCTCGACCACGTCGAGGCGCGGCGGCTGACCGGCAGCCTGGGCCTGTTCTCTCATCCCGGCGCTGGCGCCAACACCGCCCGCTGGTGGTTCCGCGACTGGAAGGTGTCCGGCTCCAGGATCGAGGCTCACGATGATCGTGCGCTGGGCCCGATAGTCTGCACGCAGTACACGCTCAGCAACGACATTCTCAAGATGACCGCGCAGATGATGCCCGTCGGCGATGGCGATACGCAGATCGCGGAGCTCCAGATCAGGCGCGGCCGGCGCTGGCGGACCGTTGACCGGCAGCAGGTAGTCGTGCCCGGCTACACCGTGCCGTTCCGTGTCGAGAACTGGGACTCAACCAGAGATACGCCCTATCGTGTTGTGTACGACCTGGGCGGAGCGGATGGCCGGACGAAGCAGTACGTCTGGTCGGGAACGGTGCGCCGCGACCCCGTGGGCAAGGGGACCATCACCGTCGCGGCCTTCACGGGGAACGCCAACTGTGGCATGGGCCTCGAGCGCGCCGAGCCGGAGCGGATGCGCAAGCAGCCCGAGCGCGGCAAGTTCACGCGCTTCAACCTCTGGTTCCCCCATGCCGATCTCGTGCGTCACGTTAAGGCCCAGAAGCCGGACCTGTTGGTGTTCACGGGCGACCAGGTGTATGAAGGCGGCAGCCCCACGCGCGCCGTCCGGGGGCAGGGAGTCAAGACCGAGCTGGACTACATGTACAAGTGGTACTTGTGGTGCTGGGCGTACCGCGACCTGGCCCGGGACATCCCCACGGTGTGTCTACCCGACGATCACGACGTGTACCAGGGCAACATCTGGGGATGGAGCGGGCGGCCAGCGCCCACCGGGAACGTCAACAGCGGCGGCTACACGGAGGAGCCGGCCTTCGTCAACATGGTGCAGCGCACCCAAACCAGCCATCTGCCAGACCCGTACGATCCCACGCCCGTCGAGCAGGGCATCGGCGTCTACTACACCGCGCTGAACTGTGGCGGGATCAGCTTCGCCATCATCGAGGACCGCAAGTTCAAGTCGCCGCCCACGGTGGTCACCGATGCGCATCCCAACGTGAAGATCAGGGATGGTCACATCGTGAGCGTTGAGTTCGATACCAGCCAGGCCGACGTTCCCGGCGCGACGCTCCTGGGTGACCGACAGCTCGAGTTCCTGCGCGACTGGGCGGCCGATTGGCGCGGTGGGGTGGAGATGAAGGCCGTTCTGTCGCAGACGATCTTCGCCAATCTACAGACTCGCGACCAATACCCGGACAAGCTGGACCGCGACCTCGACTCCAACGGCTGGCCGCAGACCGGTCGCGCCAAGGCGTTGCACGAGATGCGCCGGGCGTTCGCCTTCCACATCGCCGGCGATCAGCATCTGGCCAGCATCATCCACCACGGCATTGACGATTGGGATGATGCCTGCTGGTCGTTCTGCGTCCCCTCCATCGCCAACTACTACCTCCGCTTCTGGCAGCCGCCGCAGCCCGGCGGCAACCACCGGCCTGGCATGCCCGGCTACACCGGGGAGTATCGGGATGGGCTGGGCAACCGTATCACCGTCTGGGCTGTGGCCAACCCCGAGCGTGTCGGCGTGGAGCCCAGCGCACTGCACGACAGGGCCCCCGGCTACGGCCTCGTCAAGTTCAACAAGGCCACCCGTAAGATCACCATCGAATGCTGGCCCCGGTACGCCGACCCCACCGACCCGCAGGCGAAGCAGTACCCCGGCTGGCCATTGACCATTGCCCAGGAGGACAACTACGGCCGCAAAGCCTCCGCTTACCTGCCGACGATTCTGGCGCCCGGTGAAGCGAATCCACTGGTTCAGGTCATTGACCAGGCAGACGGGGAGGTCGTCTACACCTTGCGGATCAGGGGAAGCTCCTACCGGCCGAAGGTGTTCAAGGACGGCCTCTACACGGTCAAGATTGGCGAACCCGGAACGCCGACGATGATGACGCTGAAGAACGTGGAGCCGCTGGAAGCCGAGGAGGAGTGAGCGATACCTGGCGGGCACTTGGTCAGCCGAGGCCGGAGACGGCGGGAGTGCCGCAGCGCGGATGAGACGTGCCTGGATCCGCCGCGCCCGCAGATCGAACCTGAGATGCCTGAGGGCCGGCGATACCGCTGGCGGATCGTCTGAAGGGAGTTGAGCCACTCTTGGCCACAGAAACCGTGAGAGAGCCCGCCCGTGACATACCGATAGTGAGAGACGTGGACGTCGCCGTGGTCGGCGGCGGGCCGGCCGGGCTGCCCACCGCCATCGCTGCCGCCCGCGCCGGAGCCAGAACGCTGCTCGTGGAGCGATACGGCTTCCTGGGCGGCATGGCGACTGCCGGGCTGATAGGCCCGGTCTTGGGGCACACCGCTGTCAAGAGCCAAGAGCCCGCCATCGGCGGCATACCGGAGGAGATCTGTCGGCGCATGGCCGCGCTGGGCGGGGCCTGGGAATGGGAGAGGGCGCTCAAGGGCTGGGGCGTGCCCTTCGACGCTGAGACGCTCAAGTACGTGGCCGACCAGATGGTGCAGGAGGCCGGCGTCGAGCTGCTGCTGCACGCCTTTGCAGCGGACGCCATAGTCGCCGACGAAGCCGTGCAAGCTCTTGTGATCGAGAGCAAGTCCGGGCGGCAGGCGGTCCGAGCGGACGTATTCGTTGACGCCACCGGCGATGCCGACGTAGCCTTCCGCGCCGGCGTGCCGACCACCAAGGGACGGCCGGCCGACGGGGCGATGATGGCCATGGGCAGCATCTTCCGCATCGGGGGCGTGCCCACCGACCTCACTCGAGAGCAGCGAAGCGCGGCAGCCGAGACCCTCCGCTCCGCCATCGAACAGGGCACGCTAACCATGCACAACGCTGGCCTCGGGGGGCAGGGCTCTACCATCCGCGCCGACGAGCGCACCGTAAACGCCACGCGCTTCGCCGGCGACGCCACCGACGTCGAGGATCTCACACGGGCCGAGCTACAGGTGCGCGCCGATACCTGGGAGATCGTGCGGGCCTACCGCGAGCAGGTGCCTGCAATGCGCGACTGCTACCTCGTGGCCACGCCAGCGCATGTGGGCGTCCGCGAGACGCGGCAGATCGTCGGCCAGCATGTGATAACCGGAGCGGACGTGGTGGCGGGTCGCCGGTCCGACGAGGCCGTGGCCCGCTGCGGCTACTGGATAGACATCCACTGCCCGCTGGGCCGCGTCAGGGGCGGCACGCACCTCTGCCGCAAGAGCTGTCCCACGCCCGAAGGCTGCCACATGCTCGACGAGTACCAGGAGCAACTGCCGGACGAGCTGTATCCGCCCGAGGGCGGCTGGTTCGACATCCCCTATGCCTCGTTGGTTGCCAAGGGGGTGGACAACCTCCTGGCAGCCGGCCGCTGCATCTCCGCCGACCATCAGGCCATGGCCGCGCTCCGCGTCATGGGGACGAGGTATGTAGTAGGCCTGGCCGGGGGGCCGGCGGCCGCCAGGGCGGCCGACGCCGGCGTACCCGTGCGCGAGCTCGACGTCGGGGGCCTTCGCTCGGCCCTCTCCTCGGCGGGGGCGCTGGTCTAGACGCCTCTCAGGCGGGGCGCTGCCGAAGCCAACCTGGATCAGAGCCGGAGGGCTTGGGCGCAGTCAACCCAGACGACCCGATTGCTGAGGAGCTGCTGGTTGCCGTCGCCGCGTGGGCCCGAGGTATAGACCAGGCCGGCCAAGGTGATGACGTTGTGGCCCGTGGGTCGCTCCAGGCTGGGCAGCCAGTTGGGGGTCGTGGGGTCTGCCTCGGAGATGGGCAGGCAGGTGAAGCTCGCGCCCTCGTCGGTGGAGACCAGCAGCGCCACCTCGTCGGTCGTATCTCCCCAGAATGAGTTCTCGAAGTCGCTGTCTGCACGGACGGTCGTCACGGCCACGTACATCGTGCCGTCTTGGCCGAAGACCACCTCGCCGGGCGTCTGAACGGCGCGTTCGAGCCAGCGCTCTTGGACGACCTCCAGCAGGGGGATGTGGCGCCAGCGGCCGGGACCCTCGAGGCACGCCAACCACGCGGCATATGGCTGCGTGTCCAGACGAGAGTAGATCAGCCACGGTCGGTCTGAAAGGTCAACTGCGGTCGAGCCCGGCCGGAAGTTCTGCGGCCCCGTGGAGGCGTCGGCGCTGGCAACGGCCTCGACCGTGGCCGGCGTGGCCGGCAGCATGACCCTCACGCCGTCTGATCGCCGCCAGGTGACCCCGCCGTCGGGTGATTGCAGGTAGCCTACCAGGTAACCGTTCCCCTTAGGCTGGCCCTCGTAGATCATGAAGCCCATGTGGATCGTGTGGTGGTCGCGACCGAAGGCCAGCGAAGCCTGCCAGCGCGTGTAACCCCCCGGCGCATCTCCGTGCAGCACGACGGTCGGGCCCTCCCAGTCGTGGCCGGGAGCCTTGCGGTAGAGGTTGAGCGTCCACTGCGTGCCGGTGCTCTCCCGGCAACTAAGGTAGAGAGTGCCGTCCTGCCCACAAATCAGACACGGGTACGTGCAGCGCTTGCCGAACTGCACTTCGTCGGTCCACGCGGAGGCGTCGTTGGGGCGCTGACTGCGCCGATACCTGAAGGGGTGGTGGTGCGGGTAGTAGACGATGTGTAGGTACCCCTCGCCGTCCACGGTGAGCGCTGGGCCACCGTGGTTGTCGAACGCCTCGCCCACCGTGCATGTGGGCGACCACTCGCCCGTCAGGCGATCGAGCGTACGCGCGCGTACGCGGAAGCCCTCGGGCGGCGAGTCCAGCCAGGCCACGTGCGTCTTGTCGTGCCAGGTGACGATCTTGTTGGTCTCGGCGTAGCCGGTTGCGCGGCCGCAGCCGCGCTCGGAGAGTGTGAAGCGCATGAGCCCTCCCTGTGGCCGGGCCGCCCCACCCGCTCCGGAGAGGCTGGCGGCAGCCAGCACGCGCACGAAGTCTCGTCGCTGCATCGGAATGGCGCTCCTCCGCGGTCGCGGCCACTGCTGCCCGCGGCCGTCACTCGCCCGGCTGCGTGCCGCCCTCGTACAGCGCCCGGTCTATCGGTGCCTGCACCGACACGCAGGTCATGCCCTGCGGCCCGGCCACCGTGCCGTGGTACTCTCCCTCCGACACGTGGATCACGTCGCCCGCCTCGATGGGGAACTCGTCGTCATCCAACCGGATCACGCCGTCGCCCTCCAGCACGACAATGAGGTCCTCCGAGTGCGCATGGATGTGCTGCTTGAAGGCTACACCCGGCGGGAACTTGGCATAGTTGAAGGTCAGGTGCTTGGCGCCCGTGTGCGTGCCGATGACGCGCCGCGTGTCGCCGGCGCCCATGTCGAAGGGCTCGCCCTCCGTCATCTTGACGATCCTCATGCCGTGGCTCCTTTACTCGTGTCGGTCGCCCTTCGCGCCAGTTGCATGGGTGTCCTGCACAGCTCTCGGCACAGCGACAGGGGAAGGCTTGGAGCGCGAGGGCGACGAATCACCCCGTGCGACGGCTGGGCCCGGTCCCGGCCCCGGAGCCGGGCAGTCGCGACTGCCTTCCGAAGGGAGCAGACCGAATGCTGGCTCTGTGTGCGTTGACGGCCGGGCTGGCCGGTATGACGGAGCTGGCTGAAGAGGGCCCGCCCTTCCCTCGCATCGCCAATTGCTACGCGGTTGGGCTGAGCCCGTCCAGCACGGCGGACGACATCGCCGAGATAGCACGCTTCGACCTGCTCATCGGCGGCGTGCGGTGCAACTGGGGCGACGCCCGACAACGGGAGAAGCTAGCCGAGAACGTCGAGGCAGTCCGGCGGCTGAACCCACACGTCATCATTCTCGACTTCTCGTCATCGGCTCCATACGCTCGTCCGAACGACACGACCTTCCCGCAGGACGGCTGGCTGCTCCAGCCCGATGGCAGGCACATCGCAGGCTGGCCCGGCACGGAGATGATAAACCTGACCAAGCCGGAAGTGGTCGAGTGGCTGGCGGCGCGGTCCGTCGCCAGCGTCCGCGACAAGGGCTTCGACGGCACCTTCATAGACTGCATGGGCGGGGGCTTCGACTGGTGGGCCTGCAACATCGCGACGGGGGAGCCCTACCAGGTGGACGCGGACCAGGACGGCACGCCCGATGACCGAGCATGGCTGAACCAGGCCTGGGTCCAGGCCAAGACGGAGCTCTCCCGCAGGGTGCGGGAGGCCCTGGGTCCCGAGGTTCCCTTCATGACCAACCAGGCGGGCGAGTGGGGCTTCCCTTACATGAACGGCATCCTGTTAGAGGACTACCTCGACTATGTGCTGGCCGGCCGCATGAGCTGGGACCGAGTCATGCGCGACTACCTGCACTGGACCCAGGCTGCCCACAGGCCGAACGTGACCACCATCGTCAGCAGCTCCGGGCTGGAGCCGCCCTTCAACCCCTGGCGGAGCATGACACCGGAGGACCGAGAGGCTCTGCTCGAGCGCGGGCGCAAGCTCGAGGACCGCATGCGGTTTGGGCTGGCCACCACGCTCATGGGCGACGGCTACTACGCCTACGATCTGCACACACGCTGGCGCGGCCAGCGCTGGTGGTACCCCGAGTACGACGCCCCGCTGGGCTATCCGAAGGCCCCGGCCGACAAGCAGGCCGACGGAACCTGGCGACGCGAGTTCGACGGCGGCACCGTCATCGTCAATCCCACGCTCTTTGACGCCACCGTCCGCTTTGCCGGGCGCCATGCCGACGCCAGCAGCGGCAAGGTCAACACCGAATTCGTCGTCCCCGCGATGGACGGCCGCATCCTGTTGCCCACGGAGGCGCCGGTGGCCGAGGGCACCATCCCCGACCCGGATCCCCTGTTCACCCTCTCTGGGCCGGAGCGCACCGTGAAGCGCGACGGTCACATCCTGTGTCGCCTGCAAGGCGCTGCCGCCATCTTCGATGGACGGGGCCAACTGCTGAGGCTGACCGACGGGACGCACACGCTGGTCGAGGGACTGCGGCCCTTCATCGTCAGTGACGACCGTTGGCGAGACTTCGGGTACGAGGACGTCGCCGATGAGGTGTCGCCCGACGGCCGCCTCGTCTTCACCGGTAGGCGGACGGAGGATGGCGCCGCCCTGGTCTACCGGGAAGAGGTCAGCGTGGCAGGCCGTTCGCTTACGATCACCTATGACTGGGAGGCGCTGACCGATGTGCACGTTCACATGTGGCGTCAGCAGCTAGACTTCCCGGTGACGGCATACGGCGGCGGACGCTTCAGCGCGGACGAGGCCGACGGCGAGCTGCCCGCCAAGCGTTCGCAGCAGCCCCAGCTCGCGGGCGCGATCCGTCGGATACGCTTGGCCCCGGCCGCCGGCCCGCCCCTCACGGTCGAGGTCTCGGGCGAGGCCTCGCTGGTTGACGAGCGGCACTACGGTGTGGAGGCCTACCGGCTGGGGCACTATCCTGCCCAGGGCGACCTCAAGGCCGGGGGCAAGTGGAGAGTCACTATCCGGCTTCGCCTCAACTGACGCCGGCGGCGAGCGATCACCAACGCTTCGAGGTGCTGTGATGAACCGCGCTCGACTACTGTCAGGACTGCGGCTGGCCTTCGTGTTCGTCGGTGCCGTGAACTGCTGCTGCGGGGTCCCGCAGCAGGCCAGTCAGCACGTCTGGTGGGAGGGAGAGTCGCCGGCACAGACCAACTTCCCGCCGCAGTCCTGGTTCTCAGCGTCCACGTTCCCAGACACTCGCCACCTGCTGTCCGGGGGCGATTGGCTCAGCAACAGCGGGGATCGTACCGGGCCAGAGGCCTTCGCCACATACCGCGTCAACGTCCCCGCCGACGGCGAGTACAACCTGTGGACTCGGAAGTTCTGGAAGCATGGTCCGTTCCGCTGGCGGTTTGGGCAGGACCAGTGGCGAACCTGTGGCCGAGACATCGCTCTCGCCGACGACACCTACCTCAAGGAGCACCTCGGCGCCAACTGGGTCTTCCTGGGCAAGGTCGCTCTGAGCCGTGGCCCGCAGACCTTCGAGCTGCGGCTCCTGGCGGGGCCCGGCGAGGCCCTCACGGCGGCCTTCGACTGCTTCGTCTTGGTGCCGGGGCCGTTCATGCCGAATGGCAAGTGGAAGCCCGGGGAGCGGTCCAACCTCGCCGACGAGGGCTTCTTTGCCTTCGAGCCGGCTCTGGACCCCTTCGGCCCGGAGGCGCTGCTGGATCTTCGGTCCCTCAATGAGAAGGTCGCGGGCGAATCGGGCTTCGTCCGCCGCGACGGCCTGAACTTCGCCCTCGGCAACGGCCAGCCCGTGCGATTCTGGGCCGTGAATGTGGGTCCCAACAACATCGGCCAGGACCGTGCCTCCATTGACTATCTCGCGCGCGCTCTGGCCAAGCGCGGCGTCAACATGGTCCGCTACCACGGACCGATCTTCGACGGCAGCACGGACCCGGCGAACGTTGATCCGAAGCGGCTCGACGACATCTTCTACCTGGTTGCGGCGCTCAAGCGAGAGGGCATCTACACGACGCTCAGCTTCTACTTCCCGCTGTGGTTCGACATCCGGCCCCACTACGGCATCCCGGGCTACGACGCCATCGAGAACAAGCGCCCCTTCGCGTTGCTCTACTTCGACCCACGCATGCAGGAGATCCACAGGAGCTGGGCCCGCGCCCTGCTGACGACGCAGAGCCCGTACACCGGGACGACGCTGGCGCGGGAGCCGGCCGTCGCCATCGTGGAGATCATCAACGAGGACAGCTTCTTCTTCTGGACCTTCGCCAAGAAGAACGTGCCGCCGGTACACTGGCAGCGCCTAGAGACCCTCTACGGCCAGTGGCTGGCTAAGCGCTACGGCTCCCTCGACCAGGCCTTGGCAGCCTGGGGCAACACCCGCCTGCCCGAGGACGACCCAGCCACAAGCCGGGCCGGCCTCTACGAGGCCTGGCACATGACGACCGACGGCATCAAGGCTGGTGGGCCCGACAAGGTCAAGCGTGTGGGCGATCAGGTGCGCTTCCTGACCGAGCTCCAGCGCGACTACTATGCCTCCTTCGTCGAGTATCTGGAGCAGGACCTCGGCTCGGGCAGCCTGGTCTCTGCCAGCAACTGGCACGTCACCGACGGGCCGCTGCTCGACGCGCTGGAGCGTTATACCTACTCCGCCGGCGATGTCATTGACCGCCACGGCTACTTCGGGGGCAAGCATGAGGGCGACGGGGCCAGCTACTCCGTGCGGGTCGGGCACACCTTCGAGAGTCTGGCTGCAGTCACCGTGCCCGAGCGCCTGCCACTCCAGTTCATGCAGCTCGACGGCTACCCCCACACCATCTCCGAGATCGGCTGGCCCAACCCCAATCGCTACCGCGCCGACGCGACCTTCCTGGCCTCCGCCTACGGCGCCTTGCAGGGCGTTGACGGCATCTACTTCTTCGCCGTGGGCAGCAACTTCCTGCGGGACGCCTCCATGGCCAAGTTCGCGCTGAGCTGTCCCACCATGGCCGGGACCTTCCCCGCGGCAGCGTTGCTGTACCGTCGCGGCGACGTTGCGGAGAGCGAAAGCGCGGTGCACCAGATCCTCCGCCTCGAGGACCTCTACGCCATGCAGGGATCGGGCGCCTCCACGTCCCAGGCGCTTGACGAGCTGCGCAGGCGCGACATCCCCGAGGGAGGAGAGGCCGCGGGCGCCGTCAACATGCTTGACCCGCTGACCTTCTACGTTGGCCGCGTCACGCGCACTCTCGGCGAGGACCCGGAGCAGTCGAAGCAGCGCGACCTTACCGCCTACATTGACCGCGAACACAAGACGGTCGAGAGCCTGACCGGAGAGCACCACTGGGATTACGGGAACGGGTTGGTGCGCCTTGACACGCCGCGCAGCCAGGGGGCGGCAGGCTTCCTGGCCAAGGCCGGTCGCATTGACCTTAGCCAGGTGACTATCGAGTCCAGCAACGAGTTCGGCGCAATTCTGGTCGTCTCCCTCGACGGCCAGCCATTGGCTACCGCCAAGCGGATCCTGATCCAGGCCATGACCGAGGAGCAGCCGTACGGCTTCAAGGTACAGGGAGGGCGCATCACCGACATGGGCGGCATGCCGCTGGGCGTCAGGAAGATCGCGGCCCGCGTCTCGCTGGCCTTGCAGGGCGACGGTCAGCCCACCGTGACTGCGCTCGACGAGAACGGGTACGCCACCGGCAAGCGGGTGGTCGCGAGCGGCGGAGCCAACCAGCCGCTCGTGATACAACTGGCCGAAGACGCCATCTACCACGTCGTTCAGCGCTCCTGAGGCGTCGGGAGAGACACCAAGCCATGCGGTATCATGGTGGGAAGCGCGTGTCGTCGGTACTCGCGTGTCTGTTGCTGAGTGTCTCAGTGGCCTCCGGCGCGGGCTCGGAACAGCGGGGGAGCGCCCTCCAATGGGAAGCCCTCCCGGATCTGCCCAATCCGCTCGGCGTGGCCGGCCCCTTCGCCGGCGTCAACAATGACGCGCTCATCGTCGCCGGCGGCGCCAACTTCCCCGAAGGCATGCCCTGGGAGCTGCGTCCCGACGAGACTAGACCGCCCAAGGTCTGGTGGGACGACATCTTCGTGCTTGAGGAACACGAGGGTGGCCACCTTCGGTGGCAGGAGGGTTACAGGCTGCCCCGCCCGCTCGCCTACGGTGCCTCCATTACCACACCAGACGCGGACGGCGTCATCTGCCTCGGCGGTTGCGACGCGGAGCGCTGCTACCCGACGGTCTTCCGTCTACGGTGGGCCAACGGCAAGATCGAGCAGACGACCTTGCCGGACTTGCCCAAGCCGTGCGCCTTCATGGGCGCGGCAACGGTGGGAAGCACCATCTACGTCGCGGGCGGCCAGGACTCCACCCAGCCCAGCGCGGCCCTGAAGACCCTCTGGGCACTGGACCTCGCCTCCGCCGAGCCACGCTGGGAAGAGCTGGACCCGTGGCCCGGGCCGGCTCGCATCCTGCCTGTGGCCGCCGCTCAGGGCGGCGCTTTCTACCTGGTGAGCGGCGCCGAGCTCGTGACTGGCCCCGACGGTGAGATCACTCGGCGCTATCTGACCGACGCGTACCGGTTCCGTCCTGGGGAGGGGTGGCACAGAATCGCTGATGTGCCGCGGCCGGTGGTTGCGGCGCCGGCGCTTGCGTGCGGCCCGTCCCACATCCTCGTCTTCGGCGGGGACGACGGCGCGAACGCCGACCGCGCGCTGGAGCTGAAGGACGGGCACCCAGGCTTCAGCCGCACGATCCTCGCCTACCACACCATCACCGACACCTGGGCCGCGACGGGGACGCTGCCGGCGGGCCTGGTGACTACCACTGCTGTCCCGTGGGAAGACCGGATCGTCATCCCAAGTGGCGAGGACCGTCCGGGACACCGATCGCCCGCAGTCTACCAGGCCCGGCCCGCCCAATCTACCGCGCACTTCGGCCTTCTCGACTACGCGGCTGTCGGCACCTACCTCGCCGCTCTGGTACTGATGGGGCTGTACTTCTCTCGGCGCGAGAAGAGCACGGCCGACTTCTTCCTGGCCGGTCGGCGCGTGCCGTGGTGGGCCGCGGGACTGAGCATCTTCGGTACGCAGTTGAGCGCCATCACCTTCATGGCCATCCCGGCCAAGACCTACGCCACCAACTGGGTCTACTTCCTGGGCAACGTCTGCATCCTGCTCATCGCCCCCGCTGTCGTGTACCTCTACCTGCCCTTCTTCCGCCGGCTCAACGTCACCACTGCCTATGAGTATCTGGAGAGGCGCTTCAGCGTAGCCGTGCGCCTGTTCGGCAGCAGCGCCTTCATTCTCTACCAACTGGGCCGCATGGGCATCGTCTTGTGCCTGCCGGCCATCGCGCTGTCGGCGGCGACCGGCATCAGCATATACGCTTGCATCCTGGTCATGGGGGTCCTGTGCACGGTCTACACCGTGTTGGGCGGCATTGAGGCCGTGATCTGGACGGACGTGCTCCAAGTAATCGTCTTGATGGGCGGCGCCATACTCAGTGTGTTGATCATCGCCGGTGGCGTCCAGGACGGGCTGGCGGGGATCGTCGCCGTCGGTCAAGCCGAGGCCAAGTTCCACACTTTCGACTGGACTTGGGACATAACGACAACCGCCGTGTGGGTGGTTGTGGTCGGCAACCTGCTGGGCAACCTCGTCCCCTACACGACCGACCAGACCGTGGTCCAACGCTACCTGACGACCAGGGACGAGAAGCAGGCGGCGCGCTCCATCTGGACCAACGCGGTGCTCGCCATCCCCGCCTCCGCGCTGTTCTTCGGCCTGGGCACCGCGCTCTTTGCCTTCTATCGGGCCCGGCCGGAGCTGCTCAATCCCGCGCTGAAGACAGACGCCATCTTCCCCTGGTTTGTGGCACAGCAACTGCCGGCTGGCGTTTCCGGCCTGGTCATAGCTGGCGTGTTCGCGGCGTCCATGTCGTCCCTGGACAGCAGCATGAACAGCGTGTCGGCCGCCATGGTGACTGACTTCTACCGTCGCTTCAGCCTGATGGCTTCGGAGCACTCCTGCCTCAAGCTGGCGCGTTGGCTCACGGCGATCCTGGGCGTTGTCGCCACCGGCGCGGCCATACTCATAGCATGGTACGACATGGGGTCGTTGTGGGACCTGTTCATCAAGGTCCTGGGCCTGTTCGGCGGCAGTCTTGCCGGCCTCTTCATCCTGGGTATCTTCACCCGCCGCGCGCGGGGCCACGGTGCCCTCGTTGGCGCCGTCGCCAGTGCAGTAGTGCTGTTCCTGGTCCAGCGCCATACTCAGATCCACTTCTTCCTGTATGCTGCGGTGGGCATCTTCACCTGTGTAGCGGTCGGGTACGTCGTCAGCATGGTGTTGCCCGGCGACGGCCGCAGCCTGGAGGGCTTGACCATATTCACCATGCAACGCAGGAGTGATAGCCAATGAGTCGGGTCGCCACGGCAGCTGCGACGAGGAAGACGGCGGCGTTGGCTTGCCTAAACCTGTTGGCGCCATTGCTAGCTGGTCCGACCGTCGCGCAGGGCACGCCGGGGGCGGGTCGCCCAGACGGCTTTGCCAGGAGGGGTGAGATGGAGATCAGCCAGGTACAGACAGAGGGCGCGGCGCCCGCCTCGCTGGCTCGCCCCGAACAGGAAGCCATATTCGAAGCCGGCAAGGGAGGCTACCACACTTACCGAATCCCCTCACTGATTGTGTCGAAGAGGGGGACCGTGCTGGCCTTCTGCGAGGGCCGAAAGCACGGCCGCGGCGACAGCGGGGACATAGACCTGCTGCTCAAGCGCAGCTTCGACAACGGCGACACTTGGGGAGACACGCAAGTCGTCTGGGACGATGGCGGGAACACCATCGGGAATCCCTGCCCGGTGGTTGACCGCGATACGGGAGTCATCTGGCTGCTGCTTACCCGGAATCTGGGAGAGGATCGGGAGGGCCAGATCAAGGACGGGACCAGCAAGGGCACGCGCACGGCCTGGGTAATGAGCAGCACTGACGACGGCGCCACGTGGTCCGAGCCGCTCGAGATAACGGGAACCACCAAGCGCCCCGACTGGACGTGGTACGCAACTGGTCCAGGCGTTGGCATCCAGCTCCGGAGTGGCCGCCTGCTGATTCCGTGCGATCACGCGGTCGCCGAGACCAAGGCTTACCGTTCTCACGTCATCTACAGCGACGACCACGGGGCCACATGGGCGCTGGGTGGAGTGCTGGGCGGGAAGACTAACGAGTGCCAGGTCGTGGAGCTCGACGACGGCACGCTGCTGCTCAATATGCGCAGCTACCACGGCGAGAACCGCCGTGCCATTGCCACCAGCGCGGACGGCGGCCTCACCTGGTCACAGGTGAAGCAGGATCCGGCCCTGGTCGAGCCCGTCTGTCAGGCCAGCTTCCTACGCTTCACCGATCGGCATACTCACGACAGGAACAGGCTGCTGTTCTCCAATCCTGCGAGCACGAAGCGAGACAGGATGACCGTTCGGCTCAGCTACGACGAAGGCAAGACCTGGCCGATCTCGAAGGTGCTCCACGCCGGGCCCTCAGCCTATTCCTGCCTCGCCATCCTGCCCGACATGTCCATCGGCTGCCTCTACGAACGAGGCGAGCAGCATCCCTACGAGACCATCACCTTCGCGCGGTTCGGCGTCGACTGGCTCACCGACGGTGCCGATAGGGGACCGGCGAAGGCGGGCGGATAGGAGGGGGCAGGGCCTTGTCAGGGAAGACGGCGACGAGTCTGCGTATCACCGGGCTGGTGGCGGCGCCGCATACGCCCATGCACGCCGACGGCAGCGTCAACGTCCAAGCGATCCAGCAGCAGGCGCGGCTGCTGGCCGAGGGCGGGGTGGACGGTGCCTTCATCTGCGGCACGACCGGGGAAGGCTTCTCACTGACCGTCGCTGAGCGGCTGGAGGTCGCCGAGTCCTGGCGAGCGGCGGCCCACCAGGGTTTCCACCTCATCGTGCACGTAGGACATCTCTGTCTATCCGACTGCCGGGAGTTGGCCGCACACGCACAGAAGATCGGCGCCCGCGCCATCGGCACTATGGGGCCGTGCTTCTTCCGACCCGGTTCTGTGGCTGACCTCGTGGCATTCTGCGCGGACATCGCGGGTGCAGCTCCCGAACTGCCGTTCTACTACTATCACATCCCGGAGCTGTCCGGCGTGCACTTCCGGATGCTCGACTTCCTCGAGCTTGGGTCGGATCGAATACCCACGTTGGCGGGCATCAAGTTCACCTACGAGGACCTGATGGACTTTGGGCGGTGCGTTCGGCTGGACGGCGGCCGGTTCAACATGCTCTTCGGCCGCGACGAGATACTGCTGGCCGGGCTGGCTCTCGGGGCCGACGGTGCGGTCGGGAGCACCTACAACTACGCTGCCCCCCTGTACCGCCGTCTCATCGAGGCATTTGAGGGCGGGGACATGGCCACAGCGCAGACGGAGCAGGCGCGTGCCATGGAGCTCGTCGCGGTTCTGGACAAGTACGGCGGACTCGCGGCCGGCAAGGCGGTGATGAAGGCCATCGGCCTGGACTGCGGCCCGGTACGTCCACCCTTGCGCGGCCTGTCCGAGGATCAGTTCGCGTCGCTGTGTGCCGACCTGGACCGCGTGGGCTTCTCCGACTATGCTATGCGCGCTTGAGGGTCACTGCGGCAGGCGGCGGCCGAGGCGTGCCCTACACGACCTCCATGGTTGAGGGAGGCTTGGGGGCGATGTTGTAGGTGACGCTGACCACGCCCGGCACTTCCGCCAGGATTCTGCCGCTCAGGCGTTCCAGCGTCTCCCACGGCAGCCTGGTGGGTGTGGCCGTGCGGGCATCCACGCTCTCCCAGCACCTGATCTCGATCTGGTGCCCAAAGTCCCTCTCGCCCTCCCGCATGCCCGTCACCCGGTCCTCGTGCAGGATCGCCATGTACTGAAAGGCGCCCGTCTCGCACAGCTCTTCCTCGGTGATCACTGTTGCCTGGCGTACCAGCGCTATCCTCTCAGGTGTGGCCTCCCCGATGACTCGCGCGGACAGAGCCGGCCCGGGGAAGGGCATTCTGTTGAAGACCGAGGCGGGCAGACCCAGTGCCTCAGCCACCTTCCGCACCCCGTCCTTGCGAAGCTGCACGAGTGGCTCGATGATCTGATACCCGAAGGCCTCCTCGGGGTCTATCCCTAG
>JBHIEF010000004.1:0-40906 GCA_046760465.1 Armatimonadota bacterium | reverse complement strand
TCGGAGAGCACACGGGCGCCGCAGCATATGCATCGGTGAAGCGCATCCCCTCCGTCGCCATCCGGTCCACGGCTGGCGTGCGGTGTAGCTCCGAACCGTAGCACCCGACATCACCGTAGCCGAGGTTGTCGCAGAGGATTAGGATGAAGTTTGGGGGTACGTGACGGACAACACCTTCTCCTGAGATCCGAAGCTGGACGGCCAGCCCTGCCGAGGCCACGGCCGAACTCCTTATGAAATCGCGGCGGGAGAAGTCATGTGGCACGTTTGCGCACCCCCGTCGGCAGTGCGCCTTGGCGTCACTGGGGCACGCCAGCAGCGTCTGGCGCTGCCCCGGACCTGTGTGGATACACCTTCTCGCCGTTGAGCATGGCTCGACGGACCTCGCGCTCCATCCTGGCCTGCTCTTCGTATCTGGCTTGGCGTTCGGCCTCCACACCATCGAGCTTGAATCCTGGCATGTCCGCGCGGGGTCGCGCGGCCAGCTTTGCTCTGCCCGCTTCGATGATCCGCAGGGCCTCCGCGTACCCGGGCGCGCTCTGGTCGGCCAACTTCCCGAGGCACGGGCTCAGTATGGGGCGATCGAAGCTGACTTGAGCCTCGGTCTCTCCAGCCTTGCCGCCCAGGAAGCGCACGCCGGTCAGCTCCCCCAGTCGCTTGAGCTGGCCGTTGTCTAGAGGAGAGCGCCCGAATAGGTTATCTCGGTACGCACTGGCGTAGGAAGGGTAGTAGGGCGCGTTGAGGTCAATCCAGGTGACGATGCGGTCGAAGCTCTCCCCGTCGAGCTCAACGTCCTCGTGCCCCTCGCGGATGGCCTGCACCAGCTTGCTGACGTGTGAGCCCCAGGAGTATGGGGGCTGGGTCGCGGCTGGCCCGGCGCCGACCACGTTCACGCACTTCTTGCGCCATAGCTCGTTGTAGGAGACGTTGAAGGCCAGGCCCCGGTCGCCGGCGAGGTTGAGCTTCTCCCCTTCAGGCCTTCCGTAGTCATGGCACCGGACGCAGTGCCTGTCGAAAACGGGCTGCACCTCCCTCACGTAGCTGAATTCCCGCGCTGGACCATACCATGGCCGGAGGCTACTGGGTGGCCGACGCAGCGCGATCGGCCGGCGGACCGGCGCGGCCGACAGACGGCTCTCGTGGCAGCCCACGCAGCCGAGCACCTCGCCCGGCCGCACGATGGTGCCGCTGCGCATGGATTGGATCATCATCCCCTCTTCGTCGAGGAGCTGGAAGTAGACGAACTTGTCGGCCGGCACGGTGAAGTACGCGGAACCGTCAGCCTCGACGGGCGCGGTTCCGAGGATCCGCTTGTTGTTGAAATCGTGCCAGTTCATCGCCGGGGCCTCCTGGCCCTGGCCCGGCCAGCTTGGGTGGGTCCAGAACCTCTTCTCCGGCGACTCGACCACGCGCAGGTACTTCACCGCACCGCGTTCGACTCGATCCATGCCGGTGCCGATGTAGACGTCTATCACGTAGACGAGCCCGTCGTCGTTGGACAGCCGTACGCGGTCAGGCAAGACCGGCGGCCGCGGGCGTGGAGCCAGCGGCATGGGATCGAAGCAGGCGGGCGGCTCGGCGTGCAGCAGGATCTCGTTGCCGAACACGTCTAGCAGGTAGATGCCGGTGCGTTCGCCCTCGCCCATCGTGCGCGAGCACAGGAAGTACTTATCGCTGAGCGGATACGGGTCCTCGTACTTCGGACGGACGGGCTTGAACGCATCCCAGTTTCCCCGCATGACCAGGTTAACCGCGTCTGGCGGCCAGGTCCGGATGACGGGCCTCTTGCCATCAACGCCGAGGCGAGGGTCCACGACGGCCAGCGCGCCCCAGGGCCGGTCGTGGCACGAGCCGAACACGCAGATGACCTGCCCGGTACGGGGGATGGGGCGGGCGTCAATGACCGCGCCGGGAGACTTGGTGTTGTTGCCCCAGTAGACTGCGTGGTTCGTGCCGTCGGGGTTGCAGGTCCACAGCCCCTGGGCGTCGCCGAAGTTGCGGTCCACGTACTCCCAGCGATCGTAGAGGATGCGACCGTCCGGCATGAGCGCCCCGTGCCCTTCGAAGAGAGTGCTCTTGCCGATCTGGTGAATGTTGGCCCCGTCGGGGTCCATCCGGAACAGGTTGGCCATGATGTGCCGGTTGCACATGCAGTACTTGGGCTCCCGGCTGGAGCTGAAGACGATTCGCCCATCGGGCAGGTACAGAGGGTCAACGTCCGAGAGCCCGCGACCGTACGTGAGCTGCCTCAGGCCCGTTCCATCGCTGGCGACCTCGTAGATGTGGTAGTCGTCCTCGAGGCTCCTGCGCATCGAGAAGACGATCCGCTCTCCGCTGAAGTGCACCTCGGGGTCGCGCGCGACGCCCTGTGGGGCCTCGACCAGCGTCTTCACCTGGCCGTTCCCCCGCAAGTCGATGGCCTTGATGGCCGCAGGCCCGCGGAACTTGCCTGTGTTTATCTCGCCCGTCTGGAATAGGGTAGCGGTGTTGTGGTGGTCGGATTGGTACTGCTCCCGAACCACAAAGAGGATCGCCTGTCCGCTCACCAGCGGGTTGGCGATGAGCGCCTCGCGCTGAAGCGCCAGCAACTCCTGCCTAAGTTGGCCCAGTTGCTGGCTCGTCGCACCCGCCTCGAGGCGGCGCTCCATCCCGGCTAACCTGTCCAGGTAGTGACCGCCCAATGCGTACTGGTCGCCGAACGTCTGCATCAGGTCCCGGACGGCCGCGCGGGTGGGCGCGAGCACGGCCCGGGCCGCCTCCAGCGGCCCAGTGCTTGCCTGCACCTGCTGCGGATCCGCCGTCGCCTCCACGTGGCTTCTGCCAACGCAGGTCAACGCAGCGACAGACGCCGCGAATGTCGCCGTGAGCAGAATGGTCCCTCTCACGGGGGCATCAGTTCCCTTCAGACTCGGATAGGCTTGCTGCTCATGCGCGTGCGTCCGTGTGCCGTCTTCGCCCCCAGACCCGGGCCATCCCTACACGCACGCGGCCGCCTCACTCGATCACTCCAGCGCCGCCCGATACATCTCCTGGACGTCCTCGCGCGTCAGACGCTTGCAGTAGGAGGAAGCCAGCCTGTCCATGTTCACGCTGTCGGCGAGGCGCCGGCAGTGTTCCTCGGTTGCGCCCAGTCCCCGGAGTGTCATCCTCATGCCAATCGAGGCGAGCCAGCGTCCGGCTGCGCCTACGCAGGCCTCCGGCCGCGCCTCGCCGCCCAGAATCTGCGCCAGACGAGCGCACTTGTCCGGATGTGCCTCGGCCAGGTCAGTCAGCACCGCAGGCAGCATTGCCGCCAGCGTCTCGCCGTGCGGCGCATCGAGCACTGCGGAGATCGGCAGCCCGAAGATGTGCAGCCCCGCCTCGCCCAAGGGAGCCACCACGCACATGGCGGCCTGTGTGGCGGCCCAGGACATGCGCGACCGCGCCGCTAGGTCATCCGGCCTGGCTAGAGCGCGCGGCAGGTAGGTCACAACCGTACGCATGGCATCCTCGGCGAGAAGGTCTATGAATGGGTGTGCCTCGCCCCCCAAGTACCTCTCGAAGGCGTGTGTGAACGCGTCGAATCCGGTCGAGGCGGTCGTCTGCGCGGGCAGCGTCGTGGTCAACGCCGGGTCAATCAGGGCGATGCGCGGGGCTATGGCAGGGCTTCGCATGGGCCCCTTCTGGCGAGTCTGCTCGTTCGAGAGAACTGCGATCCCGTTGACCTCCGACCCGGTCCCGGCCGTGGTCGGGATGGCGACGATCGGCAGGGGCGGCTCTCGCACGGCGCGCTGTTCACCCCGGTACTCGATCGTATACTCCCAGATTGGCCCCGCGTTCGTCGCGGCCACTGCCGCCGCCTTCGCTGCATCCATGGCGCTCCCGCCACCCAGCCCCACGACGAACTCGCAGCCAGTCTCTCGGGCCAGCTCGCCGGCGGCGTCGGCAGAGCTTGCCCGTGGATTGGCTTCAGCCTCGTCGAAGACGATGGCCTCGATGCCCGCTCCCTCCAGCATCTCAGCAGCTCGTTGCCCATGCGGCACCTCCGGCATGGTCACGAGCAGCGCCCGCCGGCCCAGCGGTCTGCACAGCTCTCCCAGCCGCTCCAGCGTGCCAACGCCGAACACAATGCGCGTCGGCAGGTGGTAGTCAAGCTGCATCTGGTTGCCTTCGGCCATGCGCGTCCTCTCATGCCACGACCGCTGCCGGGGAGCCCCGGATCACCGCCGTCGCCTGGCTCGGGCCAGCGGGATCAGAAGTCCCAAGCCTTCAGCAGGACTCCGTCAGGCTTGCGTATGCGAACCCAGTCAATCTCGATCTCGCCGGGCGCGGTTCCGGGGTCCAGGCGCAGTGCCATGAGGCGGCCGTCAACAGGCAGCTCCAGACTATGCTCATGCCACGTGCCATCGTGGCTAAGCTCGAACGTGACGCTCCTAGTGCGGTGGAAGGCGCGCGCCCTAGGGGTCGTCCAGAACACCTGCCCGTTCCCCTGAGTTGAGCACTTGATCCGCAGTTCGACCGTTACCGGCCCGGTTGCGCTCGGAACCTCGGTCGTGTGGAAGTGCGGGTCGTTGTTGAAACTGGTAACCTGCAGGATTCCATCTTCCACTGATAGGTTGCAGTTCGGCGAGGGGATCCAGCCATGGATCGGTTCGTCGAACATGGGGTTGAACGCCCTCGGATCGTAGTTCGGGTTCGGAATCGGGACGATTGCGTCAATCTCCTCCAGATGCTGTGTGATCAGGGCATCCAGTTCCCCGACCTTGGCGGGCTCTCGATCAGCAAGGTCGCTAGTCTCACCCACGTCGTCTCTCAGGTTGTACAGCTCGTACGCGTGCGAACGGTTGGGGCCTTCTCCGTAGAAGCGGATGAGCTTCCAGTCGCCCTTGCGGACGTACGTGCTGGGCAGGTTCTTCGTTGCTGGCACGTAGTGTGGGAAGTGACAGAAGATCGCCTCGCGCTGGAGCTTGCCCCTGCCCTTCAGCAGCGGCACGATGCTCTCCCCGTCCACCAGGTGGTCGCTCCGCCCCTCGATGCCGGCCATCTCGAGCATCGTCGGATAGAAGTCAATGCTCGATATCACCTCCGAGCATGTCGTGCCCGGCTCGACCACGCCCGGCCAGACGATGACGCACGGCTCGCGCGTGCCACCCTCGTAGATCGTGGCTTTGCCGCCACGCAGCGGGGCGTTATTGGTCGGAGTAGTGCCCTCCACAGTGTCGTACATGTTGCCGCCGTTGTCGGACATGAAGATGACGATCGTCCGGTCCGCGATCCCGAGTTCGTCCAGTTTGTCCAGGACCCGACCGACGCTTTCGTCCAGGCTCTGGATCATCGAGGCCATAATCGGGCAGTCCTGCCTGCCGCGAGGGTCCACCTTGCCGCGATAGGTCTTGGTGATCTCTTCCTTGGCCTGGAACGGAGCGTGCACTGCAAAGTGCCACAAGCAGAGCAGGAAGGGGTCCTCTCGGCGCTGCTGGACGTACGTCAGCGCCTCGTCAGTCACCCGGTCCGTGATGTATTCGCCCTCTGGGCCGTCCTCGATCGTCTGGAACTTGTAGGGAGAGAAGTAACTGGGCGGGCCGGGGTTGGGGGCCCCCAAGTCGAAGTCAAAGCCCTGCTCCCGCGGCCAGTACTGGGCGTCGCGTCCCAGATGCCACTTGCCGATGAAGCCAGTTGAGTAGCCGGCGTCTCTGAAGGCCTCGCCGATGGTGTACTCCTCCAACGGCAGGAAGCGGCGGCTTCGTGGGCACACCATCTTGTAGTGGGGCGCTGTCCTCTCGCCCAGCAGCGGCTCGTCTGGTTGGGCCGGCAGGTGGCACGCGGGCGTAGTTATCCTCAACCGCGCCGGATACTTGCCCGTCATGATGCTCGCTCGCGTCGGCGAGCACAGCGGATTGGCGGCGTAGGCGTCGGTGAACATCATGCCCCGCTGCGCCAGCCGTTCCAGATTCGGCGTCTCGTAGTACTGACTGCCGTAGAGGCTGCTGTCCATCCACCCCAGATCATCAGCAAGGAAGAGGATGACGTTGGGCCGCCGGGCAGGTGCCGCCGCCTGCGCGAGGTGGGGGAGGGCCAGCGTGCCCGTGGTCAGGCCGAGCCGGCGCATGAATTCGCGGCGCGACAAGTTCATGGCGGTGTCCTCCACTAATGGGACTGCGGGGACCGTGTCACGACTGGGCACTAGCCCGCCGCGCGCGCGATCCCCTCCTGGGGCGGCCTGTCACTGCCCTCAGGACGGTACCACTGGGACCGCCAGTAGGCCTGGTCCACCGCGTAGGGGTTGACCAACTCATTGACTCCCGGGAAGGCGTCTAGCACGCCATATCGGACCATTTCGCGCAGGTAGGGGTCCGGCGGACGGAATCCGGGCATGTCGAACCGCTTGATCTGGTCCAGCCGCTCCTTGCCGGCTGCACACATGGCCAGAATGCTCCCATAGTCGCGGTCGTCTGTACTGGCGAACACCGCGACACCGTCGCCGTTCTTCTCCTCCTGCTGGCAGGTGCCGTAGCCACCCGCCTTTGCCGACAGCGGCGCCAGCAGCATGAGCGATTGCTCGGGGCGGGTGAGGTTGAAGACCAGGTGGCGACTCAGCCTCAAGCGCGGGTCGCTCCAATCCGGCCGCCAGAACGAGACTCCGCGTTCGTCCGAGAGGCTGCGAGGTAAGACCTTTGGACCGTCGTGGCAACTGGCGCAGCGGCGCTGGATCGCCTCCCCGGCGGCGCGTGTGCTGGGCCAATCTCGGTCGGTCTCGACCTGTTGGTTCTGGTAGTACCCGCCGATCATGCCGCTGCCCAGAGCCGCGTACGTGCCCGGGTATGGCGCGCCGACCTCGATCCAGTAGCGGATCATGTCAATCTCGTGGGACGAGAGAGCCACGCTGTAGTGCTCGCCCGTCAGCTTCTTCATCATGGGACTGGCCACCGCGCCGATCGTCCGGGGGGGAAGGTTGCTCCGGGCACGATCCCGTCCGTCGGCGAACTCACCGAGGTAGGTCAAGGTGTAGTAGCTGTGCGAGAACATGGGGCCGCGGTCGCCGGTGAGGATGACGCCTCCGGCCCGCGGGCCGCACTCCGGCCCTCTCGCTCCAGGCTGGCGCTGGTAGTCGTGACAGCGCACGCAGTGGCGATCCAGGATGGGCTGGATGTCTCGGGGGAAATCGAACACTTCCGGCACGCCCCGGATCGGCGTGATCGGGCTGGGCGGGCGCCGCACTGCCAACGGCCGCAGGCTGGCCGGCGCCGTGTGCGTGCGCTGTTCGTGGCACCCCACACACCCGGTCAACTCGCCCGGCTGCACCGTCAGGAAGCTCTGCATGCGCTTGACCGACATGTCGTTCTCGTCGAGAGCAACGAACAGGAGACCGCGCAGCGCCGGCAGCTCCATATAGGCCGAGCCGTCCGGCTCGACCGGCACCGTGCCCAGCACTCGCTCGAGTGTGAAGGTGCCGCCGTAACTGAGCGGGTCCATGCCGCCCGTGTAGTTGATGGGCTTGGGCAACGTCTCCAGCACCAACAGCTTGCGGATGTCACCCCTCTTGACGCCCTCCATGTTCCGGCCCTTGTAGACATCCGTCAGCACCAGGCGCCCGCTCGCCTCCGAGAGGTTGACACGAGAGGGAATCACCCGTTCGCGTGGCCGGGGCACCAGAGGTCTGGGCTCGTGGCACCACATGCCCGCGCGCACCGACTCCTCCGGCAGCCGGTAGATCGTCACGGACCTGCCTTCAGCGTCCATCAGTTGTAGCTCGGCACCCTTGGCCACCAGGAACCGGTTCTCGTCCAGAGGATAGGGGTCGCGGAGGTCTGCGGCCACCGAGATCGTCTGCGCGGATGCCTGGCGGTCCGGGCCACTCGCGGGGTCCACGATGGTGACGCGGCCCATATGCTCGCGCTGTCCGTGCCCCGGCGAGAAGATGGCCACGGTCTTCCGGGTGTTGGGGATCGGCTTGGCGTCGAGCATGGCGATGCCCGGGTGCATGTTGCCGAAGTAGACCATCTGCCCCGTGCCGTCCGGGTTCATCGTCCACAGGTGGTGGTAGTCAACTTGGCTCCTGTCCACGTACTCCCAGCGCATGTAGAGCACGCGACCGTCGGGCAGGACCCACGGGGTATTGTCGTGCTCGACGTTAGCGGAGACCATGCGGACGTTGCCGCCGTCGGCGTCACAGCGGTACAGCACTGCGACCGGTGTCAGCCAGCAGTTGACCCAGCGGTTGCACCGGCTGGAGCAGAACATGATCCCGCCGTCGGGCAGGTAGGTGGGCTCGATGTCGTCGCAGTCACCGTCGGTCAGCTGTCGCAGGCCGGTGCCATCAGCGTTGATCTCGTATAGGTGGTAGTTGGCAGTCCCGCCCTTGAGGTAAGAGAACAGGATCTTCACACCGTCGTAATGCACCTGCGGGTCGCGCACGCTTCCCTGCGGATCGTCGAAGATCACCTGGACCTCTCCGGTCGAAGCGTCCAGACGGCAGAGCCTGCCCCCCGCAGCGCGGTAGCATTTCCGGTTGACGTCGGCCGCGTAGTAGCCGAAGTTGGCGTACCAGTGCCCGTCTACTCCTGGCGCCCGTACGGCGAAGACGATGTCGGAGCCGCCCTGCGTCCGCAGGCTCTCAGCAAGCAGCTTGCGCGCCTCCCGGGCTGCTCTCTCGCCGGCCTCGGCTGCCTTGCGACCCACATCCGCGAGGGCCTGCGCCAACGTGCCGTCCGGGGACTCAATCTCCCAGATGGAGAACAGAGGGTGCGGGCCGGGCTTGATGCAGTGAATCCTCAGGTAGCGGGCCGCACCCGCGAGCCCCTCCAGCAGTTCCCTGCCGCCCTTGCCCTCCTTCACGTGACGCAGTGTGCGCCAATCTCGGCCGTTGTCCGACACCTGGATCTGGTACTCGACGGCGTAGGCGCGTTCCCAGCGAATGGCCATGCTGTTGACCGGCACGACCCGGTCGAAATCAACCTGGAGCCACTGCGGATTGTGGGCAGACGCCTTGCTCGCCCACCGGGTGTCGAGCTTCCCGTCAACCGCATACTGCGCCTCGTACCGGGCGTCGTAGACGGAGGAAGCGCTGATGCCCGACCCCTCGCCAGCACAGAAGCCGGCGCCGGCGAGAGCCTGGCACAGCACCAATGTGGTGAAGGGGCCTGCTACGCGTCGAAGCATGGCATCCCTCGGCTGGTGCTCAGCAGGGACACGGCGCGCCGATCCGTGCGGCCCTTGGCCTCGACGGTCGCCATGCCACCTACAGGACTCGCCACTCCTGCACGCCCGCTGCAAACCCCTCCGGCAGCTGTACGCGCAGCCGGAGGGCCCGCGTCGTCACGGGCGCGAAGGTCACGCGATTGAGCATGTCGGGCCGCGTGCCGTAGTGGGAGGCCTCCTCGACTTCGCGCCACGTGTCGCCGTCGAGCCACTCCACGCACCAGGAAGCCGGCAGGCGACATTGACCGCGGCCGGTGTCGTCGAACCAGTATACCTCGACTCCTCGCACCTCGATGGGCTCGGGGAACTCATACGCCAGCCACTCCTCTGTGCCCTTGTGAGGCCACCAGTCGAAGAAGGGCACGGAGTAGTCGCCCGAGCTCTCCGGCAGAATGCCGTCGTTCACGCCCGAGATGTCAGCGTGGATGAAGGAGGCAGTGACCTTGGCCGTGCTGGCTGCGGTGGGCGCCAGCTTGGCCTCGGTCAGCCCTGCGCATTCAGGCATCCAGACCGTCATCTGCCCGGGCTCCCGGTTGTCCCACACGCAGTACGGTACCGCCTTAATGGTGGTCTGCTCAGTGACCGCTGCCCGCCGATAGAGCTCATCGGCCCAGCTCCCGCCCACCACCCGCCTGGCCGCTCCCCGCAAGACGACAACCCCGCCCAGCAGGCCGGGCTCGTATGAGGCCTTCAGCTCCGCCTCGCGCGGGAGGTAGAGGTCGCGGACGCTGCCCTCATTGTCGGCAGCCTCGAGGCAGTAAACGATCGGGCCACGCATAAGCGCAACCCGCCCAACATCCGCCGCCACTGCCGGATTTGCCTCCATCCTCCGGACCGCCATGGGAAGCTGGAGCAGCACCGTGTCTCCGTGGCGCCACGTCCGGCGGAGGTGGAGGTAGCCATCCTCGGACGGCTCCGCTGCCTTCGTTCTGCCGCTGCCGACCTTGTAGCTGGCACCCTCACACCACGCGGGGACGCGCAGGGCCAGTTCGAACTCGGACGGGGCATCCAGGGACAAGCGCAGCCGCACGTCCCCGTCCCACGGGTAGTCGGTGCGCTGCTCGACAGTCACCCGGCGCCCACCTAACTCCACGTCTGCGCTGCCTGCCGCGTAGAGGTGCACCCAGAGCGAGTCGGGCGACGTGCCGTAGAAGTAGCCCCCGACGGACGCCATGGTCCGGAGGACGTTGGGGGGACAACACGCGCAGCCGAACCACTCCGAGCGCCGGTGCTTGCCGCGGCTGGCAAGCGGATTGACGTAGAAGAACCTGTCTCCCGAGAGCGAAACGCCTGAGGCGAAGCCGTTGTAGAGCACGCGTTCCAGCACGTCTGCATACTCGGAGGTGCCGCGAAGGGCGAGCATGCGTTGGGCCCAGAAGGCCAGGCCACACGCCGCGCAGGTCTCCGCGTATGCTGAGTCATTGGGCAGATCATACGGGGTGGTGAACCCCTCGTTGTGGGCCGACGCGCCCACGCCGCCGGTAATATAGGCCTTCCGCGTGGTCGTGTCTTCCCAGATGCGGTCACAAGCGGCTAGTAGGTCCTCGTCTCCCGTCGCCGCTACCACGTCGGCCACGGCCGCATAGAGGTACATAGCTCTGACCGCGTGGCCGACGATGGCGTCCTGCTCTCGCACCGGCTTGTGGTCCTGACAGTATTCAGCTCCGCTGCCTCCGCGGGCGTCAATGAAGTGCGCCGCCAGGTCGAAGTAGCGCTGGTCGCCGGTAACGCGGAACAGCTTGATGAGCCCCAGCTCGATCTCCTCGTGACCCGGCACGCGCTCGTCCTTGCCCGGGCCGAAGCGCTGGTCTATGTGGTCGGCGAAGCGCACGGCGATGTCGAGCAGCTTCCGGCTGCCGGTAGCCTCGTAGTGGGCGGCCGCGGCCTCGAACAGGTGGCCTGCACAGTATAGCTCGTGGTTCCTGGGCAGATTGGTCCACCGTCTGTCCGGCTCGCGGATAGTGTAGAACGTGTTGAGGTAGCCATCCGCTTGTTGGGCGGCGCCGACGAGATCAATGATCCGGTCCATCTCTGCCTCGATCTCCCGCCGTACCTCCGGGTCTCGCTCGTTGGCGAGGCAGTAAGACGCGCCCTCCAATAGCTTGTAGGTGTCCGAATCGTTGAAGACCAAGCCCTCGTAGTCGCCCTCCTCGAGCCCGGCGGCCACGGCGAAGTTGCGGAAGCGGCCCGTGTTCTCGCACATCCGGATCTGATGGGCGAGGGTGACCTTGGCGTTGGTCTCCATGCGCGGCGCCCAGAAGCCGTCGCTCAGCCGTACCTTGGTGAACGGCACGGGGTCGAGCTTCCGATGCCCGGAGGCCGCTAGCCCCGGCGGAGTCGAGATGGCCGCCAGGGCCAACGCCGCCGTGGTCAGCATGGTGAGACTCGAACAACACTCAGACAGAGACACGATCTCTCGGCACCTCCCGATCGAACCGCTTGGGTCTGCTCGTGTCGTCGGGCAACGGCTGCGCGGCTAAGGGGCCCGCTCGACCACCTCGGTTCTGCCTGGCGCGCTGGCCAACCTCCCGCACTGGCGGCGACCGCGGGTCGCTTGTGGGCGTCTTCACGACCAACGGTCGCGCCCGAAGGCTGGCGGCTCCACATGAGGCATGGCGAACGAGCGCGAGTTTCACGTCCGCTCACCCGATCATGACGGCAGTACCGCGTTCGGCGGAGGCGTAGATGGCATCGGTGATCTGGGCGATGACCAGCGCACGCTCGAGGCTGGTCGCAGGCTCGCGCTTCTCGCGGATGGCGGCGGCGAAGTCGGTCACCGGCCCCGAGCTCGTCTTGCTGGATTGCTCCTCCCCCTCCCAGAGCGTCCTCGATGTCACGCCGCCCTCGGTTGACGTGTCGTTGTGGACGACCGTCTTTGGGTTGCCCGCCACCATCCTCAGTCTGAGAGAGCCTCTCGTGCCGATGATCTGCCAGGCCGCGTCGTCCTCGGCCGGCATGTACTCGCCACGCTCCATGGATATGACCGGGCCGCCCTCACAGCGGACGAGCGCGACGTAGTACGTCTCCGCATCGGACCCCGGTGCTATGTGCGAGTCGAACTGCGGCGGTATTGTCCACACCTGGGCGAAGGCGGATTCGGGCTTCAGTTGCCAGCCCGTCAACCCCAACAGGTAGTCGAGATCGTAGCAGCCCCAGTTGCACAGAATGCCACCGGCGTTCAGGTGCTTCTTCAGCCGCCATTCCGGGCGCGGCTCGGCGGGCTTCTCGCCACAGGCGATGACGTGACGGCAGCGAGCCACACGCAGGTGCCCGAGGGCGCCCGTGGCGATGAAGTCCGCCGCAGCCTGCGCCCCCTCCATGAAGCGGAAACGCGATGAGCAGCACGCGGCCGTCAGGCTGCCCTGGGCGGCGATGAGCTGCTTCACCTCGCCTGCGTTCATCGCGACCGGCTTCTCGGTCAGCAGGTGCTTACCGTTTGCGAGAGCGTGCAGGCCAAGCTCGGTCCGCTTCTCGGCCGGGAAGGCCAATACGACGGCCTCCACATCCGGGTCCTCCACCAGCTCTGCGCCCTCGCCGTAGACCTTCGGCACGCTGAAGCGTTCGGCGGCGGCTTGGGCGCGCTCCTCGATCAGGTCGGCAACGGCCACGAGTTCCAGCAGCGGGGAGTCAACTGCGGGGCGCATGTGGCTGGGGCCGATCACTCCACAGCCGACCACGCCGAGCTTGACTGGGTCCATAGTGCGCCTCCTCTTGGGCGACCGGACCACTTGCTGACGCTAGAAGTGGTCCGAGAACCGTGCTTCCATGCGGGAGGACTGTCATCCTCCCAAGCCGAGCTGGGAGCAGTGCGACGCGACGCCATGGAGGAAGAGCAGCCGCGCAGCCCGAACAGGCTCATCGCCTAAGTGGGAATGGTGCGGCGCTCCACCAGACAGACTCGGCCGCAAAGGAGAACGGTCAATGAGATACGCCCAGGCAGCCGTCCTGTTCGTCAGTCTGGTGTTGGCGCCTGGAGGTCTATGCGCTGCCGATATCTGCGAAGCTGCCCGGGAGGGCGATCTGGAAGGGGTGAGGCAGTATCTGGACGAGGGCGTGGACCCTAACGAGCACGATGAGCAGGACTGGGCGCCGCTGCATTGGGCCGTCCTGACGGGGCATATCGAGATCGTGGAGCTTCTGCTGGATAGGGGAGCCGACGTCAACCTCCGGGCGATCGGCTCGACGGCGCTGGGCCTGGCGGCCGAAGGCGGAGCAGTTGAGATGGTGAAGCTCCTGCTGGAGCGCAAGGCAGACGTCAACGCTGAGGAGGCCGGGGGAGGGGGCCGACCGCTGCACGCAGTGGCTGAACACGGACATGCCCAGCTAACTGACCTACTGCTGGAGCGCGGCGCCGACAGGGAAGCCAGAGACATCTATGGCCGGACGCCTCTGGCAGTGGCCGCCAGCGAGGGCCACCGGAACGTCGTGTCCGTGCTGCTGAAAGCGGGTGCCAACGTGGATGCGAAGACGGACGACAATCGCACGCCCCTGGCCATGGCGATCAGAAACGGTCACACCGACGTCGTCAATCTGCTGCTGGAGAAGGGCGCGAGGCATAGCATCCACACAGCGGCTGGAGTCGGCGATGTGCAGGAGGTTGAGCGCCGGCTCGCGGCGGGCGTGGACGTCAACGCCAAGGTCGAATGGAGCGGCCTGTCCCCGCTGCACTGGGCGGCTAGGTCAGGACAGGCCGAGGCCGCAAGGCTCCTGCTGGACAGGGGCGCCGACGTCAACGCGAGGTCTAAGTGGGATTCGACGCCTTTGCACGTGGCTGCCGCTGAGGGCCGCGCCGAGCTTGTGAGGATGCTGCTGGCTGCGGGCGCCGCCGTCAACGCCAAGACCGACAACGGCACCACGCCGCTCCACGAGGCGTCCGAGAACGGCCACGCCGCGGTGGCCGAACTCCTACTGGACCACGGCGCTGACGTAAAGGCCACGCACGAGTACAACCGGTCTCCGCTGTATGACGCTGCACTTGGGGGGCACGCCGAGGTGGCCCAGGTTCTGCTCGACGCGGGCGCCGACATTGATGCCAGGACTGAAGACGGGAACACGGCGCTGCACGTCGCGCTGCCCCACACCGAGGTGACCAGACTCCTGCTGGACAAGGGCGCCGACCCCAATGCCAAAGAGCGCCGCGGCAGGACGCCGCTCCACGAGGCCGCTCGGGAAGGTGAAGTCGAGGCGGCCAGGCTGCTCCTTGATGGCGGCGCCGACGCCAACGCGAAGGACGAGCGGGGTCAGACTCCCCTGCACGCCACGGCTGGCCGCAGCCTCGCCGAGGGCATCTTGCTGTGGCTGGCTGGCGATCAGGAGGACGAAGAGGAAGATGAGGAGGTGGCTCGCCGCAACGCCGCGCGCATCGAGATCGCTCGGCTCCTGCTGGAACGGGGCGCTGACGTCAATGCGCGAGACGGCGACGGCGCGACGGCGCTTGAACTGGCAGTTGAGAGCGGCCAGACAGGCCTGGCCGACCTCCTGCGCAAGCACGGGGCCGAGGAATAGGGCCTGCGCTAGTTCCGCTGGATGACCTCGATCAGGATGCCGTCAGGGTCTCTACAGAAGAAGAACCGCGAGGTGCTGCCCTCGACGATATCGGTGTCGAAGTCCACGCCCTGAGCCTTGAGGTGGTCGTAGGCGGCAGCGATGTCGCGCACGGCGATGGCCATGTGCTTCGTGCCAAGCCGCTGCAATGAGCTGTCGAGCGCGCTCTCGGCCTCGGGCATTGGCTCCGGCTTGTAGGGCTGGAATACCTCCAGCATGCTCTCGCCCAGCCTCAGGAGGGCGACTCTCACCTTCAGCGCCGGCTTATCTGACTTCGCTACTTCCCGAAAGCCGAAGGCCTTGCCGTACCAGTCAATGGCGCGGTCCAGGTCGCTGACACTGATGGCTGCGTGCTCCAGGCGATAGTCGGGCATCTTACCTGTTGGGCTCGATAATGACCTTGAGGCAATTGTCGGCCTCCCCCGCCAGCCGGAAGCCCTCTCCGATCTCGTCGAGGCTCAGCCGATGCGTGATCATGTCGTTTACCACCACGCGCCGGGACCTGATCAGCTCCAGGGCGGTGGCATTGTCCAGGGGGTCGGCGGCGTAGCTGGGCATGAAGGAGATATCATCTCGCCAGAACGGATTGAAGTCTATGGCTACCGTCTCGCCGGGCTTGGGCACGGCGAAGAACAGCACGACGCCGCCGCGGTCCACGCACTCCAGAGCCTGCTCTGCGGCCGCGAGCGCGCCCGCGCAGATGATGACCCTGTCGGCGAGACGGCCCTCATTCAGATCCCGAACGCGGCCAGGCACGTCCTCGCCGGCGTCGAGGACGTGATCGGCCCCCAGTCGCTCGGCGGCTTCCTTGCGGTACTCGCTGATGTCCGTGGCGATGATCCGGCCGGCCCCCAAGGCGCGGGCCATCTTGATGTGCAGCAGGCCGGCGATGCCACAGCCCAGGACAAGAACGCTCTGGCCCGGCCCGATGCGGGCGTTGCGCTGGCCACGGACCACCGTGCCTAGGGGCTCGACGAACGAACCGTCCTCGTACGAGACCTCGTCCGGTAGGGGGATCACCCCCCGGTCCACATTGATCTGCGGGACCAGCACGTACTGCGCGAAGCCGCCCGGATAGAACTTGGTCGTGTGCAACGTATCGCATGCGGTGTGATGGCCGTTGAGGCAGTAGTGGCAGGTATTGCAGGGCACGTGGTGTGTGACGAAGACACGCTGCCCGACCTCGAACTCGTCCACGTCCGCGCCCACCTCGGCGATGTCGCCAGTTACCTCGTGGCCCAGCACCAGAGGCGCCTTCTTGATGCGGTACCACTCCATGACGTCGCTGCCGCAGATGCCGCTGGCCTTGATCTCCACCAGCAGTTCGCCCGCGCCGACCTCCGGAATGGGCAGCTCCTCGACCCGGACGTCGCGGTTGCTGTAGTACATCCCGACTTTCATGGAGTCCCGTCGCTTCACGATTCGCGCGTGGAGATCAGCTGGCAAGCTCTTGGAAGAGCTCGTAGGCCTCCTGGCTCGACTTGCCCTCGTGGACTACGGATCGAACCGCCTGGATCATGGCCGCCGGGTTCTCCGACTGGAAGATGTTCCGTCCCATGTCCACGCCGATGGCGCCGTCTTGAATGGCCCGGTAGGAGAAATCGAGGGCCTCCTGCTCGGGCACCTTCTTGCCGCCCGCGATAACGATGGGCACCGGGGTCCCACCGGCCACCTTCTCGAAGTGACCGTCCCCAACGTAGTAGGTCTTGGAGATGTCGGCGCCGTGCTCTGCGGCGATGCGTCCGGCCAGCGCCAGGTACCTGGCGAACTCCTGCTCCTTGCCCGGCTCCCGAAGCTCGTCCAGCGCCGTGCCCACGGCGGTCACACCCAGCACGGCCAGGCCGTAGTTGTGCGCCGCGTCCGCCATCCTGGCCAGGTTCTCGATGGTGCGGCGCTGGTGCTCCGTGCCCACGTATATGGACACGGACACGGCGGCGGCATTCAACCGCACGGCCTCCTCCGCAGTGCAGGTGAGGACCTCATCGCTCAACTCGTCCCGGCGCATCATGCTGTTGCCGCCGGACACCCTCAGGATTATAGGCGGCGCCGTCTTGGCGTCAATGCAATACTGGAGCACGCCCTTGGTGGGGCTAAGGGCGTCGCAGTAGGGGAGCAGTGGCTCCACGGTCTTGCCTGGAGCCTCCAGGCCCGTGGTCGGCCCCTGGAAGTACCCGTGGTCAATGGCCAGCATCACCGTTCGGTTCGTCTCGGGCTTGATGATCTGAGCCAGGCGGTTCTCCAATCCCCAGTTCATTCGGGAGCCCTCCTCCGAAGTTGCTGTCATTCTGCGGTCGCTGCGGCGACCCGCCCGAGCCGGCCTCCCCGCCGGGCCTCGCGGTCAGAATGGTTCCTTGGTGGCCGCGACGACTCCTTCCCGAGCGCAGAGCATCGCCGGGAGGAGGCGAGCCGCCCGGGGCGAAGTGAGGCTCATGCATCGGACGGGCCGGCGCCGGCTGGAAGCGGGGAGCAGGGCAAATGGCCGTGGCCTCACATGAGCTAACCTACGAGCAGCGGCTCGACCTGCTGCACAGTAAGAAGCTGGCGCAGGCCCGCGAGAAGCGCGAGGCGATGGGGCCGCGGGACGGCGACGAGCAAGGCATGGTGCTCCTGCCGCCGGAGGCAGGAGAGCTGGTGGAGGCCATGAGTGGGTCCGGGGTGGTCGTGAGGGACTTGGTTTTGAAGGGCTTCGAGCCCACCAGCAACCATCCAAGCGGCGGCTTCTTCGGGCCCAAGGCAACTGGCGAGAACTTCCGAAGGCTCCTGGAGGCCCACCCCACGTACCTTGACCCCGTCAACTCAATGGCCGGGGTCTACATGGTGAACTTCAACTCGTATCGCAACCCCGGCTGGAATCCAGACTTCGATTACTCGCATCTACGGCAGGAGCAGGAGAAGTACGCGCTGGATCATGGCATCGGCGGAGTGCAGCACTTCTGCCCCGACCTGACCATCGGCCTACGGCTGGGCTGGGGAGGACTGCTGGACAAAGTGCGTCACTACCGGGAAGTCAACCGGCACGCCCAGGAGTTCTACGACGGTCTCGAGGACGTGATCCTCGGCGTCCAGGGGTGGATTCGCCGTCACGCGGAAGAGGCCCGGAGGATGGCGCCACAGGAACAGCGGCCCCCGCTGCGCGACAACCTGGCGTCAATTGCTCACATATGTCAGCGCCAGATCACGGATCCGCCGCAGAGCTTCCGTGAAGCGTGCCAATGGCTCGTGTTCTTCCAGGCCGTCGCCAAGATGTACAACGGCAGCGGGGAATGGGGCCAGTTGGACGAGCTGCTCAGGCCCTACTACGAGCGCGATACGGGCGCAGGCATCCTCACGGACGAGGAGGCCGTCTTCCACCTAGCTTGCCTGCTCCTGAGTGAGACGGCATACGTGCAGCTCGGCGGCCCCGACGCCGACGGCAAAGACCTGACGAGCCGCGTGTCGTTCCTCATCTTGGAGGCAGTGCATCGCCTGAAGGCTCCGGCCAACATCGCCGTGCGCGTCGGCGACGGCCTGAGCCCCGAGCTGTTTCGCAGAGGGCTGGAGATCCTGTTCGAGGACAAGATGGGCTTCCCCAAGTTCCTGGGCGACAAGCCAGTCACCGAGGGCTTCGTCAGGAACGGGTACTCCATCGAACTGGCCCGCCAGCGCATCTACGCCGGCTGCCACTGGCTGGCCATCCCCGGACGCGAGTACTGCTTGGCCGACGTGATCAAGATTGACCTTGCCAAGGTCTTCGATGTTGCCCTCAAGGAGATGATGGCGGCACCTTCAGTCACTCCAAGCGTGACCGAGTTGTGGGACCGCTTCGAAGGGCACCTGCGCCGAGCCGTGGAGGTGGTCGCGGAGGGCATTGACTTCCACCTGGCGCACATGCACGCGGTCTTCCCCGAGCTGTACCTGGACCTGTTCTGTCACGGGCCGGTCGAGAAGGGGCTGGACGCCACCAACGGCGGGGTGGAGTACTACAACATCGGCGTGGACGGCGCCTCGCTGGCTACGGTCGCCGACTCCTTCGCAGCCTTGGAGCAGCGCGTCGAGAGAGAACGACGGCTCACCTGGCAGGAGATGACGCACCATCTGGAGACCGACTGGGCCGCCCCGGGCGGCGAGTACGTGAGGCTGATGATGCGGACCATCCCACGCTTCGGCAGCGGCGAATCGCTGGCCGATGGTTGGGCCGTGCGCATCTCCGCGACCTTCACCAGATTGGTGAAGGAGAAGCCGACTCCCAACGGCGTCAACATGATCCCCGGGTTGTTCACGTGGGCCAAGGCGGTGCCTTTCGGCAAGCGGCTCGGCGCTACACCCAACGGGCGGCACGCGGGCGATCCGGTCTCGCACGGCCCCAACCCCGATCCGGGCTTCAACGAGGGCAGGCCCGGCACTCCCACGCAGATGGCCTCGGCGGTGGCTGCCGTGCAGCCCGGCTATGGCAACACCGCGCCGCTGCAACTGGACCTGGATCCGGGCATGGCGGACAACGCAGAGGGAATGGGCAAGATCGAGGCCTTGATCCGCAGCCACTTCGACATGGGCGGGACCCTCGTCAACATCAACGTGCTGGACAGGGACACCGTTCTGGAAGCCCACAAAGACCCGTCCCGGTATCCCGACCTCCTGGTGCGGGTCACGGGCTTCAGCGCCTACTTCGCCAGCCTTTCCGACGAGCTTCGTCAGTACGTGGTTGACCGCATCGTGGCCGCCGAATAGCCTGCCGCGGGTAAGGAGGGAGCCATGTCTGACCGACCGCTGAGGGTCGCCGTCATCGGCACCGGCATGATCGCCAACGCTGGCCACATCCCCGCCTGGAAGAACCTGGCCGGGGAGGTTGAGGTAGTGGCGGTGGCGGACATCCTGGAGGATCGCGCCCAACTCATCGCTGACACCGAAGGCATACCACACGGCTATGGCGACTGGCAGAAGATGCTGGGCGAGGTCGAGCCCGACATCGTGTCCGTCTGCACGCCCAACGCCTACCACAAGGAGCAGACCATTGCCGCACTGAAGGCCGGCGCGCATGTCCTGTGCGAGAAGCCCGTCGCCACCTGCCATGCCGATGCCGTCGAGATGTTCAACACCGCAGAGCAGGCCGGCCGCATTCTGTTCGTCGGCCAGAGCGCGCGCTTCTCCAATCGCTCGCGAGCCGCCAAGGAGATCGCGGATTCGGGGAAGCTGGGCGAGATGTACTTCGCCGAGACCTACTACATGCGCCGGCGTGGCATCCCCACCTGGGGCCAGTTCCACATGAAGGAGCACTCCGGGGCCGGCCCCGTCTACGACCTGGGCGTGCACGCGATTGACCTGCTGTTCTGGCTAATGGGCAACCCGCGCGTCCAGGCAGTTAGCAGCATGACCTACACGAAGTTCGGGAATCGAGACGAGGGGCTGGCTACCTCCCTGGCCGACAGCGGCGCTCCGCTGGGGGTGCTCACGCCCAGGGACTACGACTACCGCGACTTCGATGTTGAGGACATGGCGGCGGGCTTCATCCGGCTGGCAGACGATACCACCGTGGCCTTCAAGACGAGCTGGGCCGCTAACGTGCCGCAGAACATGGGCCACACCATGATCTTGGGCACCGAGGGCGGCCTCGTGCTCGACCCGCTGACTCTGGTCACCAACATGGGCAGCTACCAGGTCAACGTTGCGCCACAGGTACCCAGCGATCGGCCCGTGGAGTTCAGCGGCCACTGGGAGCAGGCTGAGCACTTCCTCCGCGTCCTCCGTGGAGAGGAGGAGTTGCTCGTCAGGAAAGAGGAAGTGCTCAACGTCATGAAGACGCTGGACGCGCTGTACGAGTCCGCCGAGGAAGGGCGCGAGATATCGGTCGAATAGGGGGCACACGGCATGAGCAAGGCTTACCGCGTGGGCATCATCGGCTTCGCCCACATGCACATCAACAACGTCGCCGGGCTGTTCGCCGAGCATCCGCAGGTGGAGTTGGTCGCCTGCGCGGACACCGTGCCCGACGTGCCGGAGTTGCGCGAGGCCCCCTACACGCGGGCCTGGAACCTCCAGCACGCGCTGGAGACCATCGGCTTCCCCAAGGCGTACGACGACTACCATGAGATGCTGGAGAAGGAGCAGTTCGACATCGTCATCTGCTGCTCCGAGAACGCCAAGCACCCCGAGGTGGTAGAAGCCTGCGCAGCGGCCGGCGTCAACGTATGCGTGGAGAAGCCCATGGCCAGGTCGCTCGCGGACGCCTTGAGGATGGTCCGAGCCTGCCGGGCGGCGGAGACCACGATGGTCATCAACTGGCCCATGACCTGGTCGCCCTCGGCACGCAAGGCCAAGGCGCTGATTGATGAGGGCGTCATCGGGCGCGTGCTCCAAGTGAAGGCGCGCCTGGGGCACACCGGTCCGCTGGGTTCTGGCGCTGCCCATGCCGGAGTTGACGAGACTGCTGCTCCCATGACCGACGTTGAGCGCGCTGCCACCTGGTGGCACCAGGAGGCAGCCGGCGGCGGGGCCATGCTCGACTTCTGCTGCTATGGCGCCATGGCGGGACGGTGGTACGTGGGCGAGCCGGCTGTCGCCGTCATGGGCCTTCGAGCCAACCTGGCCAGCCACTGGGCCGACGCCGACGACAACGGGGCCATGCTTGTGCGCTTCCCCAGCGCCATGGGTCTGTTCGAGGGAACGTGGACCACGTGGGATCATGGAGTACCGGGCGGCCCCATCGTCTACGGCTCGACGGGCACGCTCGTGGTGGAGACGAGGGACGGCGAGCCCGTCGTTCGTCTGGAGCGCGGCGGCGGAGAAAGCACGGTCTACGACTGCGAGCCCCTGCCCGAGGGCCGCCAGCAGGTGCCGGGCGAGTTCATTCACCACCTGGAGACGGGTGAGCCGCTGCATCCCACGCTGGAGATGGCGTTCAACCTCGAAGTCATGGCGATTCTCGATGCCGGGGTCCGCTCCGCGTCCACCGGCCGGCAGGAGACGGTCGCGAGCCGCATCTGGCAGATCGGCTAGAGGCGCCTTGATGGCCCGCTGGACCGGGGGGCGTGGCATCCCAGCATTGTAGGAGGGGCGTCTCGCACCGACCGGGACGCCTGCCGCCGGCGGATGCACTCGGCGCCGAGCGATTGACAGCCCGCGCTACAGGCACACCGGCGTGGGGCTCCGCCGGAAGCCCGAGTGGCCGTGCAGAGGGACTCCGTTCGCGCCCGGGGAAAGTGCCCCCAATGGGCCTGCCGTTTGCGGACGGATGGTCGCGCCTTGAGAGGAGAGCCACGTGAACCGGCTTGACCGCATGTCCAGGCGAGACTTCGTTTCTCGGGGGGCCTTACTGGCCGGAACTGGGCTCGTCGGCTGGCAGCATCTCGCCCACGCCGCCGAGCCCGAGACGGAGATCCGCAACGAGGTCGCCGGGATGAAGTACCGGCGGCTGGGGCGTACGGGCCTCATGGTCTCCGAAGTCAGCCTTGGGGCCATGCTGATCTCCGAGGACAACTCAGCCGTGGTCGAGGCCGCGCTCGACCGCGGCGTCAACTACATTGACACCGATCCCTCCTACATGAACACGAGGAGTGAGTCGGCTCTTGGCGGGCTGCTGAAGCACCAGCGAGATAGGGTCTTCCTCGCCACCAAGGTCGGCGGCAAGTGGCTCATGATGGTCTTCAAGGAAGCGCGGAAGACGGGGAAGCTACCTCCGCTCACGCCCGAGTTCATGCGCGAGAGCACGGAGCAGAGCCTGAAGCGCCTCCAGACCGACTACCTCGACGTTCTCTTCCTGCACGGCCCTGCGGCGCCCGAGCTGGCCAACAAGCCTGACGTTGTAGAGCAGCTCCTCCGCTTCAAGCAGGAGGGCAAGGCCCGCTTCATCGGGGCCTCCTGTCACCTGAACATCCGACGGACCCTGGAGACGGCCGTTAGGAGCGGCGCGTACGATGTCATCATGCCGGCCTACAACGCGGCCAACGCAGAGCAGTTACAGCCGCTTCTGGAGTCGGCCAAGCAGGCGGACGTCGGCGTACTGGCGATGAAGACCGTCGCCAAGCTCGCCGGGGAGCTGGGCAGGACCGCCCCCGAGTTGGGCAGAGATAGCGGCCTGAGTCGGGCTCAGGCCTGCATCAGGTGGGCGCTGGATGATGACCGCATTTCCTCCGCCATGGTGGGCATGAAGAGCCTACAGGAGGTCAACGAGGCTGTCGCCTTGTGCGGAAAGGCGCTCAGCGACAAGGACAGGCAACTGCTCGAGCGGCAGGCGGCCAACCTCGACACCTTCGCGTGCAGCATGTGCGGCCGCTGTGGCCAGTGCCCGCGAGGCGTGGCGGTTGCCGACGTACTCCGCTGTCAGATGTACCATGACGAGTACGGCAGCTCTGACCTGGGCAAGGGATCATACGCTCTACTCCCGCCCAGCGCGCAGGCCGGTAACTGCCGCGAGTGCGGCGACTGCGAGGCGGCGTGCCCGCGACAGCTCCCGTTGCGTGCTATGCTGTCACGAGCCCATCGTTCGCTGTCCTGAGGCCGCCGCCTGGCGGTGCGCGCGGGGGCCACGGCACGCCGTCTGACATGCACCCGTCGGGAAGAGGAGGCCAAGCCATGCCTAGTGCCAGCGGACGCGGACGCCGCGAGTTCATCGGTGCCACGGCGGGTGGTCTCGCTGCCCTCGCCGTCGGCAAGCCGCATACCGCGATCGCGCAGGCCGCCCAGAACGACGCCGTTCGCCCCGGCGAGGAGTACCGGGTGGCGGTCATTGGACACACGGGCCGGGGCAACTACGGACACAACGTAGACGCAGTCTGGCTGGACGTTCCTGGTGTGAAGATCGTCGCGGTCGCCGATAGAGACGAGGCGGGTCGAGCCAGGGCTCAGCAGCGTCTGGCGGCGCCGGCAGCATACGAGGATTATCGGGTGATGCTCCGGCGCGAGAAGCCGGACCTGGTGAGCATTGCACCACGATGGCTGGACCAGCATCGGGACATGGCCCTGGCATGCGCGGAGGGACGCGTGAAGGGCGTGCTGATGGAGAAGCCCCTCTGCCGGACGCTCGAGGAAGCCGACGAGATTGTCGAGGCGTGCGGGCAGACGGGCATGAAGATGGCGATCTGCCACCAGACCCGGTACAGCCCGCGCCTCAAGGTAATCCGCGATCTAATCGCTGAGGGCAGGATCGGGAACATCGTCGAGATGCGATGCCGAGGGAAGGAGGATCGGCGCGGCGGTGGTGAGGACATGATGGTCCTGGGGACGCATCTCATGGACCTGATGCGGTTCATAGCCGGCGATGCGAGGTGGTGTTTCGGCCGCGTGACCGACGCTGGAACTCCCGTGACCAAGGAGCACGTGCGCGAGGGCGCCGAGGGCATCGGCCCCTTGGCGGGAGACGCCATAGTCGCGGTCTACGGGTTCGCTGAGCCGATCGCCGGGCATTTCGCGACCCACCGGGCCGAGCACGGCGCAGGTGCGCGTTTCCGGCTGCTCATCCTCGGCACAAAGGGCGCGATTTCGGTCCGGACGGGATCGCTGCCCAACGCGTACCTGCTGGAGGACCCATCCTGGACGCCCGGCGAAAGTGGCGCCCAGTGGCAGCCAATCACGAGCACGGGTGTCGGCGGTGAGGAGCCGTTGACGGACAGCAGCCTGCGCTGGGGAAACTCGCTGGTGGCGAGGGACTTGATCGCGTGCGTGGAGCAGGACCGACGACCTCTGGGCAGCGTGGAGGATGGTAGAGCAGCTCTGGAGATGATCCTCGCCGTCTATGAGTCCCATCGGGCCCGCGCTCCGGTGGCGCTGCCGCTCGCCGATCGTACGCACCCCCTGACGCGTATGGACTAGGCCGCGCTGCAAGCGGGGAGGGCTATATGCACCATGCTGCTGACGACACGCACAGCCATCGGCCGGGTCAACGCCGGTTCCGGGAGGAGGCTCTGCATATGCCAGGCGGCTTGCTGAAACGGCGGATGCTCCCTCGCTCCTCCAAGGGGGCAGGCCGTGCATCTCCGCTGACACTGATGGTGACCGGTGTGCTGTTGATCGTTGCCGTTGGGCTAGTTGGCCTCGTCGTGCACACGCGAGCGCGGAGGCATTCGGAGCCGGCGAGCGGACGCTCCGGCCCCGCACCCGGCGCCGGCACACGGGAGCGTCTCGGCGCCGATCGCCAACCCTCGCCCGGGTCGGCTCGGCTCGCCCGCCCACAGATAGCTCCGGACTTCGATGAGTCACTGGCCAACGAAGGGCTTCACGCCATCGAAGCCGGTGTGCGTTGGCTGGCCCAAAGCCAACAGGACGATGGCCATTGGTCCGATCCCTCCTTCCCGGCCATGACTGGCCTGGCCGTATCTGCCCTGCTGCGGAGCCCCGGCGGCGCTCCCTCGCGGGCAGCGTCGCGCGGCCTGGAGTTCATCCTCTCTTGCGTGCAGGAGGACGGGGGCATATACCGCCACGTCGAAGGCGTAAAGGGGGGCGGTCTGCCCAACTACAACACCGCCATCTGTCTGACGGCCCTGACGGACGCGGGGGACCCCGCATACGACGGCATCATTGCGGCGGCGCGTGCCTTCCTGGTTGCCGGGCAGCACCGCGGCGATGACGTGTTTCACGGGGGGATGGGGTACGACGCCGCGACTGACCGTGAGTACGCCGATGTGCCCAACACGTACTTCGCACTCGAGGCCGTGCGCCGCGTGGAGCCCTTGGAGAGGGGGGCCAGGCAGGCCGATCTGGATTGGGCGGCGGCGACTCAGTTCCTCTCCCGGTGCCAGCATCTGCGCGCCCACAACGACGCAGAATGGGTCCGCGAAACGCCAGAGGAAGCGGGAGGCTTCGTCTACAACCCCGTGTCAACGAAGGTCGAAGCGCAAGGGGACGGCGCAGAAGACGCCATGCGCGCGTACGGCAGCGCCACCTACTGCGGGGTGTCGGGCTACCTCAACGCTGGCCTTCCGCCACAATCGGATCGCGTCGAGGCGGCGCTGGAGTGGTGCGCCCGGCACTGGACGCTGGACGAGAACCCGAGGCTCGGCGATCAGAGCCTCTACTTCTACTACCTCGCAATGGCCAAGGCCCTGAACGCATCCGGCCGCCACATACTCGACACGCCGCGGGGCGCCGTGAAGTGGCGCCCGGCGCTGGTCAAGAAGCTCCTCTCTCTTCAACGTCGCGCGCCCAAGGAGGGACTCGGCTACTGGCAGAATGACAACAACCGCTGGTGGGAGAACGACCCCAACCTCGCCACCAGTTACGCCCTCCTGGCCCTTGAGACAGCCATGTTCGGCCACGAAGTCGTTCGAGAGCTGGCCTCAAGATGAGTGGCCTTAGGAGTCGTGACGTAGTCTCGCGATGCCGCGAGTGTCTGCCGGCCAGTTGTGGAGCTGCGTGTGCTCAACGCCAAACAGCTCACGTGCCACGAGGAGGACTGACCGTGAATGCCCTCAAGCAGTGCTCGGCAGTTTACCGGCCTACCATTGTCGCGTTCAGCCTGCTGTCGCTTCTTGCCGCTTCGACGTGCCTGGCGCAGGACCGCGCCAAGCCGCCGCCGACACACAAGGACGTGGCCTACGGGCCTCACGAACGCAACCTGTTCGATCTCTGGCTGGCCGACTCGGCCACGCCTACGCCGCTGGTCCTGTACATCCACGGCGGCGGGTTCCGAGGCGGCAGCAAAGAGAGCCTGCCGGCCGGCTCACTGCGCAAACTGCTGTCTGCCGGCATCTCGGTGGCGGCCGTGGAGTACCGCCTGATCGCCGACAAGCGGCTTCCCGCCGCGCACCATGACTGCCGGCGCGCCCTGCAATTCCTGCGCTCCAAGGCCGACGAGTGGAACCTCGACAAGACCCGAGTGGGCGCCTTCGGGGGATCGGCCGGCGCCCAGATCTGCATGTGGCTGGCCTTCCACGACGAGATGGCCGATCCGGCCAGCGACGACCCGGTCGAGCGCGAGTCAACGCGGCTCACGTGCGTGGCGACCAACGGTGGCCAGACCACGATGGACTTCGAGTGGTGGAAGAAGTGGATCCCAGGTTATGAGGTTCCGCACCGCGATCCCTTCGAGGCCTTCGAGGCCGAGACAGACGAGGACTTGCGCAAGATCGTGGCCGAGGTCTCTGCCCTGTCGCTGGTCTCCGAGGACGATCCCCCCATCTTCATGGCCTACGGCCAGAAGCCGACCGAGCCCATCCCCACGGATCCGCAGAAGGCCAGGGGCTGGAAGGTCCATCACGTGATGTTCGGCGTCAAGCTGAAGGAGAAGATGGACGAGCTGAAGGTGGAGGCGAACCTCCAGTACCCGGGAGCGGAGACGCCCTACCTATCGCGGGAGGACTTCCTCATCAGTAAGCTCACGGAAGACAGGGAGTGAAGGGCGCGGGCGAGCCGCTGGTGCCGGGGTCACGCCCTGATCTCGTATCCCTGGCGCTGCTCCCGACTCAGTAGGGCATCCGCCTCGTCGTCGCCCACGAACCGCTCTGCCTCCGGGTCCCACTTGAGCTTCCTGCCCACCTCCATGGCGATGTTGGCAAGGTGACAGACGCTGGCGCTCCGGTGTTGACTGACCACGTCGGAGATGGGCGTCTTCCGCGTGCGTACGCAGTGGAAGAAGTTCTCCATGTGATTGACGAGAGATGCCAGCTTCCCCGTGCGCGGTTCCGACTCTGGGAGATCGTGGGCGTACATCCTGTAGTCGTCTCTCTCCAGAGGGTCTTCCGCGAGGGCGTCTACGGCGTCCCCCGTGATCTTCGATCGGTTGACGAAAATGGTGTCCTCGTCGCCCTCGAAGGTGATGCCGTTCTCGCCGCTATCGAGGATTCTCAGCTGGACTCCGTCTGCGTAGGTGAGCGTGGCCTCGAAGTCTATGGGCACGTTGTAGCCATTGGGAATGTCCGGGAACTTGGCCTTGCCCTCCACCGCGACGGGCCCCGAGAACTGCACGCCCATGGCCCACTGCGCGATGTCAAGGTGGTGCGCCCCCCAGTCGGTCATCTTGCCCCCGGCATACTCCCGCCACCACCGGAATGTGTAATGGCAGCGCTCGGGGGAGTACGCGACTTTGGGGGCTTGGCCCAGCCATAGATCCCAGTTCAGGTTTGGCGGCGGGTCCATCGTCTTGAAAGGTCCCCCAACCACGTTCTTGTCCAGCACTACCGTGACCCGCCGCAGCCTGCCGATGCGCCCCGCTTGGACCATCTCGGCGGCAAGACGGAACTTCCAGTCGCTCCGCTGCCAGGTGCCGACTTGGAACACGGCGCCCGTCTCCTCCACCACCTTGCACAGCAGTTTGCCCTCGTCAACGGTGAGCGTAAGCGGCTTCTCGCAGTAGACGTCCTTGCCGGCCTTGCACGCCTCGATGGCTATCGCAGCGTGCCAGTGATCTGGTGTGCCGATCAACACCACATCAACGTCCTTCCGGGCCAGCAGATCGCGGTAATGCTCGTAGATGGCCGCCGTGCTGCCGAAGCTGGCGCGTGCCTGCTCCCGTACGTGCCGGTCCACGTCGCAGATGGCCACCAGCTCGCCGTAGGGCAGGGCCTTCTCCGTGATGACCGATCCCTGGTACCGCATCCCGATGGCGCCCAGGCCGATGCGGTCGTTCTTGGAGCTCGGCTTGCTTTCTTGGGCAACCGACGACCTCGGCGACACGAGGGGACTGCCGATCGCTGCTAACACACCGGCGCCGGCTCTCAGGAAACCGCGGCGATTGGGTGGTGACTTCCTCATGGCGGTTGCCTCCCAGGGCTCGGACGCGGTACACGGGGGCCATCCGGGCATGCTGAGCCCATATGGACGTTGTGTTCGGCGCGGCACGGCGCGCATCCTGCCCAGAGAGTTGTCAGCGGCCGCGAGCGGGCTGATGGAAGCAGGAGATCACGATGCCTGGGAGAATGACCGTGGCGAGTACCTAACCTGGGTGGCTGTCCGTATCGTCCCACACAGGGCACGCAAGTCCGCGGGCGCTGTGTGGCCACCGGCAGGGCGGCCTCCCTTAAGAGAGGACTGTACCATGCGGGAGAGAAGCAAGACGGCCGTCGCGTTGGCGCTGGTAGCCATGGGTGTGGTGGCAATCGGCTCGTTGATCGCTTTGGCCGATCGAGACGCCATCTCAGCCAGAGACATCCTCGCGGCCACAGGCGTCAAGGGCGGCCTGATCGTTCACCTAGGCAGCGGCGACGGCAAACTGACCGCCGCCCTGCGCGCCAATGACAGCTACCTCGTACATGGCCTGGACCCAGACCCCAGGAACATCGAACGTGCCCGCCAGCACCTCCGATCGCTGGGCCTCTACGGGAAGGTGTCCGTCGAGCAGTGGGACCAGGAGCGCCTTCCCTACGCGGACAACCTCGTCAACCTCGTCGTGTGGGAGAAGCCCGGGAAGGTGTCCACCAGCGAGGTACGACGCGTGCTGGCGCCCAACGGCGTGGCCTACATCAACCTGGGCGACAGGTGGACCAAGACGGTTAAGCCGCGCCCAACAGAGATAGACGAATGGACGCACTACCTTCACGACGCGAGCAACAACGCCGTGGCCCAGGACTCCGTCGTCGGGCCGCCGCGGCACATGCAGTGGGTTGGCAGCCCCAGGTGGTCGCGCCACCACGACCGCATGGCTAGCATGAGCGCGCTGGTGTCAACGGGCGGCCGCATCTTCTACATCCTCGACGAAGGGCCTACGGCCTCCATACAGCTGCCGCCCCAGTGGATGCTCATTGCGCGAGACGCGTTCAACGGTACCATCTTGTGGAAGCGGCCGATCTCGTCTTGGCACCCATATCTCTATCCGTTCAAGAGCGGCCCGGCCTACCTGCCGCGCCGCCTGGTTGCGGTGGGGGACAGGGTCTATGTCACGCTGGGGCTCGAGGCTCCGCTGACCGCGCTGGACGCGGCGACCGGCAAGACGATTCGCACATACAGAGGCACGCGCGCAACGGAGGAAGTGATCGCCTCGGAAGGGGTGCTCTTTCTGCTGGTGAACGAGATGCCAGTAGACTGGCGCGAGTTCAAGCCGCTGGTCAACAACATCGGCGAGGAGAAGAGCCGGGTCGCCCGCGACTGGCCGTGGGACGAGAAGCCCAGGCGCATCATGGCCGTCCGAGCAGACAGCGGCAAGGCTCTTTGGGAGCAGGAGTCCCCCGTCGTCCCCCTGACGCTGGCGGCCGACGAGCGGCGAGTGGTCTTCCACGATGGCGAGAAGATCGTTTGCCTGGATCGCAGGAACGGCGAGGCGATGTGGCGCTCGGAGCCCGTCTCCAGGCGGCCCTCTATCGTCACCGGCTTCGGGCCGACGCTCGTGCTGTACGAAGACGTCGTGCTGTTCTCCGGCGGCGATCGGCGGCAGGCGGGCCTCTCTGCCGAAACCGGCCAGATACTGTGGACGGCCGACCACCCTCCCTCAGGGCACAATTCGCCTGAAGACCTCCTGGTCGTGGACGGACTGGCCTGGTCGGGGGCGATCGCGAACACCAGGAACTCGGGCGTGTTCCAGGGGCTCGACATACACACCGGTGAGGTCAAGAGCGAGTTCGCCCCCGATGTCGAGACCTACTGGTTCCATCACCGATGCTACCGGTCCAAAGCGACCGAGAACTACCTGCTGCCGTCGAGGACCGGCATCGAGTTCGTGGACCCTCGCGCCAAGCACTGGGAGATCCACCATTGGGTCCGGGGCGGTTGCATCTACGGCATCATGCCCTGCAACGGCCTCGTCTACGCGCCGATGCATGATTGCGCCTGCTATCCCGAGGCCAAGCTGTACGGGTTCAACGCCCTCGCCCCGGAGTCGGCCAGTCTCCAAGTCCCCAGAGAGGTTCCTGATGGGGAGAGGCTGGAGCGCGGCCCCGCCTACGGGGCACGAGTGTCAGGGCCCTCCGCTGCCGCGGCCCAGGACGACTGGCCCACCTACCGCCACGATGCCGTGCGGAGCGGCTTCACGAAGACATCCGTTCCGCCCCGGCTCAAGCCCGCCTGGCGAGCTGACCTGGGCGGCCAGCTCAGCACTGCGGTGATCGCGGGGGGCCGGGTCTTCGTGGCCTCGGTGGACATGCACACCGTGCAGGCGCTCGACGCGAGTTCAGGGGACGTCCTGTGGAGCTACACAACTGGAGGGCGGGTTGACTCGCCGCCGACGGTCCACGAGGGGCGGGTCCTCTTTGGGTCGGCCGATGGCTGGGTCTACTGCTTGCGTGCCTCCGACGGTGCGCTCATGTGGCGCGTCCGCGCGGCGCCCGTGGAGCGCCGCATCGTGGCCTTCGAGCAACTGGAATCAGCTTGGCCGGTCCACGGCAGCGTGCTGGTTCAGGACGGCGCGCTCTACTGCGTCGCTGGCAGGTCCATGTTCCTGGACGGCGGCCTGCGCCTGCTTCGGCTCGACCCGGCGACTGGGCGCAAGCTGTCTGAGACGGTCCTGGACGACCGCGACCCAGAGACGGGCGAGAACCTGCAAGTGCACGTCAAGATCCTCAACATGCCGGTTGCCCTCCCCGACGTTCTGTCCAGCGACGGTCGGCACTTGTACATGAAGTCGCAGGTGTTCGACCTTCAGGGAGTTCGCCAGGAGGTCGCCCCGCACTCCGGCAATGCGGCCGAGCAGGGGTCCGTGCAGGCTGGCGAGACGGCTCATCTGTTTGCGCCCATGGGCTTCCTCGACGGCTCGTGGTTCCACCGTGCCTACTGGGTGTTCGGCAGGAGCTTCGCGGGCGGACACAGCGGCTACCACCAGGCCGGCCGCTTCGCACCTGCCGGACGAATACTGGCGGTTGACGACTCCTCGGTGTACGGGTATGGCCGCCTGCCGCAGTACCTGCGGTGGACCACCCCTCTGGAGCATCAGCTCTTCGCCACCAGCCGGGAGATCCCGCCCTCTGGCACAACGCCGACGGCCAGCGGAGGGTCACTGGTGCAGATTGCCAAGTCCGAGAGCCTCAGTCCGGTGGGCAAGCCCGTGTCAGTCGAGGCATGGGTGAACGCAGAGAAAGGCGATGGCGTCGTACTGGCCAGGGGCGGTCCCTCGCACGGGTACGCGCTTGTCCTGCGCGGCGGGCAGCCTCGCTTCGTCATACGCGCCGACGAGAAGGTGAGCTCGGTCAGCGCGCGCGAGAAGGCCGTGGGCAAGTGGGTCCATCTCGCAGGCGTCCTGACTGCTGAGAAGAAGCTCCGTTTATACGTGAACGGCGAACTGGCCGGCTCCGCCGAGGCGCATGGGCTCATCACCTCCGAGCCTGCCCAGGCAATGGAGATCGGCGCAGATGACGGAGGCGCAGTGGGCACCTACAGTAGTCCCTTCGGCTTCAGTGGCGTGATTGACGAGGTCAGAGTCTATCATGGTGCGCTGACCGCCGTGGATGTCGCGCAGCACTACTCGACGCCCCGCCAGGCGGGCGCTCAGACTGCGAGCCTGGTCTTGCACATCTCCTTCGACAACGGAGATGCCAAGGACGAGTCGGGCAACGGCAACGATGGCGAGGCTGTCGGCGTCGAGATGGTTGACGGAAGGGTCGGCAGAGCCATGAAGTTCTCCGGCAGCAGGGCGCGCGGCGTTCCGACGGTGATCGAGCATCGGTGGGCGCAGGCGACGCCGTTCTACGTTCGGGCCATGGTGTTGGCGGGCGACACGCTCTTCATTGCCGGCCCGCCCGACCTCATTGACGAGGAAGAGGTGTTCACCAGCCACGGCGAGCGCGAGACCGCGGCCAAGCTGCGGGAGCAGGCCGCCGCACTGGAAGGGCGCAAGGGGGCGTTGCTGTGGGCAGTGTCGGCCGCCGACGGGGCGAAGCTGGCCGAATACGATCTGGAGGCGCCGCCCGTGTGGGACGGCATGGCCGCTGCCAACGGGCGGCTCTACCTGTCCACCGTGGACGGCGAGGTGCTGTGCATGGCCGCAGAGCGGTAGCTGCCGGCCATCCCTACGTGCGCGTCCCGGTCGGAGCGCTCTGGCGGCGCTGAGCCTCAGCCGCCGCTCGCAATCTGCGCCCCGCGCCTGCCAGACGTGCCTCGGCAGTGCCTTGCCCCGTGGCCTGGCCTCTCGGCCACTCGAGCGCATGGTCTTCCCTTGCCGCGACTCGGTGTGAATCCTCGCCTGGGTGGCCCTTGACGAGTCAGTGCACAGGAGAGCAACGGGCCGACCGAGCTGGCGGCGAGCACCGCGGCCATGAGTCCTTTCGCCGGTGATCCTCCGTCCGCGTGGTCGCCCCGCGCAGGACAGACGCCGTCCCGCGCGGAAGACGATGCACGGGTCCGTTCACGAGCCTCGTGGAGGTCCGCGATGCAGCGGAGACCGGTCCCATTCTCACATGGCGCGAAGGTGAGGTCCCTCTGAATGCCGGCAGGCATACGACGACGCGAGTTCCTGCGAGCGGCGGGCATGACGCTGATCTTCGGGCCGATCACGCGTATGACGAGCGCCTTCGGCCGAGCCCCCGCCAACCGTCCGAACATCGTCCTTTGCATGGCTGATGACCTGGGGTGGGGTGACACTGGGTACAACCGGCACCCGGTGCTGAAGACCCCGAACCTGGATGAGATGTCCAGGAGCGGGCTGCGCTTTGACCGGTTCTACGCCGGGGCACCAGTCTGCTCACCAACGCGGGGAAGCTCGTTGACCGGCCGCCATCCGTATCGCTACGGCGTCTTCAGCGCAAACACCGGACACTTGCGCGAGGAGGAGATCTGTCTCGCCGAGGTGCTCAAGGAAGAGGGCTACGCCACGGGCCACTTCGGCAAGTGGCACCTCGGGACAATGACGCCCGATTACTCCGGCAAGGGACCGGGAAGGAAGCCCGAAAAGAACTACATGACGCCGGGCATGGCCGGATTCGATGAGTGGTTCTCCACCGAGTATGCCGTTGCGACTTGGGACCCGTACGATCCTGAGAACGCCCATGGCAAGAAGTTCGATACCCGAAACCTCTACTGGCACAACGGGCAGAACGTAACCGGCGGATTGGAGGGCTGCGACTCCCGGATCATCATGGACAAGGCGATTCCTTTTATCGAGGCGTCAGCCGGGGCGGGCAAGCCCTTCTTCGCCGTCATCTGGTTCCACGCGCCACATGCTCCGGTTGTGGGTGGCCCCGACTACATGGCAATGTATCCCGCCGCCACCGAGGACGAGCAGCATTACTACGCCGTCGTGACCGCACTGGACGAGCAGGTCGGGCGGCTGCGTAACAAGCTGCGCGACCTGGGTGTGGCGGACAACACCATGCTGTGGTTTTGCAGCGACAATGGCCCCGAGGGCAACCCTGACAAGAAGGGCCGATTTCAGGGCTCCGCCGGGCCCTTCCGAGGGCGCAAGCGCAGCCTCTACGAGGGTGGCGTCCGAGTGCCGGGCATTCTGGAATGGCCCGCCAAGATCAGGCAACCCCGCGCCAGCGACGTGCCCTGCGTGACTAGCGATTACTTCCCCACCTGCTTGGACGTCCTCGGCTACCAGCTACGCGGCAAGCCACGTCCCTACGACGGCATCAGCCTGCTGCCCCTGATCGAAGGGAAGATGACGCAGCGCCCCCGTCCGATCGCGTTCGAGTCCGCCGGAATGGCCACGCTGAGCGATAACCGCTTCAAGCTCGTGCACAATCCCCGCAAGAAGAGACACAGGTCTGACAACGGCACGGTGCCGCCGGCTGAGTATGAGCTGTACGACATTGTGGCGGATCCTGCCGAGACCCAGAACGTCGCTTCGGAGCATCCCGAAATCGTGGAGGAGATGAAAGAGACTCTCCACGAGTGGCAGGCATCATGCAGGGCCAGCCTCGAGGGCCGGGACTACTGATCTGCGGCCCCGGGAGCGTCGGCACACGGAAATGATCTCCCGAGTGTCTCTCATTACCGCGTTCTTGGCTGCCGGTCTCGTGCTGGTCGGCAACTACGTCGGCGACCGACCGCGGGTCGTCTACCATAGCGCCAAGGCCATTGTCGCTCTTGAGTCGGACTGTGACGGCCTTCTCTGGCTGGCGAAGTCCGACGAGGACACCGCCGGCAGCCTGTTTGCCCTGGACCGGGGCAGTCGGTCCCCGCGCCTTCTTCACCCAGAGCCCCGCCTGACGGAGTTCGCTCTTGCTGGTGATCGAGTCTTGGCCTTCCGGGCGGCAGGTCAGACCGCTGAGTTGCTGTCCCTCCCGCGCGCTGGCGGCGAGCCGTCCGAGCTGGTCGGAGGCCTGAGCAGGCCTCGTGGGCTGGCTGCCGATGGTCGGGCCGCGTACTGGACCGAGTCAAGGCCCGCCGCTGCTCCCCACGTCTGGCACATCCCAGTGCTCCGGCCCCGCACGTGCCTGCGCGCCTGCTCCCTTGCCGGCGAGGGCGCCCGCAGGACGATCGCCGTCGCAGAGGCCGACGAGCCGAGCTTCGGCGGGTCGCTGCTGGGCGTTCACGAGGGGCGTCTGTACTGGCTCGACACCTTCGGCAGATCGCTCGGCGCGGGCTGGTCGGCCATACGCTCTGTCTCCGTGGACGGAGGCCAGGTCGAAACCGTGGCCGTCGAGGGCGGGCGCCAAGCGGCCCTGCTGGATGAAAGCGCCCTCTACTGGACGGCCCCCTCGGAGGACGCCTGGGCTCCCCTCGCTTACAGTTGTGTTCGCCGCACCTCCCTCCCACACATCGCGCCGGTGACGCTCACTGACTGGCTCATGGGCGGGGGGCGCCTCCTCTTGGCCGGCGGCCAGTTGCACTACGCCGCGTCGGACGGGGTCTGGGCCGTCCCGCACCACCTTGGAGAGCCCCGCCAGCTCAATGCGGCCGGAGGCGGGAGCTCCCTGGTTGCGGGCTCGGGCGGTTGGGTCTACCAGGCACTGAGCACGGAAGAAGGCGGGAGTCTGTTGCTGCGGCATCCCGTCACCCTCGCGGCTCGGTTGCGCGCAGCCGTGGGCCTGCCCTAGTCGGGCCTCGAACAACATGGAGCACACGGTAAGGTGAAAAGGCAGGTTCCCCCGGTCGTCACAGCCATCGTGCTGATCATCGTCCTCGGCGCCGTGCTCGGTCTCTATACCAGGGGCCTGCTGGGGACCGAGCAGGGCGAGGGCGGGGAGATGGGCGGCGCCCCCGAACCGCCGGAGGCGCCCCCGCCGCCCGTGGGCCTGTCCACCGTGCACGTTACCACTTTCGCCGGCTACACGCGCCCAGGCTACGCCGACGGGAATGGCTGGGAGGCGGAGTTCAACGGTCCCTCGGGGATAGCTCTGGCGCCGGACGGCTCTCTCTACGTTGCCGACAGCCGCAACCACCGCCTGCGGCGCGTCACTGCCGACGGTACCACAACTACCGTCGCCGGTTCGGGACCCGTGGATTGCCTCCCGGGCGGGTTCGCCGACGGGCCGGCGCACCAGGCAAGGCTGTTCAACCCCACCGGGTTGGCAGTGGCAGCGGACGGCACCGTCTACTTCGCCGACAGCGGCAACCACCGCATCCGTGCGCTCAAGGACGGCGTGGTGACAACCGTGGCAGGAGGCCCGACGGAGGCTGACGAGTTGGGCATGGAAGAGGGAGGATACCGTGATGGACCGGCAGACTCCGCCCTGTTCCGCTTCCCGTCCGATGTGGCGCTGACCCGCTCTGGCGACATCCTGGTCTCGGACCTGGGCAATGCGGCAGTGAGGCGGATCGCGCAGGACGGCACAGTCACCACCGTGGCCCAGTTCGGCGGGCTGGGCAATCCCGTCAGCCTGGTGGCGTTGGACGGGCAAGTTGAACCCCTCATCGTCGCCGACGCGGAGGCGGCCGCCCTCTTCGGAATCGGCTCCGCAGGCAGGCTCTCCCCACGCCGTTTCACCGGCGTGGTCGCCAAGCGACCTACGGCAGTGTGTGCCCTGCCCGGCGGTCGGCTGGCCGTGGCCGACGCCGAGTGGCACACCATCCACGGCGTGGAACCGTCGGGAAGGTCCGTGCTGTTGGCCGGCATCCTGCCGCCCGGACCCCACGGGAACCACGCGGATGGTACGGGGGCGGACGCGCGCTTCGCCGCACCGTGCGCCCTCGTCGCCGCCGGCAACGTACTGTACGTAGCCGACTTCGGCAACAACTGCATCCGCGCTCTGACGCTACCCGCCGTCTGGGCCGAGCCGCCCCCGCCCGGAAGGTCGCCGCGCGAGCGCTGGCGGCGGACCCGACAGGGCGATCAGCGCCGAACGGAAGGTGATGGCGTTGCGTATCGAGGTGAAGGGCCTTACCAAGACCTACGAGGGCGGCGTGCGGGCGCTGAAGCCCACTGATCTGACCATCACGGACGGCGTCTTTGCGCTGTTGGGCCCCAACGGCTCGGGCAAGACCACCTTCATGCGGATGCTGGCCACTCTTCTGGAACCGACTGCCGGCACGGCTACGATAGACGAGCTCGACATCCAGCACGACCGACTACAGGTGCGCCGCTTGCTGGGCTACCTGCCTCAGGACTTCGGCCTCTACCCCTCGCTGACCGTCGAGGAGCAACTCGACTACATGGCGCTCCTGAGCGAGATCTGGGACCCGCAAGACAGGCGCCGGGCTATCGCGCGAGTCGTCGAGCAGGCCAACCTCGGTGAATTCAACCGGCGGCGTGTGGGCGAGCTCTCGGGAGGGATGCGGCAGCGCCTGGGCATAGCGCAGGCACTGCTCACCTCGCCCCAGTTGCTCATCATTGACGAACCCACGGCTGGCCTCGACCCCGAGGAGCGCATTCGCATCCGCAGTCTCCTGGCCGAGTTGGGCGGCGACCGTGTGGTCATCCTGTCTACGCACATCGTCGCCGACGTGGCCGCCGCCGCCGACTCCCTGGTCATCCTGCACTTGGGAGAGGTGCTGTTCAGCGGGAGCATCGAAGACCTCATCGCGCGCACGCGCGGGCGCGTATGGACCGTCGCGGTCCCGCGGCACATGCTTCACGAGATGAAGGAGAAGTACGTGTTCACTGCCGTCCATCGGGACGGCGACAACATGCGAATACGGATCGTGGCAGACGAGGTCAGTGAGGGTACGGCGGAGGCTGTCGAGCCCACTCTGGAGGATGCCTACCTTGACACCATGGCCGCGGCCGACGGCGATGGGGGCGCTTCGTAGCGTTCTGTCGCTCGCGGCCCACGAGTTCAGGATCACGCTTCGCGGGAGAGCGGGATACGGCGGCATTCTGGCCGCCTGCGCGCTGGCCTTCGCACACAGCGCGCTGAAGCCGCACCTGCCGTTGGTCAGCGGCATCCAGGCCTCATCGGTCGCAGGCAGTCTGATCCTGACTCCTCTGGCCATCATCTTCGTGGCGGGAGCAGCGCGACGCGACCAGGCCGTTGCCGCGGGCGATGTGGTCGGCTCCCGCCCCTACCCCCCACACGTCCTGCTGCTGGCGCGGCTGACGGGCAACTATGCCGTGGTCCTCCTTGCCTACGTGTTGGTCATCCTGTCGAGCCTGGCAGCGCCGGTCGTCTTCGCCGGTCGCTGGCCCGCGCTCCTGACGCTGGTCCACCCGTTCCTACGCGGCGTCGCTCCCCTCTTCTACGTCGTGGCTCTGGCGTACTGCGGTGTCGCCGTTGCCGGCAACGCGCTGGCGGCGGCCATGGTCGCCGTCTACTGGCTGTTCGTGTTCCTGTGGGGGGACTTCCTGGCGCGGATCTTCAACTTCTCCCTCACCCAGAACTGGCCGACCTACGTGGCCATCGGCCTGAGCGTTGTTATCGCCACCATGGGCTGGCGCCGCTGGGCTGAGCGACTGCCAGCCACGCGGCTCGGCCGGCGCTTACCTGTCATGGCGGTCGCCTTGCTGGTGCTGGGCCTCTTGAATGCCTGGCATCGGGTCGCGGCCGGCCATCAGCGACCGCTTCACGCCCATCCGCTCGCGCTGAAGATGGCGGGACAATACCTCGACGGCGGCTCCCGCGCCCCCGGCTTCTGGCTGCCCGATCAGCACGGGCGGCGCTTCCGCATGTCGTCCACGGAAGGACGCGCGGTGGTGATAGCCTTCTGGTCACCCCACGTGCCGCAGTCCGTGCCGATCCTAGAGGCTCTTCAATCCATCACCGGTGAGTTCGTTGCCCAGCCGGTTACCTGCGTGGCCGTGTGTCTGGCCGATGACCACGCCATTTCGTCGCACGTGGCCGCAGAGGGGCGTTACACCTTCCCAATGGTCACCGATACGGGGACACACTTCAGCGAACGCCTCACCGAGTGCGCGCCGACCGCCGAGGCCTATTACCTGGGCCAGTTGCCCGCTTTGTTCGTGACGGACCGCGGGCGCCGGATTGTGGCCCGTTTCGGCTCGGAGGCGGCGACTGATTGGCGATCGGCTGCCGCAGAGGTCAGGAGGGCATTGGACGTTCGCGTTCCGCCGTCGTAGACGGAGTGGAGAGGCCTCTATGTACCGACGGCTGCTGCGCTACGACCTCCGTATCTGCACGGGCCTGGGCCCTTGGCTCATCGTCGTCCCCGTGGCCGGCACCATGCTGGTGTTGTTCGCGTTGATGGCCATGACCTCGCTGGTGCGCGCCCACACCCCGGTTCGCATCTTGGAGCTCCTGGGGCCGCTCCTGTTGGCCTTCGTGGGAGTGAACCTGTTGCGGCCCGAGTATCAGTACAACACGCTGGAGACGGTCTTGACTCGCCCCGTCTCGTTCCATCTTATCCTGGTGACCCGTGTGCTGTTTGGCGCCGCCTTGGTCGTGGCGCTGCAAGTCCTGTTGTGTCTGTACATGCGCACGGTCATGGACAAGCAGTTCAACGCCACGCTGGCAATGCTCGCGGCCCTGGCCTCCATCGCGTTCCTGGCGTCGCTGGCGATCGCCGTAGCCGCGACTGGGCGCAGCCCCATGCTGGGCTTTGGCGCGGCCGCGGCCTTCTGGGCGCTGGACCTCGTTTGCGGGCCACGACTGAACCCCGTGCTGACACTGAACGGCTATTCTGCTGACCTGGCGCGCCCCGACGAATTGTGGGGTCACTGGTGGGTGGGGAAGACAGTCTTGGCCGCTCTGGCGCTGCTGCTGGTTGTCGTGGCTGGACGCGCGGCGCGACGTCCGGCAGTGCAGCGCAGTGCTCGTCGGTGGGTCCGTGGCTCAATACACATCCTGCTCATCGCCCTGGCCTACGTCTGGTCTGGTGCTGCCTACAAGGTCGAATGGGGCCGTCGGCACGAGGTGGTCTTGCTGAACAACTCGCGCCAGTGGTATCAGCGTGCCTTCCAGATGTACGGGCCCGTGCCAGTAGCGCATCTCTTCGGCCCCTCCTTTGCCCGCCTCATCGGGTACCGACCCCCGTGGGTCGAGCTGCCCACCGCCCCAGGCGGCCAGACGGCCAGCATGCGCTCCTACGACCGCCAGCAGCTAAGGGCTCTGGCCTACGGGCATCCCAACAGCATCTGGGCCGACAACGCCCTGTTCGAACTGGGCAGGTCGCTGATCGCCGGGGAGGCGAACCTGGGCTCCCCGTCCCAAGAGAGCCGCGAGGGCATACGCTGTCTGGAATCGCTCGCCTCCGACCATCCCGACAGCCCGTTTGCGCCGCTGGGGCTGGAGAAGCTGGTCTACGTGTACGAGCAAAGGGGGCGAACGGCTGAGGGCGAGAGCGCGGTCCGACGCCTGCTCACGCTCTGCCCGGAGAGCCCGTCGGCGCAGTCAGCGGGACGCATGGTCCTCAGCCGCTTGGCACTGGAAGGCCGACTGGAGGATGCGCTCTGGATCGCCGAGACGCTGGCCGCGAGCGCCAGTGCAGATGATCGCCCTGCTGCCCTGGTCGAGGTCGGCGAAGTCCTGGTGAGCTTGGGGCGCCTGGACGAGGCGCGAGCCAGTTACGCTGAGGCGGTGGAGATTGCGAGCGGACGGGCACGGGCCCTGGCCCTCATCGCTGACAAGTCGCCCGAAGACGTCCAGCGGCTGCGAGAACTCGCCGCCGCCTCGCGGCGTGCCGCGGAGCAGCTCGAAACCCTGGCTGCCTCACCTGAGCCGGGTCCCGAGTAACCCGCACGCTGGCGGCGGCTCTGCTGGTCTTCTTGTGAGCCGCGGAGTGCTCAGGGGTGTAAGTCCTCAGCGTTTGTGGGACGAATTGGGGGTCGAGTTAAGGTACAGTTGGGGCGCTTCTGCTCCTGAATTGGCACCCCTCTCCACCCCTCTGCGGTAGTGCTCTCGCCGGGCCAATAGCGTGCGTACCTGAAGCCTCTTTCGCCGGGCTAGGATGGCTTCCCTTCGGCGAGGCTCAGGACAAGCCCTGCGTCCGTAGTAGACATCGTCCGGGGTCACGTTGCGCAGGGCCTCATGGTAGCGCTGTCGGTTGTAGTAGTCCACGAACTTGCCGATGGCTTCTCGCAGCC
>JBHIEF010000003.1:0-42738 GCA_046760465.1 Armatimonadota bacterium | reverse complement strand
AAAATTGCTCTACTTCGGCGGGGGGAGCGGCGCCCTCCTCTCGGAGGAGGGGCTTCCCGTGGTCCGGCGCCGCTTCGGCCGTTTCACCGCCACCGTTTCGGCGGCACCCACCGCGGCTACTGGGACTACGAGGGCGGCGGCCTGGCCGACATGGGGCAGCATCACTTCGATCCGGTTCAGTGGAAGTACGGCAAGGACAACACCAGCGCCGTAGAGGTGGAGTCCTACGCGCCGCCGGCCCACCCGGAGGCCTGCGGCATGTGGGGTTGGGTGGAGCTGCGGTACGCTGATGGCATGACGTTCGTCATGGACAGCGGCGAGTGGGGCGAGGGATACAACCGCAAGGAGGCGCGCGAAGTCAGCCTCAGCGACCTGGACGAGGAGAGCCAGAAGAAGGTGCTGGCCATGCCCGATCCCGAGCCGTGGCCGAGCTTCCCAGAAGCGGTCAAGACGCGTCAGAAGACCGGCGGGTCCGCCGAGGCCGCGCACCGTAGTGCCACCATACTGCATCTGGCGAACATATCCATTCGTGTTGGGCGCAAGATCCGCTACGACCCAGTCAAGGAAGAGATCATCGGCGATGAGGAGGCCAACCGCCTGGTAAACCAGCCCATGCGTGCCCCGTGGCACTTGTGAGGCAATGGCGCCTGGAGGAAGCCAATGAAGAGAACAGAGTCATACTGGGCGATACTGTCCATCGCCACTATGTGCGGCGTTGCGGCCTTGGCCGTTCTGCCCCACGCGGCGACGGCACAGCCAGACGTGGCTGCCCTGGTGAACGAGATGCCCGATGCCGACCCCGACGGCAAGTATACCGGGCCAGCTCCGGAAGAGGCGCAGAGGGTCTATGAGGCACTCCTGAAGGGCGGCCAAGGCAGCCTCCTGGAGCTCATTGGCATGCTGGTCGAGCCCGGTCAAGGGGAGGACTACAAGGCTCGGTACGTGCTCCATGGCCTGGCCATCCACGTGGGCCGGCCGGGGGCCGATGCCGAGCGCCGCATGTTGGGAGACGCGCTGATCTCGACGTTGAAGGGCCGGACACCCACAGAGGTCAAGCGCTTCGTAGTCCAGGAGTTGCAGTTCCTGGGCGAGCAGCGGGCTGTAGGCGCCCTCGGTGGCCTCCTGTCTGACGAGGCGCTCTGCATGGACGCGGTTCTGGCTCTGGTGGCCTTGGGCGAGCAGGCGGCGCCGCCGTTGGCCAAGGCCCTGCCGAAGGCCCGGGGCAGGAACCGCCTGGCGATCATCCAGGGCCTGGGTGAACTGAGGCACGCCAGGTCAACTCCGGCTCTGATCCGGATCCTGAACGAGGGCGGCGGAGAGGCCCGCGTGGCAGCGGCTGCCGCTCTGGGCAAGATTGGGGACCCGCGGGCCGTCCAGCCACTAGTGCGCGCGCTGGAGGCTTCGGAGGGGTACGAGAGAGTGCAGATCGCCGAGGCCTGCTTCGTACTGGCCAACAACCTTGGGCAGGCCGGCGCGGAAGAGGCAGCGCTCCGCGCATATCGAGGCATATGGAGGGCCCTGGGTGACGAGGCCGCACCCCAGACGCGATACGCGGTGGCGGAGGGGTTGGCACTGCGCCTCAGCTCGGAGGCAACCGCCAACCTGGTACGAAGGCTGAAGGCTGAGGGCGCGGCCATGCGTGCGGCGATTGTGCACGTGCTGGGACGACGCGGGGACGCGACGGCATTCCCAGCGGTCGCGTCTGCCATGGAGGACGACGACGCTGGCGTCCGGCTGATGGCCATGTCGTCCCTGGGGCCGCTCGGGCGGGAGCAGAGCATTCCCCTGCTAATTGCGGCCCTGCCCGGCGACGACCCCCAAGTGTCACGGGTCCTGTGGACGGCCCTGCTGACTGCGCCGGGCGACCAGGTGAACAGGGCGCTCGCGGATGGCTTGTCCCGCGTGGCTGATGGTCCAGATGCCTCGGACAGCCGCATGATCATCCTCGACGTCCTCGCCGAGCGGCACGCGAGCGAAGGCGCAGAACCAGCGCTGCGGTTGGCAAGCGACCGCGATGTGGCCGTGCGCGTCAAGGCCCTTCGGACGCTCGCCGTGGTGGCAGATGGCACCTACGCGCCGCGCCTAGTGGGGCTCCTGCCCAAGGCAACAGATGCTGAGGAGCTCAAGGCCCTGGAAGATGCCCTCGTCGCAACCTGCCTGCGGATTCCCAACGAGGAGCAGCGAGTGGCGCCCCTGCTACCTGCGGTGACTGCCGGCGAAGTCGGCCCGCAGTGCCTGGTGCTGCGTGCGGCGGGCCGAATCGGCGCGGCGGCTTCAGTCGAGGTGCTGGTGACGGCCTTGGAGGACGGCAACGCCGAGGTGCGTGACACAGCCATGCGCGCCCTCTCCGAGTTCCCCAATGACCGGCCGGCGGCGCAGCTACTCGAGATCGCCAAGACGACGGATAACGCGGATCATCACGGACTGGCGCTACGGGGGTACGTGCGGATGGCCGAGCAGAAGAGGGACAACCAGGCGAAACTGGCGATGCTCGGCGAGGCGATGGGTGCGGCGAGAACCGTGGAGGAGAAGAGGTCGGTCCTCGACAGCATCAGCAAGCTGAACAACGCCGAGGCGCTGATGGCCCTAGTCTCGTATCTCCCCAATCCTGAACTCGCCAACGCAGCCGGTCGGCTGGCCGTGCGGACCGCGCGGGGGATGAAAGGCCGAGACAAGGACAAGATAAGGCAAGCGATGGAGGCCGTGCTGGAGCACGCCAAGGCCGAACAGGTGCGCAAGGACGCCCAAGACATCCTGGCCGGGCTGTAGACGGGCCACACGCAGTATGTGCCGGTTGACGGACGCCCGAGCGGCTCTGCGTGCCGCTCGGGCGTCCCTGCCTTGCGCGAGAGCAGACCCTGTCCCGACCAAGTGTGGGTGACTCCCGTCGCCAGCAGCCCTACATCTTGAGCGGACCATGCGGCGGCGTTCGCCCCGCGATGAGCAGGCCATTCTGCCATGACCAGCAAGGAGCGTGTGCTGGAAGCGTTCGAACACCGTGAACCCGACCGGGTGCCCCTGTGGTATGGCGCCTCGGAGGGGCTAACGGCCCGTCTGGTCGAGAGGTGCGGCGTGGCCGATGAGGAGGCGCTGATGCAGCGCCTGCTGATTGACTTCCGCCGCGTCCGGGAACGTTACGTAGGACCGCCTCTCGGCAACTGCAATATGTGGGGGGTCGAGCGTGGCGGGTCCTACTACGGGCAGCCGCTCTCTCATCCGCTGGCCGGGGTCGAGACGGTCGAACAGGTCGAAGCGTACGAGGGCTGGCCCTCGGCAGACTGGTTTGACTTCCGGGGCCTGCGTGAGCAGTGCGAGGCCTGGCGTGACTACGCCATCATCGGCGGCCCGTGGGTGGTCGTGTTCACCGACGCAACCGAGCTCGTCGGCATGGCGGAGTTCTTCGCGAAGATGCACTCGCACCCGGAGGTGATGCAGGCGGTCGTAGGCAAGGTCAGCGACTTCTATTACGAGCTGGCCACCCGTTTCTTTGAGCAGGTCGGCGATCTACTGGACATCTTCTTCTTCGGGGACGACTTCGGCAGTCAGGAGGCACTGCTGATCTCGCCTGAGCACTGGCGACGTTACTGTCGCCCGCAGATTGGGCGGTTCGTTGCTCTGGGCCGACAGGCGGGCCTCAAGACCATGTTCCATTCCTGCGGCGCCGTCCGGGAGATCATCCCGGACCTGTGCAAGTTGGGGGTGGACGCGCTCAACCCAGTCCAGGGGCGGGCCAAGGGCATGGACCTGGCAAAGCTGAAGGCGGAGTTCGGCGCCGAGTTGACCTTCCACGGCTGTGTGGACCACCAGCACGTGCTGCCACACGGCACGGAGGAGGAGGTCCGCGCTGAGGTGCGCCGCGTCATCAACACGATGGCCCCGGGCGGCGGCTTCTGCCTGGCCGCCAGCCACGACCTCATGCTCGACGAGTTCCCGCCAGAGAACGTCATTGGGATGTACGACGAGGCATACGCATACGGGCAGTACGCCGCGCCGGGCTAGCTGCCTTCCGCTCCGCCGCGCGGCCGGCTGACCTGTGCTCACCGGCTTGGCCGAGGCAAGCCCTCAACGTGGCTAGTCGCCATCGCCAGAGGCGGCGATTACGGCAGTCTTGGTGCTGCCATCTAGGCCAACGGCCTCGAGCTCGTACGTCTCCGGGCCGAGGTCCTCGCCGGCGCAAACGAACGTGTAGCTGGATTGGGTGAGCGCAGAGCGCACGCGCACTAGAGGCTGGTTGAGCCTGGACCGTCCCTGTCCATCCCCGCCAATCACATAGAGGTTGAAGCCCGCAACGTCCGCGTCGGCCCCCGCTCGCCAACTGAAGGTCAGCCGCCCGACAGCATGCTCGACCCTGAAGTCACTGACGACCACGGGCGAGGGGTTGGAGCTGTCGCCGGTTACCTCGTCCATGTCGGGATCGTTGTTGGGGTCGCGTATAGTCGGATCGAAGCTAGGTTGATCCTGAGCACTGGCTACCAGGGTGAAGTCGCCGAAGCCGATGTCGGCAATGTAGCAGGCAAAATACACGTGGTCGTCGGGCGTGTCGTTCGGATCCTCGGCCCAGGCCGACGCGAAAGTCACCCACTGCGTGCCATTCCACGAGTCTAGAGTAGAGTTGTTGGCCGAGGTGTTGCGCAGCAAGCGATCCGCCAGACCGTCGTCGTCGAGGTCAATGTACAGGTAGAAGCGTTCGCTCGCCAGGCTAATGCCCTGCTTCGCGCCGTCCTGTACCGTGAGCTCGAAGTAGGCGTAGGTCGCGTCGGCCTGGTAACTAACCGCGATTATATCGAGCTTGTCGGCGATGGCGGGCTCCTCCGGGTCCACCAGTATGGGTAGATAACCGGTGGTGGGGAAGGTCGGCTGCGCAAGGGCGGGCAGCCCGGCAGTCAGCAGCACTAAGGCCGTTGCCGCCAGTGTCCAGCAACGCTGGCTGGCCAGACGCCCTATTAAGAGGCGCTCAGTGGTGGTGCCCGCATCGTCCTGCATACGAGATCTCCTCCCGTCTTGTCCGCCCGTCTCACTGGCCTGGCGCCACCACGCCCCCGGCGATTCAGGGGTCGCCCGCATGGTCTGTATGCCCCGTTTCGCCCGCGAGGTGCGATCCTCCTTCTGATGCGAGTAGCTGCGCGGCCCGGAGGTGGGCCGGACAGGGGCTGGGGACGGCTCGGAGCGCATGACGCCGAAGCGGCACTGGATCGTCCCCTGGTGTCCCTCCGAACGGGCGCCACCTAGCCAAGCTCGGGGAGCGCAGCGCCGTGGGCCTCGATGAGGTCGTCTACGAGGTTGCGGATCTCCTCGATGGTGAGCTCGGCTCGGGTGAGCGGGTCGAGAAGGGCGGCGTGATACACGTGGTCCCTGCGACCCGTCAGGCACGCCTCAACGGTCAGCTCCTGCACGCTCACGTTGGTCCGAATCAGCCCAGCCAACTGAGGCGGCAGTGGTCCGACGTGGCAGGGCTGGACGCCATTGCCGTCCACCAGACAGGGCACCTCCACGCAACACCCCTCGGGCAAGTTGGGGATGAGGCCCGTGTTGAGCACGTTGCCGTAGACGACTCGCGGCGTCCTCGTGACCTCGGAGTGGATGATGAGGGAGCCGTACTCGGCGCTCCGACGCACCTCCACTGGCTCGTCACTGGCCAAGCGGTCGCGCATCTTCCCCCACCACTCGTTCTGGTTGATGCAGCGGCGAATATACTCGTCCAACGGCACGGCATAGCGCTCTATCAGGTCCGGCCGGTCGCGGCGGATGAAGTGCGGCACGTATTCGGCGAAGTGCTCGCTGGACTCGGTGGGGAAGTAGCCGTATTGCCGCATGGCCTCGAAGCGAACGCGATCCCGACCGAAGGTCTCCTCGTCGTCGAGGGCCTCCCTGAGCCTGGGATACAGATCCTCGCCGCTGCGCTCGAACTTGAGGATGAAGGCCATGTGGTTGATGCCCGCAACCAAGTAGTCCACCTCGTCCGCGGGCACACCTATGTAGCGGGCGAGCTGGTGCGCCGTGCCCTGAACGCTGTGGCATAGACCGACCGCGCGGATGTCGGTGGCCTTGAGCACAGCCCAGGTGTTCATGGCCAGGGGGTTGACGTAGTTGAGGAACAGCGCACTGGGGCAGAGCTCCTCCATGTCACGGCAGATGTCCACCATGACGGGGATCGTACGCAGGGCTCGGAAGATGCCGCCGATGCCCAGGGTGTCGGCGATGGTCTGCCGAAGGCCATATCTCTTCGGGATGTCAAAGTCTATCTTGGTGGCCTCGAAGCCGCCGACCTGGATCATGTTGATGACGTAGTCTGCGCCGTCCAGGGCCTCCCGGCGGTCGGCATGTGAAGAGACGGTGGGTTGCGCGCCCACGGCCGCCGCGACTTTGTGGGCCATAGCCTCGGCCACGCGCAGCCGCTCCGGGTCAATGTCCATGAGGGCGACGGTTGACCCAGCCAGCTCGGGGAAGCTGAGTATGTCGCCGAGCAGGTTCTTGGTGAACACAACGCTGCCGGCGCCGATCATCGTGATCTTGGACATGCCAGACGCCTCCTGAGGGCCAGCGGGAGGTGAGCAAGGCTGCACGGCGAGAGACATTCTGCGAGCACAGGAATGAGACCTTTGGCGCTCCCTGAGTTCCAGCAGGAGCAGCACGGCGCCGCGGACGCGCTACTGGGGCACGAAGCCGTAGTCGCGCCACTGCTGAAGCAGTTCAGCCAGCTGCTTGGTGTTGCGCCTGACCTCCGATCGGTTGCGGCCCTCGCGACGCTCCAAGGTGAACGCCTGCTGCTGACCGTAGGCGTCCAGCCAGTAGACTCCGATGCGGAAGCCCATGTCCATGATGATCGGAATGCCGGCCTGCTTGCACTCAACGGTGTACACCTGACCTCGGTGGAGCTGGAAGGCGGTGGTATCGCCAAAGAAGGTCATCGCCTCAGGGGCAAGCGTGAGGAAGCCGACGTCGTGGTCCGTGTCCCCGTCCTTGGGGTTGAAGCCCAAGCCGGGCGCCCAGCCCACGAAGTAAGCTCGGCCGTCGTCGGGATTCCTGCCCAGACGACGCGCCAGAGCCGCGGCGAGGTCCCTGCGTAAGCCCGAGTTGTAGATCAGCAGGACCTTCTGGTGACCGAGGTAGATGCCGGCCGCGGTCAGGAGCAGGGCGCCGACCATCGCCATCAGGCCGGCTGCGTCGCCCCACCTGCGTCCGATGAGGAGCGCGCCTCCCAGTCCACCGAACAGCGGCACGATGAATAGCAGCAGCCCTACTACCCCGTGCACGATATTGCCCTTGACCTTGAACGCTCTGGTGAAGACCTCCGGCTGTGGCTCGAAGCCCAACGTTGCCGCCCTCCCGGAGGTGGCTGGAGTTCGGCCGCTCCGCGGCCTCAGGCGAACTCCTCAGCCAGTTCCATTGCGATGCGTACCCACTCCCACATGCGCCAGGGCTCACCCCGACACGTGTGCAGGTCTTTCATGATCACCTCAACGACGCAGCCCCGGGTCTTCTCCAGCGCGTCCCGCAACTGCTTGCGCACTAGCTCCTCGTCCCACGCTTCCATGCCGATGATCGCCGGGTTGGGCTTGTACGAGAAGATGTAGTCGCTCCCCAGTCCCTCTGCGCCCCGCGCCGGGTCTACCCAAGGGCTCATGCTCACCCGACGCAGATGCGGGATGGTCTTGACGATGTCCAGCTTGCCGTCGAGCGGCTCGCAGCAGCCATAGCTGGCCAGGCCAAAGCGCTCCAGGAATCGCTTCTCGTACCTCAGCGCGAACTCGTCGTGCATGGCGGGAGAGACTTCGCTGAAGATCTGGGTGGTGGCGTGGCCCCATTGGTCCCTGGCGCGCACGCGTGTCCCATCGAAGTCGTCCGCAGGCAGCTCGTCCGTGAAGCCCAGCCCTCCCGGGCCGACGCCGTTGTTGCCGTTGTTCAACGTCAGCACACCGAGCTCCTCATACTGATCCAGCCGGACCAGGTGCCACTCTGTCAACCGATCCAGCCAGGCGTGCACCCACGCCGGCCGATCAACCATGTCCGTGAAGGCCTTTTGGATGCCCCGCCACTGGATGAACTGGTCCATGACGGAGAACCAGTGGCCGCTGACGCCGCGCTTCTCGACCGTCAGGATGCCGTCGTAGAGCTCACAGAGGCGCTGGTGGCTGAACTCGGTCTCATCGTGGTCCACGGTGACCGTCGGCAGCGGAACCACGCCCGGATCGGCGTCGTCCTCGATGATGCAGTTGTAGTGGCTTGCCCCGAAGACGTGGTTCGGCGCGGTGGCCTGCGTGCGCAAGCCCATTCCGGTGTCTCTGACCACGACGGGGCTATAGACCCTCGCTTCGTACACGTGATCGTCGGGCATGTGGTCCCAGTGGTACAGCGTGGCGCGCAGATTCCACTCCTGCTGGCGGGCGAACTCGTCCTCGGTCTCCAGCGAGATCTGGCCTCCAGTCTCGTGCCAGGTCGCGTTCTGTAGCAGGACCATCGGCCGCACGGGCTCCAGCCGGTTGAGGCGCCGCCACAGACCGGCCTTTTCCTGCTGCACCGGCAGGGCGGCGACCTCTGCCACGCGCTGGGCTAGATCGCGGATGGTGCTCCGGTCCTTTGGCGGCACCGACATGTCACACCACATCCTCGCCAGATTGCGGTGTCCCCGGCGAAGCGAACGAGGCAACCACTGCCAGGCCTCTCACTTCCCCCACGCCGACTCGCCAACCTCTTTCGGCGCAGCAGCGGGGGCGCTCTGCTGGGCTGCGCGTGGCCGGGCCGAGGGCTCGGCCAGTGCTTTCGGGTTCTGCGGGAGGAGGAATCCACGCTCCGGCCGAGCAAGTGCATCACGTCACGCCGGTATACGAAGGCCCATAGCTGCGGAGGGGAGTTGCATGTTGGCTGCACGGATGTGCAGGATGGTGCCGCGCCGGATCGTGCGGGCTGGCAGTCTAGCCTGCCTGGTCACGCTCGCCCAAGCCGCTCACGCAGAGCCGGTGCGCATCAAGATGGAGTGGGGTGGTGGCGACCGGACTAAGCTCGCATGGGACGGCCAGATCATCGTCGAGGGCGGGCTGCTGGTGGCCGCCGAGAACTACCTGATGGACGGCGGGGTAGAGGGGTTCCACGAGCTCACTGACCGCAGCCTGAAGTTCCGCGGGCTCACCGAAGGCGGCACTGACGGGCTGATCATCACCGTTGACGGCCCGTCCGACATGACTATCCGGTTCGTCTCGCCGGTCAAGGAGTTCAGCTTCCCCCTGAGCAAGGTCCTGCAAGCGCCCTTCCAGGTGACAGCCAACGAGCAGGGCGCCTCGGTGAACGTGAGCATAGCGCCCACAAGCAGCATCAAGACACCGCGCCAGGAGTGCCGGTCGGTCGTCGCCGACTCGGAGGGAAACGTGTGGACGGTGGGGATCGAGACCGACGGGCCAGAGACCAGTATGGACAGCCGCCAGAAGATCGTCCTGGGTCGTTGGACGGAGGAGGAGTGGGAGCCAGTCGCGGACTTGGCCGGGCCGGGCGTGCTCTACTTCCCGGCGGTCGCTGCTGACAATGCGGGAGGGCTCTGGGTCGCCTGGTGTCAGTTCGAGGGCGGCAACTGGGATGTGTACGCTCGGCACTTCGACGGCGACGACGCGGAGAAGCCCCATCGCCTGACGGACTCGGGCGCCGCCGATCTACTGCCCAGCGTGGTCGTCACCTCGGAGGGTCCGGTAGTGGCGTGGCAATCGGGGGCAAACCGGACCTTCCGCATCATGGCACGCCGATGGCGGGGCGGCGAGTGGGGTGCCGAGATCGAGATCACCGACGGCGACGAGATGTCCTTCCGGCCAGTGTTGGCCCGCGCGCCAGAGGGTACTGTCTGGCTCGCGTATGACGCCTTCGACCGCAGGTCGAGCGACTACGACGTGTTCGTACGATCTCTGAGAGGTGACACGCCCTCCCCCTCCATGCCAATGCTGGCCTCGGATGCCGACGAGATGGACGCGTCCGCTGCCGTAGACCTGTCCGGTACGGTGTGGGTGGTGGCCTCCGGCAAGTGCGTGGGCCTGCGCGCAGGACAGCGCCTGCTACCGCCCACGTCGCTCATGGAGGCCGCACGAATCGGCAACGTCGGCCCAAGCGAGGTCGCCGTGGACGGGGCAGGCCGCTTGTGGCTGTTCTCCTCGCGAGCCGGCGGGCGCAACCGACAGCCCATCTACCGGGCGGCGCTGATCGCCGGAGGCGCCGCTCCGGTGACCGGGAGCGCAGCGCTGGCGGAGGGATGGCGGGGCCCACTGGTGCAGCCCGACGGCACGGTCTGGCACAGTACCGAGTCGGCCCTGGCCACATTTGGCGTGCCCATACCCAGGGGCTACGCGAGCAGCACCACTGTCGCTGCGACGCCAGCTCCGGCCGATGATCCTCTCTTGTCAAAGCAGCCGGCGGAACGCCGACGTCACGAGACCAAGCGGGTATCGGTCGGGGGGCGGGAGCTCAACGTCTACTACGGCGAGCTGCACACACACCTGTCCGAACTCCCCTCCGACCGCATCATCAGGTCTTGGGTAGACCGCTTCTACAACAACGCCCGGTACACAGCGCAACTGGACATCGCTTCCGTCTCCGATCACGACTGGCCGCCCATGACGCTCTCCAAATTCACGGTTGAGCAGGCGTATGCTGCTGTGCTCAACGATCCCACCGAGTTCGCTGCTTGCGTTGGCTGGGAGTGGTCTGGACACGGCCCCACGCGGTTCCGCTATGGCGACCGAACGGTCGTGTTCCTGCGCGACTACAGCGACATTCTTCGCATCACCGACGAACGCGGCAACCAGCCGGCCAAGTTGCACGAGTTCCTTCGAGCACAGGGCGCCATTGACTGGCCTCACCACGTCGGGGCGGGGTGGGCAGTGATGGACTGGGATACGCACAGCGCGTCGGTCGAGCCGGTGGTCGAGATGACGAGCATCCACGGCGTGTACGAGACCTACGACCCACAACATGCCATCGCAGTCTGGCGGGCAAAGCCCAAGCAGTCGCGCGATGATACGGGCGACAAGACGTCGATCCAGTATGGTCTGAGCGAGGGACACCGGTTCGGGATGGTGGGGAGCTCTGACAGCCACAGCGGGATATCGGGCTATCAGTCCGGCATGCTGGCGGTCTTCGCTCCCGAGCTTACCCGGGAGGCCGTGCTCAAAGCTTGGAAGGCCCGCCACGCCTATGCGCTCCGCGGCGGCGAGCGCATTCTGGTGGACTTCCGAGCAGGCAATGCCTTCATGGGCGACGAGGTCACGATCACTGGCCCACCCAGGCTCTCGGTCAGGATCGAGGGCACGGCGCCTCTGGCTAAGGTCGAGGTGATCCGCAACAACCGGTACGTCTATGCCGCGCCAGGCAACGGCCGGACGCTCGAGTTCGAGTACCTGGACAACAACGCCCCGCCGGGTGGTTACTACTACTACCTGCGGGTGTTCCAGGAGGGGGAGGCCTACGCGTGGTCCTCCCCCATCTGGGTCACCGTTCAGTAGGCTATCGTGCTGGCACGGTCAGCCACACGGGAGCGGACCAGAGCTTCTGGCCGTCGGCCTGGGTCACTTTCACGAAGTAGTAGTGGCCGCCGGGCTCAGGCTCGAAGGTGTAGGACGCCCTCACCCGAGTCGGCCCATTCGTGGGCTCGTCGGCACGGGTCACCACCCCGTCCTGGTAGAGCTCGATCTTCGCAATCGCATCGCCCTCATCGGGGTCGGTGATGTCAATCAGCACCTGCGCATTGGGCGAGGGCTGGGCGATGACCTCGCCCATGAGCGCGCCGTTCACTCTGAAGAACAGCCGGCAGTTGCGGTCGAGGGTCGAGTAACAGTGCCGGGCCTTGAGAGCGTCCCATACGTTCCGCCGAGACAGCCCCGGCGCCACAATGCCCGTCCATCGGCCGGCGTTACCCCAGTTGTTCGAGTGGGTGTCGTCCGTGCCCGCGGGCGCGATGTGCCACCCCGCGTTCAAGGCGCGGATGAAAGCCGCCTGCTCCGTGTCTTGACGCACTTCCATTAGCTGCATGGCCTGGTCACCGATCTCCGAATAGGCCAGCGCGTCGAACACCTTCGAGCCATCGCCGGGATGGTTGAACATGCCGATGATGCCAGCGGTCCGCACCGCCTGGTACATGCCCGCCACGTCCGCCGGCCAGAGACGCGTCGGCGGGTCCAGCAGGTTGGCGTGCCCCGCCCCCTTGGTCCACTCCAGACCTGGGAAAGCCACGAATACTCCGTCCTCATTGGCCTTCCATGCCTGCTCACGCATGTCGGCCCACTCCAGCTCGTCCACGGCCTCCAGGTGGTCGGTGAGGACGAAGAAGTCCAGCTTGGCCACGTCGCGAGCATAGGCATGCGCATCTGCTGGCAAGAGCATGCCGTCGGAGTTGTACGTGTGGCTGTGAATGTCGCCGAAGTAGCATTTGAGGGGATTCTCCACGCGAACGGTGAGGGTCTGCTGCACCCGCTTCGCGCCCGGCATGGCTGCCAACACTATCAGCGGGCTCTGGCCGTTGGGATAGAGGGCGGTGTTGAGCTGGCCAGCCCACTCGTCAGTCTCACCAACACGAGCCATCCGGGCGAACGGAGGCCCTCCCAGCGTGACGAACATGTGCGAGGGCACGACGTTGGGCGGCTTGGCCTTCACGCGCACCTCGACTGACCCGGCGAGTGTCTGATCGGCGCCAGGCGCGACGAACTCCAGGGAGGGCTTCGCATCCTGGCCCCAGGCCGGCGAGCATACGCCGAAGAGCACAACAACGGACACGACGGCGGCGAGTCGTCTGGCCATGGTCTCTTCCTCTCCTGACATGATGCGGGGGCGCAGTGCGACGCCAGGCGCAAGCCCACACCGGCCCGGCATCCCGCGGCTTCAGCTAACGCCCAGCGTCGCCCCGTTGCAGCCGCACGACCACGTAAGGGGTCTCCTTCTCGAGGTCGGGGTGGATGCGGCCGTTGCTGGCGTTGTCCATGACCTCAATGAAGTACATGAAGTCCCATTCTGGCACCACGTGTGCCCCGGGAACGACAGCCTGGTACTGGTGCTTCTTGCCGGTGGGAAGCATGGGCAAGGTCCGGTAGTCCTCGAATTGAGTGACGCTGCGGTACCGCAGGCGCACCCACTTGACGCCAGATGGGTCGCGCACGTCGGCGGTAACCGCCAGCGGCTTCTCGGCCGGGGCGCTGCGGATCGGGGTGTGGACTACGGTCGGCGGCTGGTGGTCGCGGGTGACGGTGACAACAACGCTGCTCTTCGCTCGCCCCTGCGACTGCCGCTCGGGATAGGCAGCTTCCCCGCCCTGCGCGTCGGCAGCCTCAACGAAGTACTCGAGCCCCTTGCGCACGTCACTGCCCGGGATCACTCCGCGGTACAGGAATGCACCGGTCTGCTCCATGGCAGCGTACCGGTAGCCTTGTCCGCCGGTGCCGTAGCCCACTCGCACGCTCGCGATCGGGTTCGGGCCGCCGACAGTCGCTCGCACGACAAGGCCTTTGCCGGGCAGGGCCTTGCGGACGGGCACGTGGGCGATGGCGGGCCCGGGGCCTGTCACAGTGGGGCGGAAGCTGTTCCTCTGGTCTACCAGCTCGGCCAGCCCCTCCTGAAGCTCCACCAACTCATCCCTCCAGTGGCCTGCCAAGCCCGCGCCTCTGCGTCCCATCATCAGGTCGTCGTGATACACGTCCCCAGCCGCCTCCACGAGCTTCTCCCAGGCCTCAATGGCTGAGCGCTCGTGCTCGATCGCATCGTCGAGCGCGTTCAGGTCGTGCGCGCGTTGGAAAAGGACCCAGCCAAGACCAGCGTGTACCCGCCGCGAATGGTACAGCGCCAGGTAGGCCAGTATCCTGAGATCCACCATGGTTGAGACGAATTCCCTGCCGGCGTTCCGGCCGATTCGCGCTTCCGCTTGATCTGCCGACTCCAGCACATCCTCCGCCACCTGCGCAAACCACTCACTGGTCTGTTGGGGCCACACCTTGGGGGACTCCGTTCCCTCGAGGCGACGGCGCGCAGCGTCGGCGATGCTCAGGAACTGCTCGGTATCGCTGGGCTCGGCCTTGGCGTACCCTGGCAAGTCCTCTCGACGTTGTTTCTCGACCCAGCCTCTGGTCGTGGGGAAGCGATGGTATGGGAAGCAGTAGGCGACGATGCGCGGCAGTACCTGACTGGCTCGGTGGATACCTCGCTCCACGTACGGAGCTGCCTCCCTGCCGAAGCGGCGCTCGAACTCCCGGTGCCAGACCTCCGTTGGCGTGTCTGGGTTGTAGCCAAGCCTCCCCCACAACTGGAGGAAATGCCAGTAACGCTCGAATTCCCAGTCGTAGTACTGGTACTTGGGCCTGAGCAGCTCGAAGGGCGCCATGTCGTGCGGATGGTCCTGCATCTTCGTGGCGACCGGTTCGTTGATCTCGAAGCCCTCACCATCGTACAGATGAGTGCTCTCGGCGAAGCGCCGGACGTAGTCCGGGTCGCCCCACAGCAAGATGCGAGTCGTCCCGCCGTTCCATAGGCGCCAGTGCATTTGGTACCTCTTCGGGTAGCGCAGCAGGTCGGCATACCCGTGGCGGCGATCTAGCTGGTTCTGCCGGTTAATGTGCGTCGGATGGAAGGGGAGGCCCATCTGCTCCGCCCAGTACTTGGTGCAGATCCTGATGTTGACCCCCATGTCGAGGGCCTTGTCAATCAGCGAATCCGGGAAGTTCTTGGCCCTGGCGTCAAAGCGGATCTCACGACCCGAGTCCTTGACCACGTGATAGATGGCCTCCCAGAACTCGTCCATCTCGCCTCGTTTGAGGCCGGATTCGCCGTGCATGCGGAACTGAATGGCATTCAGCTCGGGCACCTCGTTGAGGAACTTGGCCAGCGCGGCCGTGGTGTACGGGATGAGGTTCTCGCCACTAAGACCCCACACCAGGCCCGGCGTGGGCGTCCGGGCGTGTTCGCTCGGGCCTTGCACGCCGCCACGGTAGATGTGATCCCATATGCCCAGCCTAAAGCCCAGCCCCCGTTCCCGAGTCATGGCGATGATCCGGTTGAGGGCGGCCAGGTTGCGTCGCTGCTGCTCCTGCGTGATGCCGACCACGCGGACATCTGGGAAGCCTTCGACATCAAAGAAGTACGGGTACGGCGGCGCGAAGTAGCCGGCGTTCTCGTAGCCGAAGATCAGTACAAAGGCGTTGAATCGGTGTTGGGCCAGCATGTCTAGGTATCTGGCCCAGTAGGCCTCGTCGTAGAAGTAGCTCTCAAAGCAGGACCGGTTCATGGTGTACTTGGACACGGCCCGCTCGACCACGGCAGCCCGTTCTTCGGCTTCTCTAACCTCGCTCAGCGGGCGTCGCGGATCCGGCGCCCAGCCGATCCGGCCAGCCACGTCGAGTTCAGCATACATGAGGCCGCGATCGTCAGAGCCGACCACCAGAAGTGCTCGCCTACCGTGTGACTTGGCGCGGCGGATGAGTAGCGCTTCTGGCCCCGCCGGCCCGGAGGTGCCCAGGTCCTTCAGCAAACTAGCTGCCGGTCCCCGGCCCTCGGCAGTGCCGAGCACAATCAAGTGCTTCCCGCGCGCAGCCTGGAGCGATGCTGTCTGCTCCACGGAGACTCCCTTGGACTCCAATGCAGAGAGGACCTTCGCCAGGCCATGTGCGGCGCCGGGTCCCAGTGCGCTATCTGTGACGATCGAGACCGTCGGCGCGGCGGGGATGCCCTGGCTCGCCGACGGCGACAATGCGAGTACGGCCAATGCCGCCAGCGAGGCCAACCCGACTGCGTTGGTGGCGTGGTATAGCTCCATGGGTTACCCTCGATGTGCGACCAGCAGAACGCCCAGCTGCTACTGCTCGCTGACCTGGCGCTCTGCCTGCCCCAGCCAAGCAGGATTCACGTCTACGCCCCAGCCGGGGCCGTCCGGTATGGCCACGTTCCCGTCGCGCGCCTCCAGAGGGGGCGAGAAGAGCTCCTGCGTCCAACCCGACGGCTCGATGGAGAACTCCAGGTGCGGGCCGGCATTGGGGATGGCCCCGAGCATGTGCAGCGTGAAGACCGTGACCATGGACCGGTTGGCCGAATGAGGGACGCAAGGAAGGCCCGCCTCCTCCGCCGATTTCGCCACCCGTAGAGCGCGCGTGAGGCCCCCTACGTAACAGACATCGGGCTGCACGATGTCAACGGCAGCCATGGCGATCATCCGCCGCCACTGCGCCAGGCAGTTGTCCTGCTCGCCGCCCGCCACCGGCACGTCGAGAGCCTTGGCTACCTCGGCTGTCCACTCAAGCTCCCAATATGGGCAGGGCTCCTCCAGATGACAGACGCCGTTGTCCTCCAGCATTCTGCCCACCTCGATCGCGCGCGCCGGAGTGTAGCAGCTATTGGCGTCCACAAGCAGGGCCGTGTCGTCCCCGATGGCCTTGCGTACAGTCGGCACCAGTTCCTCAGTTCGTCCAGGCCATTGGTCCTGGTCGTGTCCGCAGACCTTGCCGATACGGATCTTGAAGGCCCGGTAACCGTGGCTGTCCATCAAGCGGGCGAGCCGCTCTGCTTCGTCCTTGGGGGTGATGTCCCTCCGCATGCTGGATCCGTATGCGGCGACCGGACGAGGCCGACCACCGAGGAGCTCGCATACGCTCTTGCCCTCTCGCTTCCCACGCAGATCCCACAGGGCCGTCTCCACCCCTGCCAGGGCCCGGCACACGTAGGACCACGGGAACTTGTAGTTGCCCTCAATGCAGCGGTCCACAAGCGCGTCAACGGCCATAGCGTCAGCGCCCAGAGCGCGAGGTGCTATCTGCCGGTGCAGTACAGTGGCCGAGATGTCGGCATTGAAGGGCGCGGTCTGGCCATAGCCTTCCGAACCGTCCTCTGTTCTCACGCGCACCATGCAGACCTGTCTGGTCGAGAATGTCTCGATGCTCGTGATCCTCATTGCTCTCTCCTTGGGGATGCTGGCCCTGTCGGCCCGTGTCTCGGCCGCGTGCATCCGTGTTCGGGCCGCCAGCGCCGCCGCGCTCATACCGATAGCCTTCAGGAAGCCGCGTCGTGAACTCTCGACTGCGCTCATGTTCGGTCCGTGGACCAGCCAAACGGCCGCGGCCGTCGGGTCCTAGGCGTCGTTGTAGAGGTTCTGGAAGTACACCTGCCAGCCGGGGGGAGCAGGATGGGCGTCACTGTACGTGCAGTCCTCCGGGAGCTCTCCCTCGCCGTCCGTTCGCAGCCACTCGACGAAACGCGGGTCGGCTCCCCTGCGCGCTATCTCCTCGATCCCGGCCGCGCGCAGTTGCTCGACCGCCTGTTGGTTATCGGCGGCGATGTCCTCCAGAGAGCCGTAGCGCGTCAGCCGGGAGTCCTCCGGCTTGACAGCGTGCTCCAGGTACCATTCCCGGTCGAAGACGGTGAAGAGCACGTTGTGCCGTGCGCGGTTGCGTGCGCCGGCGGCCACTCCCCTCCCCGACAGGGCCAGTTGCCGAGGGCCTGCCGCGCCCTCCTGGGCGATTTCAAGCACGTCGTGCGAGTCAATGCCCTCGGGTGCCTCGAGCCCCGCCAAGCTCATCACCGTGGCGAAGACGTCCTGAGGCTGGACGAACGCGTCACTGCGGCCGCTGCCGCCCTCGGGAACGTGGATGACGAAGGGCGTGCGCCCCTCCTGCTCCCGCACCGGGAAGCCCTTACCGAACCCGCCCCTCTCCCCCACGTTGGTCCCGTGGTCTGCTGTTAGCAGCACCGCCGTGTTCTTCGCCAGGCCAGTCCGTTCCAGCGTGTCCAGGAACTCGCCGAACCACCTGTCCACCCAGCTCACCTTGGCCGCGTAATAGGCCTTCAGCCGCTCGCGCCCTGCTGCCGATAGGTTCGGGTCGCTGCGGATGGCGCCTGCGAACGACCGGGGGTCAATGCGCCCGTCATACCCGGGCGTGTCGTCATACAGCTTGACGAACTCCGGCGGCGCGTCCCAGGGCTCGTGCGGGTCGAAGCAGTCCAGCCACAGGAAGAAGTTGTCGCGGGAAGCGTTGTCCCGTAGGAACTCACAGCCAGTCAGGAAGAGCTTGGCGCAGTTCCAGTCCTCGTCGCGCTCGCGCCGCCGATTGGCGCGCGCGTACGTCCAGACATTGGTGCCGGAGGGGAACAGGTCTTCGTCGTAGTCATCGAAGAGCGGGTCCTTGAACCAATTGTGCAGATACTCGGAGGACTCGTCGATCCAGGGGCGGTCTACTTCCGCCCCCCTGACGAAGGTCCAGGCATGGAAGGGATAATCGAAGCCATGCCCACCGTTGACTAGGTGCGGCGTGTCGTGGATTAGCTGCGTGCAGTAGCCGTGTTCGGCCAGGGCGCGAGGGAGGGTGGGCACGTCCACATCGAGCGGCTTCCAGGCGTGCAGCGGCCCGCCGTATCGGCCGGTAATGACGTCCGTGCGGTGAGGGATCGTGGGGTAACTGGCCGAGAAGCTCAGGTCGAAGGCCCAAGAGTCTTCCGTGAAGCGGTCCAGATTGGGGGTCTTGATCCACTCGTTCCCGTTGGCCCCGATGTAGTCGTAGCGCAGCGTGTCAATGATCACAACGATGATGTTCATTCGCCCTACCTCTCTCCTCGTTCTGGGCATCGGTGTTCGACGGCACCGTCATGGCGACCTCTGAGGTGGCAGTGACGGGAAGGCGTGCCCCTGACTTCGGGAATGCGAAGGGCTACGCTCAGCAGCTTAGTTCCTGGCCTTGCGCGCCCGCTTGCCCCCCTTGGCATTCCCGGGCTTCCTATCCCAGGGATTCGGCGGGCGCGGGGTGTAGTGCGGTCGTGCGTCTTTCTCCGGCATGGAGTCAACCACAGCCTGGAACTTCCTGAGGGCATCCAGGTGCTGCGGTTCCGCGCTCTCGATGAGGTTGCTTTCCTCGAACGGGTCTTGCCCCAGATCGTAGAGCTGGTCTATCTTCCTTTCCTCATTCACCCAGACCTTGAAGCGCTTGTCGCGGATGACGCGGGAGGCGTAGTCCACCTTGCCTCGGACGCCGTTCTCGTCGAGGAGCGCGCCCCCGTGGCCCATGCCCAGGATCCACTCGCGCGGGGAATCCTCCGCCTTGCCCTGTAGCAGCGGCGCAATCGAGACCCCATCTACCTTCAGGTCCGCCGGCACTGGGGCGGCGCCCAGCTCGCAGAAGGTGGGCAGCAGGTCCGTGAAGTCGGTCAGCGCGTCGGTCACAACGCCCTCCGGAGTGAGCCCGGGACAGTTGACAATGAACGGAGCGCAAACGCCGTTCTCAGTCTTCTTGGCCTTGCCCCCGCGCACCTCGCGCCCGTTGATCCTGCCCGTGATGCCGCCGCCGGATCCGTTGTCCGTCGTGAAGATGACTATGGTCCTGTCTCTGATCCCCAGCTCGTCGAGTGCGCTCACCAGCCTACCCACAAGATGATCAGTGTAGCGCACCATCGCCTTGTGCTTGTCGAGCTTCTCGGTCACCTGCGGCTCGGCGGGTGTATGCACCAGAGGGCCGTGCGTCAGGGCCATCGGGAAGTAGAGCAGCATCGGCTCGTCGCGGTGTTGGCGCATGAACGCGACGAGGTGGTCAGTGAAGATGTCGGGTCCGAACTTGCCCTCGTACGTCCTGCTGCCCTCACGTGTGTGGATGTATGGGTCCCAGTAACGCTTGCCGCTGGGCTGGTTCCCGCCTTCGGCGCCGGTCCACATGCACCAGTCGTCAAAGCCGTGTTTGTCCATCGCATCGGGCGTCAGGCGGAAGTCGTTGATCTGCCACTTGCCCACGGCTGCGGTCGCATAGCCAGCGCTCCTCAGCAGGCGCGCGAAAGTCACGTTCTCTCTCAGCTTCCAGTCGAAATAGCCGACGCCCCAGCGCGGGACATCCCAGTGGTTGACCCATCCCGTCCGCCATGGGTACTGCCCCGTGAGAAGCGTGACCCGAGTAGGTGTGCACTGCGCCATCGAGTAGGCGTTCTCGAACCGCATCCCGCCCGCGGCCAAGGCGTCTATGTTGTGCGTCTCGATGTCCTCAGCGCCGTAGCAGCTTATCCACTCCTTGCCCAAGTCGTCCACCATGATGAACAGGATGTTCGGCCTGGTACCGCCCTCAACTGCCCTGGCAGACGATCCCATCCTCAGTCCCTGAGTGGCCGATATGGCCGCGCCTATCCCGACGGACTGGAGAAAACGGCGTCGGCTCGCCTTTGGCATCGCAGTCCTCCTGTTCAGGCACGAAGACGCACTCGAGTCGCCGGCTAGCCCGGAAGGCATCGTCGTGGGCCGACAGCCCTGTGCCCCCCGCACGCTCAGTAGACAGCCCTCTCCAAGGCAGCGCCAGATCCCTTCCGCTTGGCGGCAACGCGGAAGCCCACGTTGTGGACCCGTTGCCACGAGGGGTAACTCAGACGGAAGGCCGAGCGGCCGCGCTCGGGCCGGTCGCGGAACGATCCCCCCCTCACGACCTTGCGGCCTTCAATGACAGGGGCGTTCCGCCCATCTTCGTCTCGATACGGATATGGTCTGTAGGCGGAGAGCGTCCATTCCGCCGCGTTGCCGTGCATATCGTGGAGTCCCCAGGGATTGGGCTGATAGCGACCGACCTCAGCCGTTGCCACTGTCCCGTCGTCGAAGCGGGCGTCGCAGACGATGTCGCCACCGCTGATGGCCGACAGGAAGGGACCGTGACCCCTATGAGCAGTGATGTTGGACTCCAAGCCTCCGGTCTTGACCGGTGGGATGCTCAGCGCTCTATCGGCCAGGTTGGCGTACTCGCCGAAGTCGTCGTCAACGCCACCGTACGAGAGCTGTGCTGCCGATCCCGCCCGGCAGGCATATTCCCACTGCGCCTCAGTGGGAAGCGTGAAGTCCATGCCAGCCACTCGCGAAAGCCAGCGGCAGAAAGCGAGAGCCTGCTGCCACGACACTCGCACGGCGGGCTGTCTGGGGCCGTCGAGTGAGAGCCCGGGACCGTCCGGGCCCGGATACCTCTTCATGAAGTAGCCCGACCTGTGGGTAGGATCGAACAGGCGGTACTGCTCGTTGGTCACCTCGCAGGCGCCCATCCAGAACGCTTCGCTCACGAGGACGCGTGCGAGCGGACGTTCGTCCACTTCTCCACCCGCACTGCCCATGACGAACTCGCCAGCAGGGATCCTCACCAGCCTCATCTTCACACCGTTGGCGAGAGCAATGGTCCGCTCAGCCATTCCTGTGGCTGCTTGCCGACGCCGGGCCTCCTGGTGGTCGAAGGGCCACCCAGTCACCAGCAAGGGTTGTGCCTCAGGTTCGGGCAGCGGCTCGGGCATGACTGGGACAGCCAGGGGGCTGGGGGTCTCAGGGACATGCTCCGGGTCTTCCTTGGGACCGCCATACAGCAGAGCGAGTTCCCGTCGCCGTCGGTCGGCCGCCTCCGGGATTGGAGCCACCTCACGCCAGGTGCCGTGGCACGGCGCGTTCAGATCGATCCAGGCGATCAGCCTGTCCCAAGCTTCGCGATCCAACTGCACACCGTGGTGACCCTTGTCCAGCATCTGGATCAGCTCGCTCGTGTCGGCGTGGTACTCCCCCGGTACGAGCAGATGGACATCGTCCTCGATGCCGGGCCTGCGGACATAGGGCACCAGGGCCTCGTAGGCAGGCGTATACTTGGCTCGCGTCCCTCCAAGCGCCTTGCGCACGACCGGATGCAGGCGCTCTGCCCCCAGGCCGCTCAGCTCTCGCCCGCGGTAGTTCTGCACGTGGCGCTCGGACCGCAGGTCCGGCACGCTCTCGCTGTGCGTCTCGCCGTTGTGACAGGCCACGCAGTACCTGTCCAGCACCGGCTGAACTTCGCGCTCGAAGTCGAAGCCGCGGGCCGGTCCGTACCAGGGGCTGATCTCGGACGGCGGGCGCCGCGCCGCCTCGGCAACGGCAGATGCCGGCACCTCGGCGGGCCGTTCATGGCAGCCCACGCACGAGATGACCTCACCTGGCATTGCTGTGAACCAACTCCGCATCAACTGGATCGCCTTGCCCTCACCGTCAAGCGGCTGCACGGTCAGGGGCGTGCGGGCAGGCACGCGAAACCGGGCCGAACCGTCGGCGTGGACCGGCACCGTCCCCATGATCCGCATCACTTCCCAGGGCCCGCCGCTGCCGATCTTGTCGGGCCCCGCCAAGCCCGGATAGCCGAAATGGTAAGCCACGATGCGCAGGCGCTTAACGGCTCCGCGCGGGACACCCGCCAGCCCCGGCCCCGTGTACACGTCGTGCAGGTAGACCACGGCGTCGTCACGATCTGGGTCTATCCGATCGGGGATTACCGGCGGCCTGGGCCTCTTCCTGAGCGGGATGGGTTCGAACAGGTCGAACTGTGGCTGCACGCAAAGCGGCACCATGTTGTCGAAGACATCCACCAGGTAGATGCCCCATGGCGACGTGCTATCCAGTTGGGAGGCCACCAGGAAGTACTTGTCACTCAGGGGATACGGATGCAGGAACTTGGGCCAGGAGGCATCCACCAGGTAGTCCCGAATCACCGGTTCGACGAGCTCACCTCGGCCCGGAATCCGCTGTACGATGCCCTCCGCCTCATGCCAGCCCTTATTCAGGTCCAGCAGCGCCAGTTCGCCCATGCGCGGCACGCCGTGGTATCCAGCTACGATGGCCACGAGCTTGCCCGGGGCCTGAGGGATGCCGCGGGGGAAGTAGAGCGCGTTCGGCCAATAGGAGTTGCTCCCATACACCGCCGCCTGGCCCGTGCCGTCGGGGTTCATCACCATCAGGGGGCGGAGGTACATGTGCATCGTGCCCCCGTAGTCCCAGCGGCTGAAGATGACCTGGCCTGTGGGCAGCACTGAGGGATGGAGGTCGAGGTCCTGGTCGAAGGTCAACTGCCGCACGTTGCCGCCGTCGGCGTCCATCAAGTAGATGCTGCACGCCCGCTGCTGGCCGTGCCAGCAGGGCACGGCATGGTACGAGGCCGTCGAGCAGAAGACGATCCGCCCATCGGGCAGATAGCACCCGTCGAAGCTGTCCACGTCCCGGTGGTTGCCGCGCGTCACCCGCCGCAGACCGCTGCCATCCACACGGACCTCGAACACCTGCCAGTTGTGGCGGTTGGGCATGGTAAACAGCATCCGGTCGGCATCGAAGTGCAGGTCAATCTCGCCGACGAACTCGCCCCCCTGCGGTCTGAAGAGCGTCCGCAGCTTAGCGTCCGGCCGAACCGGGGAGAGCAGGGCGATCTCATTGTCGTACCCCGTGCGCTTGAGGCCCCAATTGCACTTGTGGTTGACGGGCAGACCGAGCTGCCCGCGCCGGCGCTTGAGCAGCAGCAGTCGGTCGAAGTTCAGTACGGGATTCGCCAAGAGCGCCTCGCGGCCGAGGGCTTGGAGCCTCCGCATGGCTGCGGGGCCTCGGTCGCCAGACCGCTCCAGCTCGTCAAGCTGAGCGAGGTAGTGGGCGCCATCTGGGTACCTCTCTCCGAAGGTCTCCTTCAGATCGTCTATGGCCAGGCGAAGGGACTCAAAGTCCAACGCGAGCTCGCCCCGCGGCACCCGAGAGCCGCCTTGGCCGAAAGCGGTCAGTTGCGCCGACAAGACTAACACCGCTGCCACCAGGATCTGCTGATGACGTCGCAGTCTCGGCTGCACGAGCCCACTCCTCATCTGGAAGGCCCTTCGCGAACGCCCCCCTCCGGCCTCACGCATGGCAGTGTTTCTCCGCTAACGGTCAGAATGCCTCGGTGGGGCGACGGAGCGACGAGCGGGCGCGGCTTCCGCTGGACCGGCACGGCAGGGCCCCGCGCGGGAGCACGTGCCGGGCCGGCCCGAACCGGCTGCGTGAAGGAACGCCGGCGCCGAGCGCCGAAAGGCGACCAGCGATGGGGTCCAGGAGGCTGCGGAGAGGAGAGCGCGCGCTGCTGTTCGCGGAGCCAAGGGCAACTCTGCGGACGCTGTGCCGATTGCCGCTGAGAGCGCTCGCTGTGGCTCGGCACCGTTGGGCCCTCGCTGTAATCGCTCTCATGGGGATGGCGGCCATGCAGGCGGCCCCACTGTCCGTTCACGTGACCACCGATCGCTCAGTCAACTGTAGCAGTACGGAGTCCATCGTGGCGGACGTGTGCCGCGGGCTGACCACCGATCAGGAGAAGGCCATCGCCCTGTTCGACTTCGTTCGACGGCTGGTCTTCCATTACCCTAATCGCGTCGCACGCCGCGACGTGCACGATACACTGCACATCCTCAACACCTACGGCTACTGCTTCTGCTCACAGCAGGCGCTGTTGACTGTTGACCTGTGGCGCGAGGCAGGCATCAAGGGGCAAGTCTGGACTGTCACCGGTCATTCGACCGCGCAGGCCGAGTACGACGGTAGGCACCACTGGTTCGACCCGCTGATCGGCGCCTACGTCTTCAGGCGGGATGGTAAGACAATCGCCTCGCTCCAGGACATTGCCGGCGATCCCACGCTACTGACTCGAGCGGTCGCTGAAGGGCGCGCCTGTCCTGGCATGGTGCCCTGTAGAACGGTGCTCAAGGACGATTCCGCCGCCTTCTGCAAACACGACCCCAACTACATCAGGGATTGCGCTGGCCACGGCGACGATGTCACCTTCATGGCGAACTTGGCTGCCGACGCCAAGCCGTGGCGGTGGGGCGGGCCGCGCCCCTCGAAGTACAGCCCAGGCCTTACCCTCCGCCGTGGCGAGGAGGTCGTGTACCTGTGGGAGTCCATACCCGGCCAGGCGTACTGCAACGTACTGAAGCCCGACGAGAAACCCAAGGCCTACTGGGTAACTCCGGATCAGCTCCCGCCGCACCACATTTGCGGGGAGCAGGCCGAGCAGCGCGACTCCAACCGTGTGTTCTGGGAGCCATACGTCAGGACGGTTGCCGGCGTGAGGACCGGTCGGTACGCTGCCAATGGACGCCACACGTACTGGCCGGACCTGGCCAGCGAACGCGCCATCGGCGACTTCGCGGCTAACACCTTCCAGCGCAGCACCGGAGATGACCGCGAGCAACAGCTCCGGGTGCCGAAGGCGGGCCGAATGGCCCACCTGATCGTGGAGATGAGGACGCCGCACGTCTACACTGGCGGGGAGTTGAGAGCCGAATTCCAGCGGGCGACCGCCGGTGACATCGGACGGATTTGGCTGCTGAAGCCGACGCGGGACGACAGCTCAGGGCGGAAGCCGGAAGCACGCGTGAAGCTGTGGGATGCGGCTGAAGCCAAAGCTCGCGCGGGAAAGCTGACGGCGGTGGTCAAGCTCGACGGGAAGGTCCGTGGTCTGCGCCATCTGCGGCTCAGGATCGAGTGCCGGACCTCAGGCAATGCGACACAGGCCGGGCTAGACGGGCTGCGGATTGAGGCGATCTTCCAGCACAACATGTTCGCCCGTCCTTATCTTGTCTCCGGCAGCAACGAAGTGTCAGTGAAAGCTACTGGCGGATCGCTCGAGGAAGAGACGCTCACCGTCACCTACGCCTGGGCGGAGCGAGGCGTTCTCAGGACCCACACGGAGGCAATGACCACGTTCCCGCAGACGTACGGCATCAACGTTGCCGGCGAGGATCTCCCGCGGATGGTCAGCTTGCGAATGGCCCTGGAACGTTAGGTCTTGGTGGCGCCGAGCTGCCTGGCTTGGGCGACCAGCGCCTCGCGGACGTTGGCCTTGAACTCGTCTATCTCCTCGGGCTTCTCGAAGCCCACGATGAGCACGTCGAGGCAGCCCAGGTTCAGCGCCCATTCGACGGTCCTCTTGCGCTGCTCAGCGTCGAAGGTGCCCTCCCCGGCCAACTTCATCCCGATGACGCCCTTGCCGTTCGCGCGGGCCTTCTCCAGTACTGGCACCACGTTCTCCGGTCTGTCGTCCATTTTCGCCCCGTACGGGTTGACTCGCGCGTGGATCACGTCCACCCACGCCTCCTCGGCAGCCGTCCTGAGAGCGGCCAGCGAGTGGCAGGAGACGCCGTGTGCTCGGATCAGGCCCCGCTCCTTCAGCTTCTCCATCGCGTCCATCTGGGGGCGTTGTTCGTCAGGCCAGTCTGGGCTGGTCATGCAGTGGATCTGGAGCACGTCAATGTAGTCCATCCTCAGCTCGCGCAGGAATCGCTCCACCAGCACGTCCGCCAAGGGGCGCTCCGGTTCGAGGATGCCGCCTCGCCGGACCCAGATCTTGGAGACGATCTGGAAGTTGTCGCGTGGCTTGTCCTGCATGACGCGGCCGATGTACGGATGCGTCCCGTAGAGGTCGGCGGCGTCAAACAGACGGATGCCCTGGTCGTAGGAGTGGTTGAGTAGCGCCTCGAACTTCTCCCTTCCCATCCGCGTCTGGTTCGTCTGACGGCCGCCTCCCCTCATTCCGGTTCCCGACCCCAGGCGGCAGGCCCTCAGCTCCTTGCCCAACTGCACTACCGCGGTCGGGTTGACCTCCACCGGGGCGGCCTGCTGGGCTACCGCGACCGCCGGGTCGCCTCCGACCAGTGCGCTGGCCGTGCCCGCCACGGCAGCTCCTAGGAACTCCCGACGTTTCATTCTCACGGGTCAATCTCCCCTACCATGCATATAGCGGGTGGCCGCTCAACTGGCAGACCGCCGCTTGCCAGTCGGACGCCTGCCTCGCAGCCGCTCCCTGTCTATACCGAGCGCCATCGTGCCTGTCAAGTGTCCAGCAGGCAACTGGCACGGCCGCCCCGCACCGGCTCCCGCAGCGCCACGCCTGCTCCGACATGTGGCCGAGCGCACAGCCGCGAGCCCATCGGCACCGCCGCCTGCGCGCCGCTGCTATGTGGGCTCTGTCATGTGTATGTAGATGGCCGGCGACCTGTGGTCCGGAGTCGCGGTGAAAACGCGGATCTCGTAGCGGACCCGCACCTTCTTGCCCAACGCCACACTTGGCGTCGCTACACGGAAGCTGAAGCTGCCGTCCTCATTGGGGTAGTGCCGAATGCCCGGCACATCGCTGATGAACTCCCCGTCTTCCATGCTGAAACACTTGGTCGAGATGATGATGAGTTCGCCCGGCTTCGACCGCCCCTCGACCACCACACCGCCGATACGCACCGAGCCTCCCTCGGTCGGCGTGGTGACAGTGGGAATGGCCGGGTCGAGCGCCTTGCCGCCACCCTCGTCGGCCGCCAAACCAACCGTCACCCGCGCGGCCTCAGCGCCGCTGCCTACCTCACTGGCGGTTACGGTGCAAAGCGCGCGTGCCCGGTTCTCAACCGGAGGCAGGGCCAGGCGCAGCTTGAAGGCACCCGCGTTGTCGGTCTCCTGCAAGGTGGGTGGGGCCTCGTAGATCGCCTGTTCCCGCCCAGTCCTCACTACCTTGAAGGACACAGCGACGGTGGCGCGAGGCGAAGCCTTGCCCGCCACATCAATGAACCGGCCCACTTTGTCATCAGCCTTGGGCTGGTTGATGTTCACACGGGCCCATCCGGGTGCACTCGCCAGCAGAGCCACGACCACGGCACAACAAAACGACCGTCCCATTTGCATCGGACTCGATTCCCCCTTCTCGATGTGGGCCACTCCATCTCCGTCGTGACTTCGGATTCGCCGTGCAACCGGGCCGCACCTACATTGGGGGAGGCGTCTCGGCCGAATGGTGCCGGATCTCTGCACGCTGGGCTGCCCAGGGGCGCCATGCCGCGGTCGCATCAGCACTCGTCCGGCAAGAACCGACGCGCGTCGCGATCCCGCCGCCGGACGGCGGCGGCCCTGCCAGGCCATGCGCGGGATGGGGGGGCGCTCCGACGGAGCGAGCATGCTCAGGACTCGCAAACGGCCCGTCTTAGCAGCACCACGGCGGAGGAATGCGGCTGGATACTCCCGAACCCCCACTCGGACTGTCGCCTCAATTGCGGGCTCGCCCCTGAGGAGGCTGATCGTTGATGAATGAAGGGCAGAAGGCCCTCATCCCACGCAAGACGCTATTCGGCAATCCGGACAGGGCCGCTCCCGCTCTGAGCCCCGATGGGAGCAAGATCGCCTACCTTGCTCCCGTCAATGGCGTACTCAACGTCTGGGTCGGTCCGGCGGACGATTGGCGGTCCGCCATGCCAGTAACGCGGGATACGGATCGCGGCATCCGATTCTACTGCTGGGCGCACACCAACACGCATGTGCTGTATGTGCAAGATAGGGGGGGCGATGAGAACTGGCGAGTGTACAGCGTCTGCCTGGAGACGGATGAGATTAGGGACCTCACCCCGTTCGAGGGAGTCCATGCCCAGATCCAGGAGGTGAGCCGACACCACCCGCACGAGATCCTCGTGGCCCTGAACCACCGCAATCCTGAGCTTCACGACCTCCACCGAGTCAACATCGAGACTGGTGAGCTCAGCTTGGTTATACAGAACGAGGGCTTCGCCCGGTTCATGACTGACGAACACTTCAACGTTCGGCTCGGCTTCGCATTCACCCCGGAGGCCAGCCTGGAAGTGGTCAAGCTCCGGGATGACGGCAGCACAGAGCCCTTCATGACGCTCGCACCCGAGGACATGGACACGCGCCCCATCGAGTTCAACAAGGCGGGCGATGCCTTCTACATGATAGACACGAGAGGCCACAACACCGCGGCGCTGGCCCTGGTGGACATGGAGAGCGCCGAAGCGACCATCCTGGCTCAGGACCCGCGCGTTGACATCGGCGGCGCGATCGTCCATCCCACCGAGAAGCACGCCCAGGGCTACTGGACCCACTACCTCCGCAACGAATGGCACGCCCTGGATGATGCTGTCGCGGCAGACCTCCGGTACCTATCCACGGTGGCCTATGGCGACCTTAACCTCGCCAGTCGCACGCTGGACGACTCACGCTGGCTCGTCTCTTACGATCCGGACGACGGCCCAATGCGATACTACCTCTACAACCGCCAAGCGCAGCGGGCTGAGTTCCTCTTCAGCCACCGCGACGACCTTGAGGGCCAGCCCCTGAGGAAACTCCACCCGGTGGTAATCAAGTCCCGCGATGGGCTTGACCTGGTGTCCTACCTGACACATCCCTGCGATGACGATCCCGATGACTCCGCCAGTGACCGCGCGGCAGTACCTCTGGTCCTGTGGGTGCACGGCGGGCCCTGGGCGCGAGACCGGTGGGGCTTCAATCCCGTGCATCAGTGGTTGGCCGACCGAGGCTACGCGGTGCTCAGCGTCAACTTCCGCGGCTCCGCCGGCTTTGGGAAGGCCTTCGTAGACGCCGGCAACCACCAATGGGCCGGCAAGATGCACGACGACCTCATTGACGCCGTCCAGTGGGCAGTCGGCAAGGGCATCGCCGACCCCGACCGCGTCGCCATCATGGGAGGCAGCTACGGGGGTTACGCTACCTTGGTCGGCATGACGTTTACGCCGGAGGCGTTCGCCTGCGGGGTTGACATCGTGGGTCCCTCGAGCCTCATGACGCTCCTGGACAATGTGCCCGACTACTGGATGCCCATCCTGCCCATGCTCAAGCACCGAGTTGGCGACCAAACGACCGAGGAGGGGCGGGCCCTGCTCGAGGAGCGGTCGCCCTTGACGCATGTTGACCGCATCGCGAGGCCGCTGCTCATCGGCCAGGGCGCCAACGACCCGAGGGTCAAGCAGCAGGAGTCCGATCAGATCGTGCGGGCGATGAAGGACAAGGACATTCCGGTCACATACATCCTGTACCCGGACGAGGGGCACGGCTGGGCACGGCCCGAGAACCGGACGTCCTTCTTCGCCGTGGCCGAGGCGTTCCTGTCACGGCATCTGGGGGGCGCTTACGAGCCGGTGGGGGACGACTTCGATGGCGCCAGCATTCAGTGCCCGACCGGAGCCGACGACGTGCCAGGGCTCCCCGAGGCCTTGGCGGCCTCCGGCGCGCGGGGAGGGTGCTCACCGTAGCGCGAGCCGATGCGTCGGGCATGCCGGTTGCAGCGAAGGCTGCCCGCCAAGGCGGTCGAGCGGACCCACTGAGGCCGGAGCAGGCGAGCCACGGCCCTTCACATCAGCGTCGGCTCATTCGGTCGCCGGGGACGCTATCTCCCTGATGAAGATATTCCTGAACCAGAGCGGGCTGTTGTGCGACTGGAGCTCGATCTGTCCGGTCGGATAGATCGGCTTATCGCGCTCCCAGTAGTTCTCCATGGTGACGTTGTCCACGACCAACTCACCGTTGAGGTGCACCGTCACCTTCTCGCCGATCATGGTGATGCGGAACCTGTTCCATTCGCCAACCGGCCTGTCAGCGCGGAGCAGCGGTTGGCTTGGGTTACCTTCCTTCTTGTTATTATATAGCCCGCCAGACCCGACCGGCCTGTCCCAGATCTGGACCTGAGGGCTGCCCCGCAGGTAGATGCCGCTGTCGCCCCCAGCCTCAATCTTCCACTCCACCACAAGCTCGAAGTCCCCGTAGTCCTGGGAGGTGCACAGGCTGTGCCCTTTGCCGTCGAAGGCGAGCACGCCCTCCTCGACCTTCCAGTGAGCCCGCATGTTCGCGTCGGCCTCCTGCTGTGCCGCCGCCAGCCGTTCGGGCGTCATCTTCGCTCGCGCTGGCGGGTTGGAGACCAACCCCTTCCAGCCACTGAGATCTTCGCCGTTGAAGAGAGCCACGTAGCCAGGGGGCGCCACGTTCGGCGTGTGCAGTTCCTTGATGCGGATGTTGCGGAACTCGATCCGGTCGCCATGACCGATGAAGCCCAAGTGGCCAATCCCGCGCTGAAGGCCTGGATGTCTCTTGAGGGTCTCGGCGTCAGTGATCGCGTCCAGGTCGGCATCCACGATGACTTGGCCGTTGAGCGTCACTTTGACGTGGCGCCCGTTAGCCAGGATCTCCTCCTCGTTCCACGCGCCGACCGGCTTGAGCGCGCCGCGCTTGGCCGGCACCACATCGTAGATGGAGCCGTGATACTGCGCCGGCCTGAGATTGGCGTACTTCTCAGCCGTGTTATCGAGGATCTGGATCTCCATGCCAGCATAGGCTGGGTTTCCCTTGGCGGGAGCGCGTACGGCCACGCCATTGTTGCCCCCCGGCGGGAGCCGGAACTCGAACCGGAAGACGAAGTCGTCGTACTGCTTCTCCGTGAGGAGCTTCCCGCCGCCTGCCTGGGGGCACACGAGCACGCCGTCCTCGACGATGTAGTTGCCGCCAGTCCAGCCATCCAGGCTCTCGCCATCGAAGAGTGGCACGAAGCCTGTCTCATCGTCAGCCATACCGGCGCTCAGTAGCCAGAACACGGCCAGCACAGCTGTGAGTCCGGCTGCAAGGGCCTTGCGCATCGGGTTCATGTGTGGCCTCCGTTGGTTAGTTGTGCATGGGTCTCGCCCAACGCGACGATCACGTCTGGGCCACGGCACCGGCGGTCGGGAGTGCCTTGGCCCGCTCGCCGTCGCAGTCGCCGGCGATGGCCGTCTTACCAGCGTCGCATGGGGCTGTCGCCACACGCCGCCTGGCCAGTCCCGGGCGAAGGCCCCGCTTCCACGCGTCCTGAGGCGGTTCCTGCCCGCAACTGGCCGCCTAGCGCACTCATCAGGCATCCGGCAAGGGCGATCCCGGCCTCGCGACTGACCAGAACACCCGCCCCGTGCGATGGCGATCGAGAAACAGCTTGTGGTTGCCCGCACGAATGGCGTCAATGGCCGCGCGTGCATCCTCCACAGTCTTCTCGTCCGCGTGATCGAGCAACCCCTCGAGATGAGGTATCGCATCCTCGCGTTGGGCATACGCCAGGAGCATGCAAGCCCGGTACCGGACGAGGGTCGCCTTGTCGGCCAATGCCGCGATTCCAACCTGGAAGGCCTCCTCGTGGGAGCGGCCATACGCCATCAGGTGGTACACGCATGCCAGCCGTCCCTGCCATTTGCGCAGCTTGTGGTATGCCTCGGCGAGATAGGGGACGACCCCCTTCCCCAAGGGCTGCAGCTGCTCCCAGGCAGCGTTCTGGTCCGAGGTCCGCGCAGTGTCGAGGGCCTGGCACAGAGCGACGATCTCATCGTGGGATAGCCCTGTCATCGCGCCAGTCCTGGTCCCTCTGGTGAGTGGTGGGGCCCCGAGAGCCTGCTGCACACGCGCGACGACCGGCATCTCCCGCTCGGGGAGCGGCCCGTGCGACCGCTGGGCCCACCCGCGCCGTTCCCAGCCTATCTGACGGCGGCTCCGCGCGCGCTCCGGCTGGCCGGGATGAGTTTGGTCACTGTTCGCCGCCCGTGACCGCGTCCAACGCCTGCTGAAGCCGCTCGATCCTGGCTTCGACGTCCGGCTGTGTGCGGTCCTGCTCATACTCGTCTATCAGCTCCCGGATCGCGGGTGCTGCTCCCTTTGCACTGGGGCCCATCTTCTCCAGTACGTCCAGCGTCATGCTGCGGAAGTACCAGGCGTCATACATCTTGTGCTTCGTGGGGTTGCGCAAGGCTTCAACGAATATGGGCAGGACCAGGTGGGCGCCAGCCTCCAAGTCGAGTTGGAAGAGCGCCTCCTTCATCTTCCTCTGTGCCACAACGTGCGTCTCGCGCACGTACGCCTCGGCCAGCGGGACGATGGCCTCCTGCGCGTGGTCCTTGCCAAGGCCGCCAATGGCCCTGGCGGCGGCATCTCGTAGCCACCAGTCTTCGTCAGTTGCCAGATACTCCATGATCTGCGGCAGGTACTTTTCCCCGTACTTGCCCGTCACCATGAAGGCCAGCAACGCCCCGTCGCGCACCCAGAGGTCCTCGTGCTTGAGGTTCTCGGCGATGAGCGGCACGGCCTGAGCCACGATCTCTGGCGTCATCTTGTGCTTGTCCCTGCGGCCGCCCGTGCCGAGCGCGACGGGGCCGGCGATGGCGTCGAGACCGGCACGCCGGACGCGCGGGTCGGGATCCCTGAGCGCCTCCATTACCACGGGCATAGCCGCCTCGCCGCGCCGGCCCAGCGAGTATGCTGCCCAGGTGCGCACCAGCGGAGAGTAGTGCCGGATGAGCTTGGCACACTCTCCGACCGTAAGGTCGTCCTTCTGCCAGTACCGCTCCCATAGGACCTCGAGTTCGGACTTGGTGGCGTCAACTCGGGGCACGGCCCAGGTGACGTTGCAGCAGCCCACTAGAGCTGCCGCCGTCAGTACAGGCAGGGCTCTGCTCACGGGGTCTCCCCCCTTGCGTATAGGCCGATATCATAGAAGCTCCAGTTCCAGTCGGCTCTGGCGCGGACGGCGAGCACGTTCTCGCCCTTCCTCAGATACCTGAGCGCCTGGCGCGGAAGCTCAATGTCGTAGTACTTGTCTTCGGTGCGTGCAGAGAGCCAGGCGATGAGTTCGCCATTGAGGTAGACCTCTACGTCTCTCCGGAACCTGAACTGCAAGGCCCATTCCGTGAAGTCCTTGCGGTCGGCATCGAAGCGTATCCTCGCCAGTAACAGGTTGTCGCCCCGGTCGAAGGCCGTTCTCGGTCTCTCGCCGCTCAAGTCGCCCAGCGGTGCGGCATCCTCTCGCCATTGCGAGTCGTCGAAGCTGGGCTCGGACCAGCCTGTGGGCACTTCGTCCTTGCTCTCGTCGCTGAAGGTCAGGAACCGCCATTTGGCGGCGCCCTTCTCCTGCTCGCCGGCGATGGGCAGCAGCGCCTCCCAGTTCCGCTCGGCGACGTGCTTGATGTACCCCGCCTCTCGCAGCGTGTCGTCGGCGATCCAGGTCGTCCAGTTGCCGCCGAAGTAGCGCGCCCTTGCCAGCCGCATCAAGCCGGCCCGGGCCAGTTCGTCGGTTCTCCAGGCGCCGCCGGCGCTGAACCTGCCCAGGTCCAGCTCACCGCGCGGGGGGTAGTGATGGGTGATGAAGGGCTGCTGCAGCTCGCGCTTGGCCAGTTGCGAGAAGTAGCCCGCGCCGGGGTCGCTTGCCAGTTCTTTCAGGGCTCGCCGCGCTGGTGGGTAGAGGTGGAAGATGCCGCCAACGTGCTTGTTGTAGACCTTCTCGGCCTCGAAGATGGAGGCGTACTTGGGCGATCTTGCCTCCCTGAGCAGCTCCCTCACGCGAGGCAGTTGGCCGTGGGTGAGGATGTCCAGGTCTTCGAGCATGCGCTTGGCAAGACCGGGATGCCGGAGTCTGAAAGCCCTGTCGGCCTTCCTCAGAGTGTGCTCGATGGTGTGCTTCTTCGCCCGGGCAGCTGCGAGGAGCTGTTGGGCGTGGAGGCGAACCGATGAGTTGGCCTCTGGCCGCTCCCTCTCAAGGTAACTGCTCAGTAGCGCCTCCAGCTCGCCGAACCTGAGTTCGTCGTAGAGCTGCAAGCCCTTCATCAGCGTGGCGCTTAGGTCCCGCGCGCCGAACACGCTTCTGGGACCACCCAGAATCCGCAAGCTCTTGAGGGGAACCGTGTAAGCCAGCGCCAAGCCGCCCGTGGAGAGGAACACGCCGCGCTGGGTGTACTGCGTGCCTCCGGGCGAGGGGAGACTCAAGAAGCCCCCATCCCACGTGCGGGAGAGGTCGTAGTACCAAGACCAGTAGTCCATGTGTCTGCGGTAGTCGGCTGGTGGCGCTCCCGCGGCAGCTATCGCACCCCAGACGGTGTTCATGAACCCGCCCGTGTGGCCAGCCTCTCGGTCATGGTAGCTATCGGCCACGAGTCTGGCAAAGAGGAGCGCTGCCTCTCGGTGTTCTCTACCGTCCAGGAGACTCAAGCCGACGTAGGCCAGCGCGTTCTTGCCGTTGGAGCTGGGCCAGAACTCGGGTCGGTGATCGCCGTACGGGACATTGCCCTTGTCGGCATATCGGGCGAAGAACCTGGTTGCGCGGGCCACCGCGTCCTCGTTCACCTCCAAGCCGCACTCCTGGGAGAGGATCAACGACACCCAGATCGCGAGCCCCGCCGGGTTCATCAGCCCGCCCTGCACGTAACCTGGCTTGGGCCGCGGCCCGTGGCCCCACGAGCCGCAGGGGTCCTGGAACTCGACCATGAGGTCGTGGATCTCCCGGAGCCGCGGCAAGACGTGTGCGTCCCCGGTCTTGAGGTAGTACTCGGCCAGGAAAATGGCCTGGTAGCCGTTGTCCCAATTGCCCGTGCCGTCCCCCCTGCCGGGGCCGGGGTGGCGCACCAGCCAGTATGCTAGCCGGCGCGCCGTCTCCAGGTACTCGGGGTCGGCGGCGGCGAGCAGGAACAGCCCGTTGAGGGCGTGCCCGACGCGGGTGCTCACCATGTGGTCGCCGTACATGGTCTGGTGCTTGGCCAGGAATTCGCACGCGCCCTTGACAATGCGTTTCGACTTCGCGCAGTCATAGGGCCAGTTGCTGCCGTAGGAGCCGAGGACCGGGAGCTTGACGATGACCTGCCGCCTCTTGCCGCGGCGCAGCACGCTGAGCGAGAGCCTGCCGTCCTTTGCTTCGCTCTCCGTGATCGCCGCGCCCAGCTCTCTGCGGGGATCATCGTAGCTCAGAGGCAGGCCGTTCGCCGCCATGATGACGTCGTACTTGCGGAGGATCCCGTGGCCGGGCGACCCCCTGTCAACCTCCATCACGATAAGCTGGTTGCCGTTCCGCCAGCCCACGGCTCCGGTGGGCCCGAGGTTGACGGGGATGTGGAACTTGCCGCCGAACATGGTTACGTGGGGGTGGGTCAGGCGCTCGGCGGGAAAGAACGGGGCTTCTGCCCCACCCCCCTCTGCCGGCCAGCCGGCCGAAGCAACGCACAGCGTCAGCGCGATCGCCACGGAGATTCTCGGTGTGGGCATTTGGGTCCCCCGTTGAGGATTGTCTGTCACAGCACGGTGGCTGGGTCGTGCCCTGGCCTGGCGCCGCGCAGCCTCATGCCTTCCAGACCCCACGCGGGCACTCGCAGGCCTCAGCGGCCGTTGGAGCGCTTCTCACATGTCCCTGAGGCGTTCTGCTACACGCGCGGCCTCGGTGTCGGCGGCCGGTTGGTCCGACATGGCTTCAGCAATCGCTGCCAGGCGCTCGCACTCGGCGACGGCCGCCCGAGCATCCAGCGCCTTCGGCTCGTCGCCGACCAGGCGCGTCAGGTTGGTCCGGTAGATCTTGGCAAGCACCTCATCGGGAAGCGACATCCCTCGTATGATCCCGTCCTCTGGAGGGCCAAGGAGGAAATCGGCCTCCTCCGGCACGCGAAACGTGTCGTCGGTCTCCAGCCACCTGAAGACGATGCCCGCCCGGATACGGGCCGGCTCGGTGGTCAGGCCGCTCGAGAGGTCGGTTCCGAAGATGATGCGGTCTGCGTATCGAACGAAGAACTCCCGCCCGGCCTGTGGATCGCGGGAGATGTTGTACAGCATCTCGATGCCCGGCGCCAGATCGAAGTGGACGGTGGGGTGCTCATCGAGGAATCGGGCCGCCCGGTCGAGGTCGGCCGACAGGAAGTAGAAGTGAGCGAAGATGATCCTGAGGCTTGGATGCCTGCCCAACACCTCATCCACCTCAGCGTACAGCTCTTCTTTCTGCACATCTTGCGGGCCGTAGCCCCAGTTGCGCTCCTTGGCCCAGCCGGGGAGCGCCTCCGGGTCCCAGAACTCCTCCGGGTCGTTGACGTGCCAGACAAAGGGAAGACCCAGCTCCTCCACGCGTCCCCAGTAGTCCGCGAAGTAGTCGTCGGTCACGGGGATGTCCATCCGCTGCCTCGACGTCGGTTTGCCCTCTATCATCTTGAGGCCGTCGCACCCGATCTCGACGAAGGCATCCACCTGATCGGCGAGGCTGGGGGTCGTGGCCTTCCCGCCAGAGAGTTCCTCGGCGTGGTTGAGGCCGGCGAAGACGAAGAAACGACTCGGGTGTTGGGCCTTCATGTAGAGCGCCTGAGGGAGCCCCGCCCCGGCCTCGGGGTCCTGAATTGCCACCAAGACCATCTTGTCAATCCCCGTCGCCTCTAGGTTGGCGAGCATGGCGCCCTCTTGGGTAATGCTGCCCATGTGGACGTGACCGTCCACGATGCCCCTCGCTGTTGAGCTCCACTCGGTCATCGCGTGCTCTCCTCATGCACTCGCCGAGCGCGGCACTCTACGCACAGCCCGGCGGCGTCCGCAGACGCCGCCGTCGCAGCCCTTGCTCAACTGTGACCCTCATCGTCACCCAAGTCGATCATCTCGATCAGCCGTCGCAGGCGCTCCTCCTCCGCAGCAGACTCCTCGTAGTCGTACGCCCTCTCCAGTTTGGCCACCAACTCCCGGAACTCGTCACTATCCTCCATAACGGCGTCGAGCTTCTCATCCACCTTCGCGGACGACTCGCGCAGATCCGACAGGTCCAGATCCAGGCCCAGGAGAGTGTTGAGCGCTGAAGTGGCCTTGAGTATGCTCTTGGGATAGGTGGGCATCTCGAGGAACGGATAGTGCGGAATCTCGACGACCAGGCTCCTCATCTCTATACCTCTGTCAACAGACTGATGCGCCAGGAGGGTGACGAGGCTGGCGGGGCCCTCGTAGTTGGTGAATTCGACCCCGGCGGCCCCCAGTCGTTCCTTGAGGTCCTGGCGCGGGACCGAGGCACGTATTCTCGGCTCCCTGGTATGTGGAACCGGGCCGGCAACGCTGCCCACGAAGTAGAACTCCTTGACCCCGCATTCCTCTGCCAGGTCGAAGAGGCAGTCACAGTAGGCTCCCCAGCGGACGTGTGGTTCCTCGCCCGAGAAGAGGATCAGGTCGGAGCGTTCCGAACACAGGAACTCGTTTCTGGGACACGTGAACTCCTGGATGGAGCCGTCCTCTATCCTCGTGTGCGGGCGGAACACAGCCGCGAACTGCATTGGATCAACCTGAGTGATTGCCAGTCTCCCCCCGGCCGACTGAACTGAGACCGGAACCGTGGAGACCGGGAAGTGGAAGATGTAGAAGTCCAGGGGCTCGATCTCGGCGAACTTCGTCGCGCCCAACTTGTCCCGCAAGTAGCTCACCGTGCCAGTGGAGACGCTTCCCCCGTCCATCCACCCTGTCAGACCCAGGACTAAGCGAGGATTGCTGACCGCCGGATGCTCTTGGATCGTCAGTTCGCTCATTCTCAGCCTCCTACCCTTGCCGCGTGCCTCCCCCATGGCCGCACGTCAGGTGCGAGCCATGATTCTGAGAGACCGTTCGGCCGTCGGCCACCGTTATCCTCCCGCATGTCCAGAAGCGACGATGGAAGGGCGGTCGCGGGGGACACACGCGACCCAGAACACGCGGTCCCAGACGCACACCGGCCAGATTCCCGCCGCCTGGGAGCGCAGGCGTTCGCGTGACCGCCTCATTGCCGCTTGACAAACGCTGTGGGCGCGCCTTAACCTCGGGAGACACTGTCCCACGGACCAACCCCATTCTGCAATGCCCCGGGAGTTGAGCGCCGGCCCATTCGCGCCAATGGGCTGGTGTTCGGCCGCGACCGGCTGTCGCCACTTTGCGCAGACCGGACGGAGGGTCCCCTTGAGCCTACCAACAGCAGGGAAGATACGACGTCCAGCCGCTGCCGCCATCCTGGCCACCGCAGCAACCTGCCCCTGACGCGCAAAGTGAGAGCCGTGCGCCCAGACCGATGACCTTCAGAGCTCTGGCAATCGGACTGCTGTGGAGCGTGGCTCAGTCGGCGGTGATGCCCTACAACGAAGCGGTCGTGCGGGGCACCTCCCTCACCGGGAACCACCTTCCGGCATGCTCGATGATCGTGCTGCTGATACTGGTGCTCGGAGTCAACGTAATCTGGCGATGGGTGCGCCCGGGAACTGAGCTCAAGCCGGCCGAGCTCGCCGTGGTCTGGATCATGAGTTCGGTCGGCGCGAACATCCCCTTTCGCGGGTTCGTGGGCTTCATCATCCCCCTCGTCGCCACGCCACATTACATGGCAACTCCCGAGAACAAGTGGGATGATCTGATCCTGTCCCACCTGAGGCCATGGACCATCGTCTCGGACGAAGAGGCGTCAGTGCTGTTCTTTGAGGGCATTGGCCGTGGGACATTCGATTGGACGGCGTGGGCGGCGCCAGTGGCGTATTGGACGGTCTTCGCCCTGGCGCTCTACGTGGGGACCATATGCCTTTCCGTGCTGTTCCGTCGCCAGTGGACGGAGCATGAGAAGTTCTCCTTCCCGCTCGTGCAGGCGCCCATGGAGATGATGCGGCCGCCGGGCCACGGGAAGCTCCTGAACAGCCTCCTCCGCAATCGGCTGCTGTGCGTCGGTGTGGCAGTTCCCCTGCTGTTCCATCTGGTAAACGGATTGCACGCGCACTTCCCATCCGTGCCCCAGCTTCAGAACAGATTCCTGTGGTACGAGGGCTTCAAGGGCCGGCCCTGGCGGGTGTTGGGCTGGTGGCCGCAGCTCATCTTCAGTTTCTACTTCTCGGTGGTCGGCATCGCGTATGTGATCCCATCCGAGATCTCCTTTAGCTACTGGTTCTTCTATCTGTTCTTCAAGTTCGAGTACCTGACCATAGATACGTTTGGCTGGAACGCACACGCCTGGCGCTGCGCGGGCCGGCAGGCCTTCGGGTCGCAGATGGTGATTGCCGGGTCGCTCCTGTGGACGGCACGCCGCCATCTGAAATCGCTCGTTCTCGGTGTGCTGGGTAGAAGCGACCCTGAGGACCGGGACGAGCCGCTGCCCTATCGGACTGCGCTGGTCGGCAGCGCCCTTGCTTTCGTGGGCACCACCTGGATGCTCGTGCACGCGGGCGTGTCTCTGTGGGTTGCCGTCGGCGTGATGTTGCTCTGGGTCCCTACGACCTTCTGTCTGACCTGGATGGTCATCAACGGCGGCATGTATCTGGTGCAGACGCCCTACTATCTCTCCGAGATGCTCATTCTGTTCGTCGGTTCAGAGCGGGTTGGGCCCAGCAACCTGGCCATCCTGCGCCTCCCGGAGCGCTCGCTCATGCGCGACTGGGGGGAGATCCTCATGCCCCATGTCCTCCAGGGATTCCGCATCGGCGACGAGACGGGGCTTCGACGGCGGAGCCTGGTGCCCATCATGGCCGTTAGCATTCTGGTGGCCCTGGCAGTCGCCATTCCGGTCACCATCTGGCTGGGCCACGTCGAGGGCGCCGTCAGCACGCTCTATGGGGGGCCCTGGTTCTCGTACAACATCTACAACGAGGTCGCGAACTGGACGCGACAGCCCCTGTCCATTGACTGGACGGAGATCTGCAACGCCATTGGCGGGGCTATCTTCACGCATCTGCTGCTCGCCGCGCGTTGGCGCTACGCGGGCTTCCTGCTTCACCCTATTGGCTTCGCCGTGGGCGCCAGTTACTCCAATTTCCACATCTGGTCGTCGCTGCTAGTGGGCTGGCTGGTCAAGACGGCCATAATGCACTGTGGCGGGATCCGCTGGTACAGACGGTGCCGGCCGCTGTTCATGGGCCTGATCGTGGGCGAGTACATGGCGGCTTTGATCTGGATCGTGGTCGGCGCTATTACGCGGGTGCCCTATCGCTTGCTGCCTGTGCCCTAGGCCAGACGGACGATTGCCAAAGGACTTGCGCGGCGAGGTCCAGAGGCCTTATACTGACCGACGAGCTGCTCCGCAGCGCGGGTCCGAACGCAGACCAGGCAGGGCCGGCGGGGCGCTGGGGGCACTGATACCGCCGAGAAGCCGCTTGATCCAAGGAGGTGCCAGTAGTGCGCTCGGTAGTCATATGGTCGGCTGTGTTGAGCATGGCCGCCTGCCTCGCTCTGAGCATCGCGGCGGCGCAGGAGGAGACGACGGAAGAGGGCTTCGTATCCATCTTCAACGGGGAGGACCTCACCGACTGGGACGGCGACCCGCGGCTGTGGTCGGTGAGGGACGGCGCCATTCGCGGGGAGACGACCGAGGAGAACCCGGCCCGCGGCAACACCTTCTGCGTGTGGCGCGGCGGCACGCTCAAGGACTTCGTTCTCAAGATCAAGTTCCGCATCCAGAACGGCAACTCCGGCATCCAGTACCGCAGCAAGGAGTTCGGCCAGTGGCGCGTGGGCGGCTACCAGGCCGAGGTGGAGAACAACCCGGGCAAGGTGGGCTTCCTGTACCATGAGGCCGGGCGCGGTTGGCTGGTCAACGTCGGCGACTTCATGATCATTGACGACGAGGGCAACAAGAACGTGGTCGGCAAGGTGTCCGACGTGGACGACCTGAAGGCAAAGGGCTACTACAAGGAGCGGGACTGGAACGAGTACATCATCATCGCCCAAGGCAACTACCTGCGTCACTACCTCAATGGCTACCCGACCATGGCCCTGATTGACAACGACCGCGTGACCGACCCCAACGACCCGAACGACAGGAGGGGCGCCGCCAGGGAGGGGATCCTGGCGCTCCAGATCCACCAGGGGCCACCAATGGTGGTCGAGTTCAAGGACATCCGCATCAAGCACCTGGCATCGAACTACGGCAAGGCTGTGCGCCTGTTCAACGGCACGGACCTGGAGGGGTGGGCGCCCATGAGCGACGCCTGCAAGGACACCTTCGGCGTCAGCGACGGCGTCATCACCGATACTGGTCGTCCCGCTGGCTACCTGCGCACGACTGCGGACTACACCAACTACACGCTGCACCTACAGATGCGCCACGTCACCCCAGGCAACAGCGGCGTACTGCTGCGGATGGTGGGCGAGGATAAGGTGTGGCCGAAGTCCATCGAGTGCCAGGGGCAGTCCGGGAGCATGGGCGACATCTGGAATATCGGTCAGTTCCCCATGAAGGTGGCCCAGGAGCGCACCAGCGGCCGCCACACGCGCAAACTGCACCCCTCCAACGAGCGGGCCATCGGCGAGTGGAACGATTATGAGATGACGCTCGACGGCGGCGACCTCGAGATCAAGGTCAACAACCTCGTCCAGAACACGGCCACGGAGTGCGAAGAGATACCAGGCAAGATCTGTCTCCAGTCGGAGGGCTCGCAGAAGGAGTTCCGCAACCTAGTCCTGGTGCCGATCGAGGCGGGTGGTCAGTAGCACGCGGCGGACACTAGCCTGCAGCGCTCCTGACCAGCCCACGCGCGCCAACGGCACGACATCGAGCAATCTGGCCGCCTGCCCTCGCGGCGCGGAGTGCTGCCGCCGGGGCTGGCCCTACTCGGTCACGGGCCCCAGCGGGCGCAGCCAGATGTTCCGATACTTGAGTGGCGCCCCGTGGTCCTGGATCATGATGGGACCCGGCTCGGTCACGTCGCGTCGCATGGCCGCCGTGGTGGGCCCGGGAACCTCGACGTTGTCGTGAATCCACACGCCATTGTGTAGTGCCGTTATGCGCGCGTTGGCGACCTTGTTCCCGTCCTCGTCGAAGCGCGGCGCATGGAACAGGATGTCGTATGTCTGCCACTGTTCCGCAGGTTTGCACGCGTTGACCATCGGCAGCGCGACTCCGTAGATGGCCCCGCAATCGCCCAGCTTGGGCTGAAGCCCGTACGAGTCGAGCACCTGGATCTCATACGACCCCTGCATGTAGACGCCGCTGTTGCCCCGGGCCTGGCCTCGGGCGTCCGGCATCAGCGGCACATTGAACTCGATGTGCAGCTGAAAGTCGGTGAAACGCTGCTTCGTCGTGATGCTCCCGCCGTGGATCTCCAGCGCTCCGTCCACGAGCTTGCAGCCGGGCGGCTGATCCGTTCCCTGCTTGACCCACTGCGACAGGTCGGTGCCGTCGAAGAGCACGATGGCATCGTCAGGCGGCGGCAGCATGAGCGTCCCGGTCGCTGCGACCGCCGGGATGGGGGCATCCTGCGCGAGCCCCTGTCCAGTTAGACCCAGCACGACCATCGCCGCCACCACCAAGCCCAGAGCGATTAGCGCGGATCGGCGGACGCCACGATTACTGACAGTGTGCATGGTCTTCACCCTCCACTCTTGTTGCTGACCGGCCTAGGCCCAGCACTGGAGAACGGCTCTGCCCCGTCAATTTCCTCGTCGCGACTCCAGTGCCCTGCGCCCTACGTCCATCCCTGCCGCGTAGA
>JBHIEF010000002.1:0-45179 GCA_046760465.1 Armatimonadota bacterium | reverse complement strand
GGCCATGAAGACGGGGCCGCTGGTCTCGCCACAGCTATTCCGCGAGTTCATGCTGGAGCCGCTCAAGCGGGTGACCAAGGTGCTCAACCAAGCCGGCATTGACATCATCATGGTGGACTGCGACGGCAACGTTGACGAGCTGATCCCGCTGTGGCTGGAGGCGAACGTCAACCTGGTCTACCCCATGGAGGTGGCGGCCGACTGCGACGTGCTGCGCTACCGGGAGCAGTTCGGCCCGGAGCTGCTGATGATCGGCGGCATTGACAAGCGTGCCCTGCGAGACACCTGCGACCGAGCCACCGTCGAGCACGAGGTGAGGTCCAAGGTGCCGCCCCTGGTGGAGCAGGGCGGCTATTCGCCCTTCGTGGACCACGCCGTTCCCCCCGACGTGCCCTTCGCCAACTTCAAGCACTACATAGACCTAGTGCACGAGATCTGCGGGTGAGGGCTAGAGAGGAGCCCACATGTGGACCGCCGCCAGTTCGCGAAGATCGCCGGGGCGAGCGCCGTGGCCATGGCCTGGGACCAGATGAGCGCAGGGGCACAGGCCACCGCCAAGCCCAACGTCATCCTCATCTTGGTTGATGACCTGGGCTGGAGCGATCTCGGCTGTTACGGCAGCACCTTCTGCGAGACGCCGAACACGGATCGCCTGGCCGACCAGGGGATGCGGTTCACGGATGCCTACGCGGCCGCCCCCGTTTGCTCGCCGACGCGGGCCGCACTTCTGACTGGACGCTATCCGCTCCGGGTGGGCATCACCGACTACCTCAGGGCGGACGACGCGCTGTACCTCTCGCCCGCTCTCGCCACGATGCCGAAGTTGCTGGGACCGCACGGATACGTCTCGGGCTTGATCGGCAAGTGGCACCTCATGGGCGACTACCGCAAGCGCAGGGGCGACCCCAAGCTGCACGGATTCGAGGAGGTCATCTGCTCCGAGGACAGGTACATCGGCCCGGGGTACTACTTCCATCCCTACGATCATCTGCCCGGGCTCGAGGCGCGTCTCGAGGATGAGTACCTGACCGACCGGCTGAACCTCGAGGCCGTTGACTTCATCACCCGCCACAAGGACGAGCCCTTCTTCCTGTACCTCTCCCACTACGCCGTTCACACGCGCCTGGTCGGCAAGCGGGAACTCGTGGAGAAGTACAGCCGCAAACCTGGAGCGGGGGAGCGCGAGAACAACCCCGCGCTGGCGGCCATGCTGGAGAGCATTGATGAGGGGGTGAGCATGGTCATGGCTCGGCTGGAGGAAGCGGGGATCGCCGACAACACGATCCTGATCTTCACCTCGGACAACGGCGGGGAACACAAAGTCACCTCCAACGCACCGCTCCGCGGAGGCAAGTCCCAGCTCTACGAGGGCGGAATCCGCGTGCCCCTCATCGTGCGTTGGCCCGGCGTCGTCGAGGCCGGCAGTAGCTCTGGGGTGCCGGTCACCAGCGTGGACTTCCTCCCCACAATCCTGGAGATGGCGGGTGCCGTGGCAGAGCCGCCACCGCAGCTCGACGGCGAGAGCCTCGTCCCTGTCCTGACCCAGACGGGCGGCCTGAAGCGCGACGCCATCTTCTGGCACTACCCGCTCGACAAGCCGCACTTCCTGGGCGGCCGGTCCGCAGGCGCAGTGCGCCAGGGCGCCTTCAAGCTCATCGAGTTCTACGACACGGGGGAAGTTGAGCTATACGACGTGGCGAACGACGTGGGCGAGACGAAGGACCTCTCGGCGGCGATGCCGGACAAGGCCACGGAGTTGCGGAAGCTGCTGGCAGACTGGCGCGAGGCCTAGCTTGCCTCTCCGACCGCCCCGCATCCCCTGCCGACGTTACCACGGGTAGTCCTGCTCGAAGCGCCGGGCGTCTGACGAGTCGAGCGGGTCCTCGGTCAGCACGTGCCACTCGAACAGCCTGGCCCGCAGGGCGTCGAGGTCCTGCGCGTAGGCCGGATCGCCCGCCACGTTCAGCCTCTCTCCCGGGTCGGCTTCCAGGTCATAGAGCTCGCTCTCACCGCTGCCGTACCAGACGTACTTGCGGTCCACGGTGCGGATCGTCTTCACGAAGTCGCCCGGCACGTTGAAGGGCGCCGTCCAGCGCAGAGGGTGCCCCTCTACGTTCTGCGCCCGCCGCCATTCGGCCAGGAACTCCTCAGCGCTTCGGTACGGGTTGCGGAAGTCCGGCGGGCAGACTTCTGCGTATACCTCCTCGCGGAAAAGGTCATCTTGCCCCTCCAGGAGGCGCCGGAGCGACCGCCCTTGCAGGCCCCGGGGCGGTTGGACGCCGGCGTAGTCGAGGAGCGTTGGGTACAGGTCTATCTGCTGGGCCAGCGCGCTGCGGAACCGCCGGGGCGAGATCGTCCCAGGATAGCGCATGATGCAGGGGATATTGAGCAGGCAGTCATACAGCACCAGGTCCTTCTTCACCATCCCGTGCTCGCCCCGGAAGTCGCCGTGGTCCGAGGTGTAGACGAGAATAGTGTCCTCGGCAAGTCCCTGCCTCTCCACTTCGTCCAGAATCCGGCCCAGGTGCTCGTCAACGAAGCTCACCATGGCGCTGTAGACGGCGATGTAGCGGCGCACCCCCTCCTCCGGCGGCGAGACCATTCCCTGTGCCTTCCGTTTGACCGCCTGGCGCGAGGCCTTCGCACGGACCTCCGCATCTTCCTCGGAGGACAAGGCTCCCTCGGGCATGGGCACCAGGTCGAGCGGGTAGAGCTCCGCCAGGCGCGCCGGCGCCGTGTGCGGTGCGTGGGGGTCGGGGAAGGACACCCAGAGGAAGAAGGGGTCGCCGCGGTCGGCACTCCTGAGGTAGTCAACGGCAGCGGAGGCGATCCGGTGGGTGCTGGTCAGCTCCTCCGGGAAGCCATGGAAGGCGGCCCCCGCCCAACACGCCACCTGGCGCATCCCCTGGCGGCAGCCGTTCAGGTGCTCGCCGAAGGCCTGGGCCTGGGCCGAGCCGGACACCAGGTTGAGCGGCTCCGTGAAGGCGAAATCCAGCTTGCCCAGGTCCTCTTGGTAGAAGGTGTGGTTCTTGCCGATCAAGGCCACGCGATAGCCGGCGGCGCGCAGCACGCGGAAGATGTGTGGCTCGCCCGCGCCCACCGGGGCGTTGTTCTCCCGGCTGCCGTGACTGTGAGGGTAGCGACCGGTGATGAAGTTGACCCGCGAGGGCACGCACACTGGGCTCTGCGCAAACATCCGATCCAGTTGCGCGCCCTGCGCGGCCAGCCGGTCCATGTTCGGCGTGTGCATCCAGGGGCTCACCGACCCAAGCGCGTCCGCGCGCTGCTGGTCGGTCATGATCCACACGATGTTCGGCCGCCCCGCCATGCTATCGCAGTCGCCTCGCAGTCGGCGGCAAGATGAGGAGCGTCGTCAGTGAGGCGCCCTCACGGCCCCTGGCGCGGCGTCGGCGCGTCCTTCATCTTGCAGGAACCACTACTCGTACCTCAGTGCCTCGATGGGGTCCAGCTTGGCCGCCTTCTGGGCGGGGTATATGCCGAAGCCGATGCCGACGGCGGCCGAGAAGGAGAAGGCCAGTATGATCGAATCGGGAGTGACGATGGTGCGCCACCCGGCCATGTTGGACAGGAGCGCGGCGCCGCCGGCGCCCAGGGCGGCGCCAATGAGCCCGCCTATCAGGCACAGGGCCAGCGATTCGATGAGGAACTGCGCCAGAATATCCCGCCTCTTGGCTCCGACCGCCTTGCGGATGCCGATCTCCCTGGTCCGCTCGGTCACGGAGACGAGCATGATGTTCATCACGCCGATGCCGCCCACCATCAGCGAGACGGCGGCTATGCTCGCCAGCAGGATGGTGAAGGTGCGAGAGGTCTGCGTGAAGGTCTCCAGAATCTCGGTCTGGGTGCGCACGTTGAAGTCGTCCTCGTCGTCCGAGCGGATGCGGTGGCGGCGCCTGATCAGCTTGGTGATATCGTCGGCCGTCTCCCACAGCGGGCGTCCCTCGATGGCGGCGACGTAGATGCGGTCCACGTGGTCCTTCCCAAACAGACGGCGCATGGCCACCGACACGGGGACCACAATGAGGTCGTCGGGATCGCGCCAGTGGCTGGCCCCGCCCTTCTCGCGAAGCACGCCAATGACCTCGAAGGGGATGTTCTTGATGCGGATGCGCTGGCCCACGGGGTCGGTGCGCCCGAAGAGGTTGTCCACCAAGGTGGTGCCCACGACGCAGATGGGCCGAGAGCCGCGCAGCTCCGTCTCCGTGAAGAAGCGCCCGCTCTCTACCTTGTGGTTGTTGACCGTGACGTAGTCGGGCGTGGACCCGATGATGGAGGTGTTCGTGTTGCGGTTGCCCCACTTGACCTGGGCCGACCCGGTCACGTGCGGCGCCACCCGCAGCGCGCCCTCCACCTTGCGCGAGATGGCGTCGGCATCCTGAAGCTCCAGCGTGTCCTGGCTGCCCACGCCGCCCCAGAGACGGCCACGGCGCGCCTGGCCCGGCCAGACGGTGAGCAGCCTGGTGCCCATCGCCTGGATGCGTTCCTGCACGTCAACGCTGGCGCCGCGGCCGATGGCGATCATGGTGATGACTGAGCCAACGCCAATGATGATGCCCAACATGGTCAAGCCAGACCGCAGCTTGTTGGCCCTCAGAGCGATCAGCGCCACTCGGACGGCTTCCAGTGGGTTCAAGGGACTTCCCCCTCCTCGCTCGCCGGTCCGGCCCCGATGGGCTCCGCGACCAGCTCGTCGCGCTCGACCTTCCCGTCCAAGAGCCGGACGATGCGCTGCGTATGCGCAGCGACGTGTTCGTCGTGGGTGACCATCACCACGGTCGTGCCTCGGCCGTTGAGGTCCTGTAGCAGTCCCAGTATCTCCTCGCCCGTCCGGCTGTCCAGGTTCCCAGTCGGCTCGTCTGCCAGGAGTATGCGTGGGTCATTGACCAGGGCACGCGCGATGGCCACACGCTGCTGTTCGCCCCCGGAGAGCTCTGAGGGCACGTGTTGCAGACGCTCCTGCAAACCTACCCGCTGGAGCGCCTGGAGGGCACGTTGGCGCCGCTCCCCCCGCCGGCGACCATAGAGCAGCGGCAGCTCCGTGTTGGCCAGGGCGGTCGTCCGGGGCAGCAGGTTGTAGGCCTGGAAGACGAATCCCAGCTTCTCGTTGCGCACGTTTGCCAGATCGTCATCGTCGAGCTCAGCGACGTCAATGCCGTCCAGGACGTAGCGGCCGCTGGTGGTCCGGTCCAGGCACCCGAGGATGTGCATGAGAGTGGATTTGCCGGACCCCGAGGGCCCCATGATGCTGACGAATTCGCCTTCCTCCACCGTCAGGTTCACGCCGCGCAGCGCTGCCACCTGGATGGTCCCCGTGCGGAACACCTTCTCTACGTCGCTTACCTCAATGAGCGCCACCCCTCAGCGCCTCCTTCCGCCCATGAACATCATGCGGCGCTGCTGTCGCCGCCGGTCCTCGGAACCCCCGCCACCGGGCGGCTGCTCCTGCCCCATCCAGGGCCCGGCGCTGCCGATGACTACCTCCTGGCCCTCCTCCAGCCCGGCCTTGACTTCGGTCCATTCGAAGCTGGCTATGCCCGTCTCCACCTCGACCTCCTCTATCTCCCCATCCTCGACGACCTCCGCGAACGTCTTCCCCTGCTGCTGGTAGAAGGCCTCGTTGGGCGCGGCCAGGACGTCGTCGCTCCGCTCGATCATGATGGAGGCCTCCGCCGTCATGCCGGGACGCAGCCTGGGGTCCGGATCGTCCAGCTCTATGCGGACCCGGAAGATGGTCACGTTCTCGATCTCCTCGCCGCGCGGGTAGATCTGCGTTACCTTGCCGGGGAAGACCTCATCCTCGAAGGTCTCGACCTCGATGGCCACGAGCTGCCCCAGCGCCACCTGGCCGATATCTGCCTCATCTACCTCGGCCAGGACGAACATGCGGCTGACGTCTGCCAGGGTGACGATGCTGGTCCCCTGCGTGATGGCGGAGCGGCCGGAGGTGATGACCGTGCCCTCTTCCACGAACCGGTCTATGACCAGGCCGCTGCGCGGCGCGCGGATGGTGGTGTAGGCCAGGTTCTTACGGGCGTTCTCCAACTGGGCCGCTGAGCGGCGGGTCTGGGCCCTCGCCTGCGCGACCTGATGGGCGGAGACTTGGGCCTGGAGCGCGCCAGCCTTGGCCACGGCGAGCTGCGAGCGCGCCTCGTCGGCCGCGGCCTTGGCGGCCCGCAATTCCTGCAACCTCACCTCATCTTGCTGCTTGCTGGCCTCTGCGGCGGCCAGGGCCGCCTCCGCCTCGCGGACCGCCGCCTTCGCCGCTTCCAGCTCTTGTTGGGCAACCTGGTCCTCCACCTCGCCCGTGCGCGCCGAGCTCAGGGCCGCCTGGGCCCGCTCCACCGTGGCCTCCGCCTCCTTGCGCTCCGTGGCGTGCTTCTGGTCGAGGGTGTCGTACGCTGCCTTGGCGCTCTCGAAGCGGTCGTCAGAGTCGGCCAGGGCCTTCTCGGCGTCCTCGACCTGTTGCTGGGCAACGAATCCCTGGGCGTGGAGGTCGCGCAGTCGCTTCAGGGCCTTGGCATCGTTGTCTCGGGCTATCCTGGCGGCTTCGATCTGGGACTTGGCCGTCGCTCGCTCCTGCGGCTGCGTGGCGTTCACGAGCCGCTTGCGGGCCTCCTCTGCGGCTCGGAGTTCGGCGGTCGCCTGCTCGATGGCCGCCTGCGTCAGCTCCGGCTGGGCCTTGGCCAGGGCTTCGGCTTGGTGGAGTCTGGCCTCCGCCGCTGCCAAGGCTTCCTGGGCCCGTCGTATGTCGGCCGCCGTGGTCTTGCGCTGGTAGGCCAGCGTGCTTTCCGCCTGCTTGGTGCGGGCGGAGGCCGCCTCCAGCGCGTCCTCGGCGGCGCGGATCTGGGCGGGCGTCAGCCTCTCCTGTCGCTCCAGCTCCGCCATGCTCTCCTGCACGCGGGCGAGGGCCGCCGCCACATCTGCCTGCGCTTGGTCATAGGCACTGCGGGTCTCCGTGGGGTCAACCCGCGCGATGAGGTCTTGCGCGGCGACCCAGTCGCCGCGGTCCACCGCCAGCTCTACGATCTCGCCGGCCACGTTGGCCTTGACCTCCACCGTGGTGAGGGGCTCCAGCACGCCGACCGCCGACACCGCGACCACCACGTCGCGCCGCTCTACCTTGGCCGTCCTCAGCGGCACGGCCTCGTCGCCCGCTGCGCGCCGCCAGAAGTAGAATGCGACCACTCCTGCCACCACCACGACCGGCAGCAGCCAACGCACGCGTCTCAGTCGCCTTCTCATAGGACGCTCCTCTAGTACCTACCCGCGCTGCGGGTGACGACTGTAGCCGCCCCGCCGGTTGGCCGACGGAGGGTGGCCTTTGTCGCGCTACGGCGCCTCCTCGGTTGCCGCGCCGACCTCCGCCAGGGGGGCGCCGATGGCGCGCTCGAGCGCGTAGCGGGCTGATGCGTACGCGAAACGAGCCTGTGCCAGCGCGGTCCGAGCTGCGATCAGCGCCGCCTGCGCGTCCAGTATCTCCAGCAGTATCCCCACCTGGGCGAGGTAGCGTCCCTGGGCCAGGCGCAGGTCCTCCTCGGCGCTGGCAACGCTGGCCTCAGCGGCAGTGATCTGCTCCTCCGCCGTCCGCAGGTCGAGCAGGCTCTGGGCAGTCTCCTCCGCCACGAGCTGCTGAGTCATGTACAGCGCGTCTCGCGCCGCGTTGCGGTCGGCCTGTGCCTGCTTCCTGCGCCCCTCGGTGAAGGCGCCGTCGAAGACGTTCAGGTTGAGTGCCACCCCGACGTTCCACTGCGTCAGCGATGGCGGGAACTCCGGTTCGCGCCACCCGTACGACGCGGCCACGCTGAGGCCGGGCGCATGGCCCTTTTTGGCCGCCCGCAGGCCCGCCGCGGCCGCCTGGGCGTCGGCCTGCGCCGCCAGGATCTCGGGCCGCCGCGCCATGGCGACGGCCAGCAGTTCGTCGAGGGCCGGCGGCGGCTGCTCTAGCGCCGGGGGGGCCGCGACCTCGTACTGAGTACGGATGTCAAGGCCCATCGTCTCGTTGAGGGCCACCTGCGTCTGCGCCACGGCGTTCTCCGCAGCGGTCACCTCCAGCCGCGCCGCGGCCAGAGCGCTGGCGGCCTTGGCCACGTCGGCCTCCGGCACCAGGCCTCCCTCGAACTGCCCCATGGTCAGCGCCAGGGTCTCCTCCTGAAGCCGTTCCCCGTAGCGCGCCACCTCCAGCAGCTCCTTGTTGGCCAGCAGCGCGACGAAGGCTTGCCGAACGTTGTCCCTGACGTCGTCCTCGGTCTGCGCGAGCTGGTGGACCGTCGCCCTCTCCACCAGGCGGCTCTGGCGGTACTCGTCGCTGGTGCGGCCGAAGTCAAACAGCAACTGCTGTGCCTGGAAGCTCGTTGCGTACTGAGTGGCCGTCCGCCTGGTCGTTCCCCCCACCGGCACGCCCCCCACGATGGCCACGCCGGTGCTCATGGATCGAGTGTAGTCGGAGCGGAAGCCCAGAGAGGGCAGGAATTGGCTGCGCGTCTGCATAGTGCCGCCGCGCGCTGCCTTCACGCCGTGCCGGGCCATTGACACCACCGGGTGGCGGGCCAGGCCGATGGCCACGGCCTCGTCAATGGTCAGAGGGCCGTCTGAGAACGCCTCGGGCAGCGACGGAGGCCGGCCGTCTTCCTGGGCGGGCAGCGGAGCCGCGGCCATCATCGCCGAGACCAGCAGAACCAGGCCAGGTGCGCCCTGTGCCCATCCCCAGCGACTGCTTCGACTCATTCGTTCTCCTCCTCGGCAGGCCCGTCCGCGCGCTCTCGGGTCTCGGCAGCGCGCAGAGCCGCTGCGTGCAGCGTGTGTAGAGCGGCGCGGATGCTGCGTAGCTCGTCGCTGTTGACATCTGCCAGCGCGGCCATCAGTCGCCGGCGTTTCGCCGTCCGATGCTGCGCTCGGCGCCGCCTGCCCTCGGGCGTCAGCCCCACCCGCACCACGCGCCGATCCTCGGGGTCGGCATACCGGTCCACAAGGCCTCGGTCTACCAGGGCGTCCACCAGTCCGGTGACCGTGCTGGGCTGAAGGTACAGCCGGTCGGAGAGGTCCGTCATGGAGGGCTTCCCCAGGTGGCCGATAGTGGCCAGGCAGCGGAGCTCACCGACGGTGATATCTAGATGCGGCGCCGACTCGCCCCTCCCCGCAAACAGGCAGCGCATGATCGCCGGCAGCAGGTCGGCGATCTCCTCAACGAGCTGTCCCCGCGACGTACCCATGATGGGCTGCCATTTATATTCGGTATTCGAATATTTGGTACTCCGAAATATACTAGCGCATGTTGTCTCCCCTGTCAAGCGGACGGCTCACGGGCCTTCACCTGCTCGAACTGAGGAACGTGTGGTTGGCCCAGCCTGCGGCCAGGGGCGCGAAGTCTGCGGCGGGGCCGCTACTCGGGCGCGTCGCCCCAGTCGGCGACCTTGACGACCTCTCCATCCCGCAGAGCCGACTGGTGGGCCGCGATGCCGGGCGCCAGGTACCGCATCGCCTCCCACACGTTGATGCGCGGGAGCCGCGGGCGGGTGCACGCGTCCACGAACTCGTGCACTAGGTAGGCGTGTGACCCACCGTGGCCGCCGAGGTCGGCGGCCAACGCCGGTGGCAGCGGCTCGCAGACGCTGCTGAGGTCCACCGGCTCCCAGCCGCTCTTGGTGGCCCACTTCGCGCCGGAAACGTCGTTCTCGAACGACCCCTCGGTTCCGTAGATGCGAAAGCCCTCGCGGCCGGGGTGGCCGATGCGTCGAAACTCGCATATTCGCGCCAGGGCGCCGTTGCTCATGCGGTACAGCGCGACCTCGTTGCTGAAGAGGTTGCCCGAGACCGTGTCGGCGCGGAACCAGTCGTCGTTCGGGTGGATATAGCCCTGCGCGGAGACCTCCGTCATATGCGCGCCCATTACCGAGACGACGCCCGAGGTGGAGTGGGTGGGGTAGTGCATGGGTGCGCCGCCCGATTTGTGCCGCGACCACTGCTCCCCCCACCGCTTCTCCGCCACCTCGTACAGCCCGTGTGACATGTCGTGGAAGTACTCGCCCTCTGCATACACGAACTCCCCGAAGTCGCCCGCGGCCGCTCGCGCCCGGCAGTAGATGGTCTCGCGCCGGAAGAAGGTCGTCTCCCCCAGCATATAGGTTTGTCCGGTACGCTCGACTGTGTTCACCAGGTGATCGCACTGCTCCAACGCTTCCTCGCCCGTGGCTGCCGTGGCCGGCGGCACCGCGCAGTAGACGTGCTTGCCGGCCTCCAGTGCCTGTATGGCGTGTGCCGCGTGGTGCCACGGCTGCGTGATGATGGCCAGGGCATCGAGGTCTGCGGCGCAGGCCTCGTCGAGGCTGCCGTAGGCCTCCTCGATGCCGAACTCCTCTGCGCATGCTGCCACCCGGTCGGCGCGCAGGTCGCACAGCGCCAGGCGACCAACGTCCGGGTGGTCCCTGAAGAGCTTGACGAAGTGCGTGCCGAACTGCCCCAGACCCACGATGCCCACGCTGATGCTCATGTCGGTCCTCCTAGCAGAGGCGAGGGGCCGCGTCCGCTCGCCTCTGCCCTTGACTTCTGCGGGCGGGCGTGGCATCCTCCCCGGTGGAGAGCGGGCCACTGCCAAGGGGCCATCCGATTCGTCACCGTCCCTAGGCAGGAAGGCCGGGGCCCGCGGCGAAGTAGCCAAAACGCTGGACCAGTAACCACGCCACGTCGCTGCGGCAGCAGTATCCCACGAGGCAGCATTCACCCCAGCGGACGTAGGATCCCGGCAGCATCGGTTGGGACGCACACGCCATCCGCGTCTGGCGGCGCCTGCGGGGCGGGTCGTCAGCCCGGGTCTGCCCGTCGGCTCCGTGGGGCTTCGGCCTGCGGAGCCCCGAGCGTCCAGACGCGCGGTCGTCGCCGTAGGGCTGCGGGCGCTGACGTGGTAGAACCCGAATGCGCCCCCTCTCAAGGCCGGATGTGGGCGCGGGACGCAGTTGGGGCCGTGCGGCCCGCTTCGCACTATCATCTCGGTGGAGCACAGGTCAGTGTTACTCTTCCCACGTCGAGCAACCGTGAACTGGATCGTCCCCGATCTGATCGCAGCCACCGCCCTGCCTTCGGCACGGGACTTGCGCAGGCTGCGTGAGGCGGGGGTCACGCTTCTAGTCTCGGTCGTGCCGGAGCTTCCTGACCTGGACGAGGTCGAGCGGGCCGACATGCGGCACCTGCACCTGCCGGTTGACTACATGTCCGCGCCCAGCCGGCAGCAGATACGGAAGTTCGTGTCGGCCGTGGAGGCCGAGCTACGCCGGGGCGGCAAGGTCGCAGTCCACTGCATAGGCGGGTTCGGCCGCACCGGGACCGTCATAGCCTGTTACCTCGTCAGCCAGGGCACGGACCCGCGGGAGGCCATCTCGCTGGTGCGGCGGCAGCGTCCCGGCTCGATCGAGAGCGAAGAGCAGGTGGAGGCGGTGTTCGCCTGGGCGGCCGCGCAGGCCGCCGTCCGCTCGGTGGCTGCGCCGAGCGCGGGCGACGACGGTGATGCAGCACAGGAAGCGGACACGAGAATCGGTGATTCGGAGTTGACTCCCGCCGCGCAGCAGGAGACGTGGCTGCGGAAAGAAGGGACGGCCAAGATGGCGAGAGAGCGCGCGACAGGTTATCTCAGGTGGGGCGACAACGGGTCGGCCGTGGACGTGCGGTCGCTGCCCTCGGCTCCGGGAGGCGGCCCCAAGGTCGAGGATCTGAAGGGCGCCTTGAGGACCTTCCGGGCCGACAACGAAGTGACGGTGACGCTCACGGAGACCTTGGGCGAGGAGACCGAGGCGTGGATCACGGTCGCCTGCCCGCCCGGCAAGCAGGCCGGCCTGTTGATCGCCACGGGCCAGATAGTGGACCTCCTCGTGCGAGGCGGCGTGTACGAGGAAGTGCTGCTGTCTGGTCTGTAGACGCGTGTGACGGCGCCGGGGCGCGGCCGGCAAATGCCCGACCGCGGGCATGGCGCCCGCGAGCGGCGCCGTGCAGGAGAAGGTCCAATGGGGGGGCCGAGGCGTTCTCCAGTTGAATGCACGCTGGTGGTGCTAGATCACGAGATGGCCGGTGGCGAGGTGTCGCTGGCCGCACCGGTGGTCAGCATTGGCCGCCGCTGCACCAACGACGTGTGCCTGTCGTGGGACGCTTGTGTCTCCAGGGATCATGCTCGCCTCCAGCAAGACGGTGACGGGTGGGTCCTGGAGGACCTGGGCAGCACCAACGGCACCTACTTGGGCCAGCAGCGGTTGACTGAGCCCACCGTCGTCAGGCCGGGGGACAGGATCCGCGTCGGGCGTACCTGGCTTGAGCTGCGGGTCCAGGAGCAGCCGGAGGAGTTGGAGCACGAACCCGTCGAGCCGCCGGCCGACGAGGCCCCCGCGCCCAGCCTATGGAGACGGGCGCTCTCGGTCCTCTCGCCAAGGTCCCACGGCCAGATGGCCGGGTCTCAGAAGGCCCCCTCTGCCCTCGCACAGGAAGCGATGGCCGCCCGCGCCGCTTCCGAGGAGCCCGTGACCGTATCTGCCCTCGACGGCTGGCTCTCCTGCACCATCTCCCCACGCTCAGTTGACATCCGCTCACCGTCCGCGAGACCAGAGAACTGGCTGGACGCCGACGAGCTCAAGACAACGTTGCAGGGCCTGGAGCCGCCTCAGCCAGTAGTGGTGAGGGTCATGGAGACCCTGGGAGAGGGCGCGGCTTGGGTCTCGCTATCTGCCCCGACGGGACATCAGGCAGCCCTGCTGATCTGCGCAGGGCAGGTGATTGACCGCCTGGAGCGGCAGGGCGTGCGGCGAGGCGTCGGCTCCGAGGTAGCGTGACCGGCGCCACCACCCCAGCCCTGGCTACCCCTCCGGTCTCGGCCCGGCCGCCGTCAGAGTGAGTAGTCGTTGCGCTCGGCCGGATCGTCGGAGAGGTACTCGACGAACTCCCACGTGATCCCATCCGCGTCGGTAACGTACAGCCTCTTGCGGAACGGGTGCGGCTCTGCCATGGTGCCCTTGTATCCGGCCGCCTCCATCTTGCGCAGGATGTCAGCTACGTCATCCACCTCGAAGCCCGCGTGGTTGATGCCCGTCTCCCGCTCCGGCCTGCGCTCGGCCTTGGCGGCGATGGTCGTCTGCTCCAGGGCCACGTACGTGGAGTCCGTTCCCACGTGGAGCCACTTCCGCCGCCAGGTGCCGTGATCGCTCTGGCCGCCACCGCGCACTCTGAAGTGCGGGAAGGCTGTGGTCAGGAACTCCACGGCCCGGTCAATGTCCAGCACCGTGATATTGGCATGTTCGAGTCGGCAGTTCACCGATCGCTCCTCCTTGGATCACTCGTGCCGACCAGGCCACTGGCGACACGGGACCCGATCCGCCGCTGAATGCAGTTCTGCCTTGGGTCTGCCCTGCCGGCTCAGCCGGAGTGTGGGGCTCCTCTCATCTGTCGTGGACGGTCCCCACAGCCAGCCGGCGCGGCCTCCGTCCAGCGGCCTTGACTACTCCGGGCCGCGCCGTGGGCGCGCGAAGTGCTTGTCGGCGAAGTCGAGGTAGCATTGCCAGTCGTAGTCCGTGACGTCGTGCTTGCCTGAGCGGATGTGGTAGCCGACCGTCCCGTGAACGGGTTGGTTGAGCGGCGGCATGTCATCGGCGGGCAGCCCCTCGGTGCCCAGCAGGCGGTAGACGGGGCTGGCGTGCTTGGCGGCGAGGAATTCGCCACGCGGGTCGGCCCACAGGTCCTTCTCGGCGCTGGCAATGTAGGCCGGCCGTGGGGCGATCAGGGCGACGAGCATGTGCTGGTCCACGGGCAGGTCGTCCTCGCGGTCGTTGAACTGCTTGAAGTTGCCGCAGAACCAGTGCGGGAACGAGGTGTTGATGCGCCTGACGGTCTCGCCGAAGCGCCGGCGGGAGAGCGCCGCTCCGCCGCAGCCGGAGTCGTTGCTGATCACGATGGCGAAGCGCTGGTCCTGGGCTCCCGCCCACAGCGCGGTCTTGCCCAGGCGGGAGTGCCCCATCACCGCCACTCGCTCGTGATCTACATCCGCATCGGTCTCGAAGTAGTCCACTGCCCGGCTCAGGCCCCATGCCCAAGCGCCGATGGAGCCCCACTGGTCGGCTTCGGGACGCGTCTGGCCTTCGCTGTAGAACAACGGGTGCACGCCGTTCTGGAAGCCGTCGTCGAAATCAGGGTCAATGTCACCGTAGTAGATAGTCGCCAGGCCGTAGCCGCGCTTGAGGATGGTCTCGACGGCCCAGCGCGATGCCCTGACGCCCCGCGCCTTCTCGGTGGCGCGGTTTTCGACCACGCCCAGCTCCTCGTTGTTTCGCATCCATCGCTGCGAGAGCGTGATCCCTGGGTCCGGGTGGATGGAGTGGTTGCCGTAGAAGTTGAGGCCGAGGAACACGGGCACTGGTCGCGGGGCATCATTGGGGAGGTACACGAGCAGGTCGAAGCTCAGGTCGGCGCGATCACCGGTTGGGCAGATGGCTACCTCCTTGCGCGTGGCCAGGCCGTCGAGGGCCTTCTCGTCGACCGAGGTGACCTCGAAGGTCATTGCCTCCGGGCGCCCCGGTGCTCGACCGTACACATATGTCTCGAACAGCCGCAGGATCTCCGGCCTGCGCTTCCCCCACCAGGTCTGCGCATCGGCCACGCGTTCGCCGTTCTCGAGCACGAGCGGATCCGGCAGCGTATAGGAGGGCACCTTGCTCTCGTCGTAGTTGGCGCCGGACGGCTGGGCTTCAGCACTGAGCACGAGCAAGACCGACAGCAGGACCACGCAGCAGAATGGGCCGTGCTCGGCCATGTCCTTCACTCCCTTCCCTGCCTGCCAAAGAGGGCGGGCTACGCCGCCCTGTCACAGTGTCCGGCGGCGCCCCTTCCGGTCAGGGGCGCGCCTTGGCCTCAAGGGCGCCACTGAGCTTGGCGAGAATGCCGTCAACTCGTTCAGTCGGCAGCTCGATCTCCCGCGAGACCGGCTCCGTGCTGCTAAAGAAGTCCCCTGCGGAAGTGCCGTCCACGACCGCCAGCATGCCCTTTGTCAACAGGAACATCTTCGCCGCGACGGGCAGAATGGCCGCGCTCTGTGGGCCTTGGCCGCACCCCAGATATGCAGTCGGCTGGTCGTTCTGATAGACGAGCGCCTCGCTAGCCCCAAGCCGCTCGATGCGGTAGTTGGCCCTTGCGGCGGGCCGATCGCCGTAGAAGAGGTTGATATAGCTGACCTGCTCCCCCGGCGCCAGCTGCCGACGCTCGTGCACCTGTCGGATCATCTCGGCCGTGATGTACTGGTGCGACGCCGTATCCGTCACGATCTTGGCGGAACCGTCCGTCAGGATGTAGAGGTTCGTTGGTCCGGGCGTGGTGTCCAGCGACACCGCCACGCCACGGTCGCCCTCGAGCAGCCGCCACCTCCGCGGCGTTAGCTTCGGATAGTTCTGCTTGGCCTTCGGGCACGTCTTGAAGTTCGACTCTACGTAGTAGGTGCCTGGCTCTCTCGCCACCACCTCGTCTATGAGCGCGAAGTACTGCCCCTTGAGCCAGAAGATGTTCCGGTGCCAGTCGGTGCCCTGATAGTCGCGAAGCGACGTGCGCGAGAACCCCGTGCGGGGCAGGTCGGCCAGGGCCTCAAGCGCCGCGTAGCAGGGGTACTTGCGCCTCAGCGACGCCCACTGGGCGAAGGGCCACGGCGCCTGGCCCTTCACCTCCGGGTCATCAATGTGCGCGTCCTTGACCACCACAACGCTGTCGTTGCGGCGTATGTTGTTCTGACTGTAGCAGCTTCCGATCAGCAGATCCTCTCCCAGTAGGCTCAGCTTGCAGATCTGGTTGGTGGCGTTTCCGGAGTGTATGCCTCGCCCGTTGCCCTCCAGCAGCATGTACTGCCCCTCGGGGTCCCAGGAGTCGCGGAAGGAGATCTTGTCGAAGGTCTCCTCATACGCCACCTCCCCCACCGGGCTGTCGGTGGCGCTGCCGCCGGACCCCCACAGTGCCAGGCGGGTGCGCCTATCGTAGAGCCCACGCTCCAGGGGCGTCACCTTCACGCCCAGCAACTCCCGCCACTCGATGGGCTCGACGTCCTGATGGTACAGCGGCTCGTATCGCTCGAAGTTGCAGTGCTCCAGCCACCACAGGATGCGGCCGTCCTTGTAGTACCAGAAGGCCAGCGAGGGGTCCCCTATCCCCGTGCCCGAGATCACCCTCGGCGCCGCACCGTGATAGCAGTAGTAGGTGTCGCCGAAGCCGGATAGCCATCCCTTGTTGTTGCAGACGGTCGCGAAGTACTGGGCATAGCGGCGTAGGGCCCCGTTCTCGAAGAAGGTCATGTCCCACTCTCCCAGGTAGTAGGAGAGGGCGAAGCGCATGGTGATCAGCCAGTAGTTGCCGGAGTTCTCCTGCGGCTTGGAGTAGAGCGCCTGCTGCTCGAAGGCGTTGCGCGCTGCGCTGAGGTAGTAGTCGTAGCGGGCGTCTTCCTCCGGATAGAAGCGCCTGAAATACCTGCCCGTCGTGTAGACGCCTGACAGCCCCTTGGCCTGGTGGTTCCAGGTCGGGTTCTGCGCGAGCCGCGGCACCATACGGCTCCAGTCGCTGGTCTCTTGTGGGCGCATGTGCAGATACGCCAGCAGCGCGTTGGTGATCTTGAGGCGATCTGCGTCCGAGAAGACCGGCGCCTCCTCCAGGGAATCCCAGGCCCAGCCAACCTCGTAGGTATCCCAGGCCGTCTGGAAGTACGGGTCCTCCAGGTAGCGGTCGGCGACCATCAGTACCTCTTTGCGGGCCAGCTCGGCCACCTCGAGATCGCCGGTCTCCAGCCACTTGGGCAGGTACCACTTGGAGAAGCCCGCCCACCTGTTGCGGTCTATGTCGAAGCCCCACTCGCCCCTGGGCACCTCGCGGTCCTCGGGCTTTATGGTCCGCTTGGGGAAGACCGTATGTAGGTACGGCAGCTCGATGGTCCTGCCGTCCGCCTTAAGCAAGCGGCAGAAGGCCTCGACTGCTGCCGACTTCCCCGCCGGGTCGCTGCCCGCGACGACGACCACGTTCTGCCCCAGCTCGAGACCGTACGGCTCGGCCACGGTCCAGATGACGTACCCGCCGGGCCCCGGCGAGGCAGCGTCTACCCTCACGTAGCGGTTGAAGTGCAGCCGCGCCACCAGGTCGTTCTTCATCATGGAGCCGAGGGCGATGATCGAGCCCCCCTTCGGCACCTCCTCGAGGCTCGTCACGACGGGCAGCCTGGCTCCGGTAAGCTCCTCGATCCTCGCCTGGATCTTCGTGCCCAGGGGTCTGTAGTCGGCCAACTCTGGGATCAAGATGGCGCCGGCGGGCTGCCCGTTGTCGACCAGCATGGTCTCGCGACTGAGCTCGCGGACCTTCCTAATCGGCTTTGCCCCGCGCATCGCCAGCAGCTTCTCCATCTTGGTCATGTCGTCGTCGGGGTCCACCTTGGTCAACTCGACGTGGCCGAGCATGAGCACGCCCGTCCAGGGCGCGCGAATGCGTACACCGACCTCCAGCGTGTCCGTCTTGGAGTAGGTCTGCTTGAGAAGCACGTACTCGTGGTATTGACCGTCGGCGATGAGGGCCTGCGGGAGGAACAGCCGCCGCTCCCACGGGTGAATGGCCTTCCAGTGCGACTCCTCCTCGCTCTCGCCATAGGTGCGAAGCGGCCAGGGCTGGATGTCGCAGAGCAGCTCCAGCCCCTCATCTATGGCCACACCGGGCGACTTGGTGTGGAACTTGGCCAGATACCACGAGCGGGGCTCGACGCCGGGCACCTTCTGGGTCACCAGAACGGTGTACTTCGGTGGCTGCCAGACCCGCAGCTCGTCGGTGATCTGCCGCCCCGGGTTCAGCGGCGTGGTGTCCACCCTCAAGGCAGGCCTGCCGGCGTCAGCATCGGCGGCCACAGCTACGATCTTGGACTGGTCGGCCTGCTTGCCCCATTCCCCCCGCAGCTCAACCTCCCAGCCGGTTAACCCGTCCCCGAAGCCGCTGTTGCCAACCAGGTTGGGCGCGGCGCTTAGCTCCGTTGCACAGAGCAGGACGGCGGCAGCCAGCGCACACTCCCGCAGTCTTCGCGGCATTGCTCTCTCTCCTGTACGCCGACCGAGATGGCACACCGCTGCGCCACTTGCGTTGAGTGCGCCCTTCTCGTTGGGTCCTGGGCTTCCCTGCCGCCAGGTGGCGGCCGACACTGCCGCCTCAGTAAACCCAATCGGCCAGCCTGACGTATATAGTAGGGAACATGAGCGCTCCCAGTGCGGGCCGCGGCTCCGTGCTCGATGAGGACAGCAGGCTGGCCGGCCGGTGCCGACGAGGCGACGCAGGTGCCTTCGCGCAGCTTCTGCGGCGCCATCGCCGAGGAGTCTATCGCGTGGCCTACGCGATCCTCGGCGACGGCGAGGAGGCCGAGGACGCCGCGCAAGAGGCGTTCGTGCGGGCCTACCGGGCGATGGACAGCTTCGACGGCAGGCATCGCTTCGTGGACTGGATGCGGCGGATCACCGTCAACTGCGCCCTGTCCAGCCTGCGCAGACACAGGCGAGATGCCCGCAGGACCAGCTCGGCGGCCACCGTCGCCCCGCGGCCCGCCGCCGACGGACCTGCCCAGTATGCGGAGGCAAATCACCTGGAGACAGAGGTGCGCAAGGCCCTGCGGGCCTTGCCGCCGCGCCAGCGGGCGGCTATAACGCTCTTCGCACTGGAGGACATGGACCTGGTTAGCACGGCCGAGGCGATGGGGTGTGCGGTGGGCACGGCCAAGGCCCACCTGCATCGCGCCCGGCGGAAGCTGCGGGAGTTGCTGGCGGACTACCTCGAGGAGGATGAGCCACGTGAGGTGCAGACAAGCACGCAGGTTGATTCACGAGCTCATTGACGGCGACGTCTGTGGCGACGCCGACCTTGACCAACACTTGGCGGAGTGCGCCGCCTGTCGGCAGGAGCTGTGGGCGCTGGAGCGGGCGCAGGACGCGGTGGGAGCCGTGGTGCAGCGCGACGTCCCTGACCAGGCCCTGGAGCGCATCGCCGCCGGGGTTACATCGTCCGTGCAGGCGCCTGGTCGGCAGCCGATCCGCCCAGTGTGGCGGAAGTTGGTGCCCGCGTTTGCCGCCGCCTCGTTGGTCATGTTCCTCGCTGGCGTGGGAGTGGGGCGCTGGGCGTGGCCCAGGGAGTTGACGGTTACCGAGGTAGTGACCGTGCCCAAGGTGATCGAGAGGACGGTCGAGGTGCCCGTGGAGCGCGTGGTGGAGAAAGAGGTGCCGGTCTTCAAGACGCGCTACGTCTACGTGGAGCGCGACCGTGAAGGCAGTAGCCCCGAGGCCAAGCCGCCGCCGGTGAAGCTGGAGCCGGTGGTTATTCACCTGAACGCCTCGCCGCCGCCTGTGGCCCCCAAGTTGGTGCGCGAGGTCCGGCCGGCCAGACTCGCGGCCCAGCCGGAGGGCTAGGGCCGGGAGCCTGTGCAGGTCACGGGAAACGTAGATGGAGGAGGGAGAACCCATGTCAACTTCATCTCAACTGCGCCAGAGGCGCTGGTGTTTCGCCGAGCTGTTGGCCGCCGCCATGCTGGCCGCATTGCCGGCAGCGGCCGCCGCGCAGCCGGCAGCAGCGGGCGAGGGACCCGTCGCTGACGAGCCAGCCCAGGCGCCGCCGGCGGCCGGGTTCTACTTCGAATGGGGGGCCGGGCGGCCCGCCGATACGCCGGTCGCGCCCGAGGATACGGCGCCCGCCTACGAGCCGGACACCATCACGGTCGAGGTGGCCTTGCTCAGCGGCACGCCCTGGGGCGGGCCTGCGGTCTTCACGCTTGGCGACCCGGCCACTGCGGCCTGGCTGTCTCTCGAGTACAACAACGCTGCCATGGCGGCGCGCGCGCTGAGGCTTCCGACACTGCCGACCCGGGAGCCGCCCGAGACACGTGGGGCCTTGCCCCAGGTCGAGGAGGGCGGAGTAGTCGCGCCGCCGACTGCGAATCTGCTCTGGCTGCCGCCCGGGCCTCTCGGCCTGAACCCGACGGGAGCCAAGACCACGCGCGACGCCGTGGCTGGGCTGACCACTATCCTGGCGCCGCAGTTGGACACCATCGGCCAAATGCGCCAGGGCGCCGCTCGGCAGCAAGTGGCTTACCTTCGGCCGGTGATCGAGGGCAACGCCCAGACTTGGCCCCAGCGGGATTTCGAGTTCGCCTGGCCCGAGGATCGGCCCCGCTACTACCTGGAACGGGTAGAGGAGGATTTGTACCGGCGCGTTGAGTTGGCCGACAAGGAGGGCTACACGGTTGCTCTGGCTCCGAGCGGCCCGGTTGAGGGCCCAACGGTGGACGTGACGCTGACCCGGAACACCCTCGGCGGAGGCAAGTACGACGACACCATCCACACCCTCGTCGGTCCGCCGGTGCTGATCAAGACGGTCCTGACCACCTCCGTGCCCCTCGCCGCCGGTCAGCGCACGCTGTTGATCTGGCGGCCTCAGCCCGAGGGCCAGACGGCTGCCGTGGACGCGTTGTACCAGCTTGCTGAGCGGGGCGCGAGACGCCGGATGGCCGTTGCGCCGCAGGCCTTTGGGCTCGAGACGGCCGCTGAGTCGTGTGCGGTCGCGGTAATGCTGACCTTGGGAGTCCCGGAGGACACCACCACACAGGCGAATGAGACGCCGCCCATACCGGGCATCGAGCCTCGCCGCGCGCCGGGAGGGATGGTCGCCCCCATGGGCGGAGGCGGAGCGGCCCCCGACGTGTTCTTCTACGGGGGCATGCGCAGGCCCGGCACCAAGACCGCGCCGGCCACGCCGACTCCGAGGGACTAGAAAGTACGCTAGGTGCACAGCGGCCGTCTCTGACGCAGAAGAGAGCGCCGGCAGGTCGGCCCATCTTCGTGCGCCGATCGAGCCGACACGTGAGCGGCGCTCGGGCAGTGTGCCGCCACGGCTGCCTCCCTTCCCATCGCACGGCAGGTAACGCCCCGCCTGACGCATGTCGCGCTGTCCGCTTCCCGCTTCAGCCCAGCCCGTTTGCCCCTGTCTAGAGGATGGCCGTGAGCAGGCGTCGAAGGCCGGTATCGTGGCCGTCGCTGTGGGCTACCGAGAGCTCCTCCATCAGACCGGGCGGCCGCCGGTCCGCCTCGAGTAGGTGTTTGAGCAGTGCCGGGTCAATCGCGACGTCAGTTTCTGAGGGCTGGCGCGGCGGCGGTCGGCTACGTGGCACACCGATCCGCGGTGCCAACGGCAGCACAACCAGACGAAAGGGGTAGGGAAGGCATGAGTCCCGCCGAACGTCCCAACTTCATCGTGTTCTACACCGACGACCAGGGGTACGGGGACCTTTCGTGCATGGGCGAGACCCACGTACGCACCCCTCACCTGGACGCGCTGGCGGCCTCGGGAGCGCGCTTCACGGACTGGTACTCGAACTCCCCGGTGTGCTCGCCCTCGCGAGCGGCTCTGCTGACCGGGCGCTACCCCGTCCGGGCCGGGGTGCGCTCGATCCTGGCTGGCCACCGCAAGACGACGGGGCTGCCGCGGGAGACGCCCACGCTGGCAACGGCGCTCAAGCGCGAGGGCTACCGCACGGCCATGTTCGGCAAGTGGCACCTGGGCGTCCAGGAGGACTACCGGCCGCACCACCACGGCTTCGACGAGTGGTTCGGCTTCCTGGCCGGATGCATTGACTACTACTCGCACATCTTCTACTGGGGGATGGCCGGCCGCCACGACCCCGTGCACGATCTGTGGGAGAACGGCAGGGAGATATGGGACAACGGACGCTACTTCACCGAGATGATCACCGAGCGCGCCGTCGCGTACCTGGACCGAGTCGCCGCCGGCGACGGTGGTTCACCCTTCTTCCTCTACGTGCCGTACAACGCCCCGCACTACCCGATGCACGCGCCGCAGGAGTACCTGGACCGCTTCGCCGACTTGCCCTGGGACCGGCAGATCATGGCCGCCATGCTGAGCGCGGTGGACGACAGCGTCGCTGAGATAATCGCCACGCTGGAGCGGCACGGGCTGCGCGACAACACCTGCATCTTCTTCTCCAGCGACAACGGGCCGTCGCGCGAGACGCGCAACTGGCTCGACGGGACGCCCGACCCCTACTACGGCGGCACCACCGGCAAGCTCAAGGGACACAAGTTCAGCCTCTACGAGGGGGGCATCCGCATGCCGGCCCTGATGAGCTGGCCGGGCCGCATCCCCGCCGGACAGGTCATCGCGGAAGTCGGCGCGACCATGGACATCTTCCCGACGTTCCTCAAGGCGGCTGGCGGCGATCCGGGGCAGTACAGGCTCGACGGGCTGGACGTATTGCCGATGGTGACACAGAAGGCCAAGACTCCTCACGAGGAGATCTTCTGGGAGCAGGGCAAGCAGACGGCGATGCGCCGCGGGAAGTGGAAGCTGGTCCTCAACGGCCAGCTCGTCGAGGGCGCGCCGCCGGAGGACGAGGTGTTCCTGGCCGACCTGGAGGCCGACATGGGCGAGCGCACCAACCTGAGGGACGAGCGGCCCGAGGTGACGGCCGAGCTGAAGGCCGCGGCTGAGGCGTGGCGGGCGGACATTGACAGGCAGTGGCGGGAACAGACCAAGGGCGAGGCCTAGCCCGGCGGCGCGTCACTGGCAAGCCGCACGTCAGTCGCTCTCGAGTCGCCAACTGCGGCAGCTCGCCACGTATCGCCCCAGTTCCATGGGGTCCGCCCCGGGCGGCACGGGGCGCAGGCGGAACACGAACCGATACGGCTGGGGCCAGAGCGTCACGTCCGGGTCTGGCCGGGCGCCCCAGCTATTCACTCCGCCGACGCCGGTCTGTTGGTAGTCCAAGTTGAGCGTGACGAAGTCGCGGCGCGTCATCTCGTAGGAGTGCTGGGCCTGCTCCAGGTCCTCGGTCGTGAAGTGGTGTGCGCCGAAGTGCAGCAGCGGCATGCCGACCGCCAGCAGACCGACGCCAGCGTCGTTCGCGAGGGCCACCCAGCGCACGTCGGTCTTGTTCCCGTTCTCCTGCGGCACCGAGTAGTCCACGAACTGCTCGTCCACCGTCCCCGAGTAGACCCCTACGTGAGCGCTGGTCTTGCGGTCCCAATAGCTCTCGTGCGGGCCACGCCCGTACCACTGGAGGTCGTCGAAGCCGGGCGGCAAGGTCATCTGCATCCCGAAGCGCGGCAGCTCCGGCAGCTCCGCCTCGCCCGGCTGGAACCGAGCGTCCACGATGACGTCGCCGCTGCCGAGGACGGTGAACAGGACTTCGTGCCTGCACTCGGCCTCCGCCAAGTGCGAGCGAACGGTGAAGCGGGTCGCCTGAGGCGATAGCTGTTCCACCTCCACGCCCTCCACGGTACGGTCGCTGCCGGCCCTGCGCCAGATGGCGCAGCGCTCAGGCATGCCGTTGCCTCTGTCGTTGTCGGTGGGCGCCCGCCAGAAGTTGGGCACGGGGCCGGTTCTGACGAGGTCCACTCCCTGGTAGGACAGTGACTGGATGGTCCCCTGGCTCTTGCTGAAGACGAGCTCGAAGTCCGAGCCTTGGACGCTGACCGTCTCGTCCTCCTCTGCGACCTCCGTAGCGGGCATGTCCGCCGGGTCGAGGCGCGGAGGCAGCGCGTGTGGCGTGAGCCAGTCTTGGGCCGAGGCCAGTTCGTGCCCCTTCTCAGCCCACGGCGTCGCTTCTGACAGTCGGAAGCTCACGTTGAGCCGGTACTCCACGCCTGGCTCGGGGCCGGGCGCGTCAAAGGGCAGCGTCACCGTCTCGCGCTGGCCTGGGGCAAGGGCGGGCGCTGGGACGCACCCAGCGGCGATGGGCCGACCCTCGGCCCTCAGCTCCCACGACAGCTCGATGCCTTCGAGGCCCCGGAACGCGTACCCATTGGCGACCTCGACCTTGCCCGCGGGAAGGTCCACCGGCTCCACCTTGATGTACTGATAGACCGCCTTCACCTCGGCCAAGGCCGGGTGGGGGACCCGGTCGGGCGACATGAGGCCGTTCATGCAGAAGTTGCCGTCGCTCGGCGTGCCCGGCGGGCCGAAGTCGCCGCCGTAGGCCCAGAAGGTCTCGTCGGCGCGACCGTGCTCGGGCGGCACTCTCTTGCGCAGGCCCTGATCAACCCAGTCCCAGATGAATCCCCCCTGGAGGTTGTGGTGGGCCTCGATGGCCTCCCAATACCCCGCCAGGCCGCCGTTGCTGTTGCCCATGGCGTGCTGGTACTCGGCCAGCATGACGGGCCGGTCTGGGTGCTTCCTCGCCAGGTCCACGAGCTGGCCGATCGGCAGGTAGAAGGGGACGATGATATCGGTATAGGGCTTGTCGCCGGCGGGCTGATACTGCACCGGCCGCGATGGATCGCGTTCATGGATCCACCTCGACGTCGCCTCGAGATTGGGCCCGTCGCCCGACTCGTTCCCCAGCGACCAGATGATGATGGAGGGGTGGTTCTTGTCGCGCTCGACCATCCGGACGGTTCGGTCGAGGTGGGCGTCGAGCCAGTCGGGGTCTTTGGCCAGGTGCATGGCGCCGTGGGCCTCGATGTTGGCCTCGTCAATCACGTACAGGCCGTACTCGTCGCACAGGTCGTACCACTCGGGCACATTAGGGTAGTGCGAGGTGCGGACGGCGTTGATGTTGTGCTGTTTCATGAGCTTGATATCCTGGATCATGGACGCCCCGGAGATGGTGTGGCCGGTGTCGGGGTCGTGCTCGTGACGGTTCACGCCCTTGAGCAGGACCGGGACGCCGTTGACGAGGAGCTGCCCGCCCTTGATCTCCACCTTGCGGAACCCGACCTTGCACGGGACCACTTCGACGGTCTCGCCCGAGTCGTCCCTCAGCGTTAGCAGCAGCGTGTAGAGGTTGGGCTCCTCGGCCGACCATTTGCGCGGTGCCGCGACTGGCTGGCGCAGACGAACGGTCACGCTCTCCCCGGGAGGAACGGTGGCCTGCCCAACCAGCCGTTCGAAGACGGGCGAGTTCCTGTCGTCCAACAGCACGGCCTCGACACAGCGCTCACCGGAATCGGAGTCAGCGTTCACCAGCTCGACATCAACGCGCAGTTCCGCGTCGCGGCAGTCCTCGTCGAGGTCCGTGTGCACCTGGAAGTCGCGGATGTGAAGTGCGTCGGTGGCGACCAGGTAGACGGCGCGATAGATGCCGCTGAGGTGCCAGAAGTCCTGGTCCTCGAGGTAGACGCCGTCGGACCAGCGATAGACCTCGACGGCGAGGACGTTCTCGCCGTCGCGCAGGTAGGACGTGATGTCGAACTCGGCCGGCGTGCGGCTGCCCTGACTGTAGCCCACCTTCTCGCCATTGATCCACAGGTAGAAGGCCGAGTTGACGCCGGCGAAGTGCAGCGTCACCTGTCGGTGGCGCCACGACTCCGGGATCGTGAACGTCCGCCTATACGACCCAACCGGGTTGTCGTCGTGCGGGATCCGCGGCGGATCGGGGTCGGCGAAGGGGTACGTGACATTGGTGTAGATCGGCACTCCGTACCCCTGTAGCTGCCAGTTGGAGGGCACCTCGAGCTCCGGCCAATCGCCCACGTCGTAGTCAGGCCGGTGGAACTCCCCTGGTCGGTCGGCCGGCCTGGGTGACCAGTTGAACTTCCACTGGCCGTTGAGAGACTGCCAGAAAGGCGAAGCCGAGCAATCACCCGTCAGGGCGGATTCCTCGTCCGGGTAGACCATGAAGCTCGCCCGCGGCGGCTCTCGGTTGATGGCAAAGACCTTGGGGTCCTCCCAATCTGCGCGCTGCTCCCTGGAGCCCATGGGGCGATTCACCTCATGCGCCGACACTCGCTGGCGACCTGATGCGCGGCTCGTTGGCCATCCAGAACGGGATCGGCATACGGGGCTGACTTCCTCGCGCATTGGCTTCGTCCTCCCTCTGCGGCTGGGCCGCGCCTCCCCGGCGGCCGAGACCGAGGAAACTGCCGCTGGAGCGGGAAGTCTGAGCCACCAGTGACCAGTGGCCATCAACAGAGGCGAGGCAGGAGAGAGAACGTGATGCCAATGCATACCAGGAGGCGTTTCCTGAGGGCCACCGGCGCAGGCGCGGCGGCGTTTGCCGGTGCGTCGCTGCTGCCGGAGGGAGCCGCACCCGCTCAGGGCCAGACTGCCGCGGGCCGGCCCAATGTTCTCATCATAATGTGCGACCAGCTTACCGCGAGCTGTCTGGGCTGCTACGGCGGGCCGGTGCCGACCCCGAACATAGACCGCATTGCGCAGGAGGGTGTGCGCTTCGACAACGCCACCTGCCCCACGCCCTTCTGCTCGCCCAGTCGAGCGTCCTTCGTCAATGGCCTCTACCCGCACGCGCACGGCATCGTCCTCAACTGCGGCGCCAGGCAGAAGGGAATCACCCCTGAGGATCTCACCACGGAGAAGATCCTGTACGAGTCGGGCTACGCCACGCACTTCTACGGCAAGTGGCACCTGTTGGGGGAGCCAGTGCCCTATTACACCGATATGTACAAGCCCAGCGACTACCAGCGGGACATGCAGGAGACCTTCGACCGCGTGCGCGCCGAAGACCCCCAAGGCTTCATGCCCTTCTACAATTGGGCCCTGCCGGTGGAGGTAGCGCCCGCCTTGCAGAAGGCGGTCGAGGCGCTGGGCGATCGCTGGAAGGACCAGAGGTTCGCGGGCTTCATCACCAAGATGGGCCGCCTGAAGCTGCCTCTGGAGGACCACCTGGACGTGCGAGTGGCGAATCTGACCGTGGACCGGCTCAAGGCGCTCGAGCAGAAGCCGTTTATGGTGACCTGCTCGTTCGTCGCTCCACATGACCCCAACGTGGCGCCGTCGCCCTACTACGAGAGGTTCTCACCCGGCAAGCTCGAGCTGCCGGCCAACTGGCAAAGCCACGAGGAGCTGTTCGAGCGGCAATGGTCGCGGCGGATCGTGGCCGACCTGGGCGAGCCGGGCCTGCGCGAGTTCCTGCGCGTCTACTACGCCATGGTCGCGCTGATTGATGATCAGGTGGGACGCGTCCTGGAGGCTCTGGAGGCAACCGGCCGCGCCGAAGACACCATTTTGATCTTCACTGCCGACCACGGCGACATGCTGGGCGGCCACGGGATGGTCTGGAAGAGCACCAGTGCCTTCTTTGACGAGATCGCCCGCATCCCTCTGCTGATTCGCTACCCCCGGCGGGTCAAGCCTCGGCGCTCGGAGATGGCCGCGTGCCTGACGGACATGATGCCCACCATCCTGGAACTGCTCGGTCGGCCGATCCCGCAGCACGTTCAGGGGCAGAGCCTGGCGCCGTTCCTCACGGGCGCACGCGAGGACTCCGAGGGGCGGCCCTTCTCCTTCAGCGAACGCGTCGGCGCCCACCCGCAGGGCCTACGCGAGGTGAGGCCCGGCACGCAGGGCTCCTTCATGATCCGCGGTCAGGGTTGGAAGTACGTCCGCTACGCGCAGGGCAACGAGTTCCTCTACCACCTGGCCGAAGACCCCGGTGAAACCGAGAACCTGGCCGGCGATCCCGCGTACTCCGAGCGCAAGGCCGAGCTGGCTGCTGAGATGGACGACTGGCTGCGCCAGACGGGCTTCCCGATGGGGGAGTGACCTGGACTGGCGCGGCGTGTGCTCGCCTCACGCGGGGGCTGCATGGCGGTGTGCTCAGCCGGAACGGAGGGCCGGACTGGCGGTCGCCCTGTCCGGTCTTCGTCTGGCCCCCTCTGCACCGGCCCGCCCCTCAGAAGCTGCCGTGCTCCGCCACCAACTCCATAACGCGTTTATACTGGTGGAAGCTGACGTTGTCGGGAACCGAATGGTCCGAGTGGTAGATGTAGCCACCGCCCTGCTTGGCGGGCGGGATCTTGGACGAAATCTCGCGGACGATGTCCTCGGGGTCATCGGAGGCCATGGCCCGCACGTCAATGCCGCCCATGAAGCAGAGCCGCTCGCCGTACTCGTGCTTAAGCGCCAGCAGGTCATTGCCGGCCTTGACCTCGAGCGGCTGGATGCAGTCGAAACCCGCCTCTATGAGCAAGCCGATGAGCTGCATCACGTTGCCGCAGGTGTGGATGAGCATCGGCTTGCCGCGGCTCCTGAAGCAGTCGCATATCAGCCTGTGCGCCGGCAGGAGCAGCTCGCGATACATGCCCGGCGAGAAGAAGGGCCGGTGCTTGAACCCCAGGTCATCGAAGACCCAGCCCGCATCGAAGTGGAACCCCCTATCCATCATCGCCTCGGCAATGTCAACGCAGAGCTGCGCGTCGGTCATGAACATGTCCTTGACCCATTCGGGGTCCTCGATCATGGCCATCAGGGTGCGCTCCGGCCCCACCATGTTGCACACCTTGGTGAAGCCCGGGCCGCAGTTGAAGCTGTAGAACAGGCCCCGCTCCTGAGCGTCCCGATTGCCCCGTAGTTGCCCCTCCCAGTCCACCCGCGAGTCGTTCATCACCATTCGCGGCTTGTGTTCTTCCCACAGCTCCCTGCTGGTGATGTGGAAGTCAATCAGCTCGGGCGTGGAGGTGGAGTGCTTCCAGTTCTTCCAGGTGTTGCCGTCGCCTGTCGTCCTGATCGTGTGCTCGTCTGTCTCCTCGATCGTCTCCGCGGGCAATTGGAGCGAGTTGTCTACCCAGCAGCCACGGAACTCGAAGCCGAAGTAGTCGGCCGGGGATTGGCCCTCTGGCAGCCCCTCTGTGCGCCAGCGCGCTTCGGCGGTGCTCCACGGGCTATCGTGGATGGCCACACGGTCAGCGGGCTCGCGGTTCAGGGCCAGCAGGACGCGTTCCCGGGACGTCATGGTTGCCTACCTCCGCGCGGGCAAGGGTGCCGCCTATTCCGCAGGCACCTCCAGATCGGCCAGCCATTCGGGCGTTATCCGCTTGCCGAGCAGGAAGAACTTGCGGTCGGGGTGCCAGAGCACGAAGTTGCCCTCGCGCTTGGTGACGCTGGGGTAGACCCCGATGTCAATCCGCTTCAGTGGACCGATGCCGACCCCGTCGTTGTCCATGAGCACCTTCGAGCTGCTGAACCAGATGGGTTGCTCCGCCTGCGGGCGGGACTCGCCGAGCGCGATGAACGCCGGCCGACGGTTGCGGTGAGTGTCCTCGGGCTGGCAGCCCTCGAAGCGCCCGTCGTTGTTGTGGTGGAGCAAGAGGTAGCGCCCTTGGGAGTACTCGTATATCGGGCAGCAGCACAGAGGCTGGAGTACGGGATCGCCGTGGTCCCGCCGCAGCAGAGGACGCGGCGCGCACCACGTCTCTCCGTCGTCGTCAGAGACGCTGTACCAGATGTACCCGCTCATGGTGCGCATGGTGCAGAACAGCCGCCCGTCGGGCAGCCGGACCAGGCTCGGCTCCTGGGCGATGCTCAACCTCGGATTGGCATAATGCGGCACTCGCAGCGCATCCTGGCCCCAGGCCGAATACGTGATGCGGAGGTCCTTGGGCTCGGGGTCGTCATCGGTGTTCTCAAACCGCATAAACTCCACCACCGACTCCCAAGCCGTCCAGGAGTTGTTGTGCGGTGGCGTGCGCACGGCCTTGCTGACCCATCGGCTGAAGCCCGTGAACCATCGCCCCTTCAGATCGCGGATGGGCTTCTGCCACACGATCCAGTTGGAGGGCACCTTGGGGTCCGGGTGGTCGTGCGGGCTCCGCCTCATGGGGATTGTCTGCGGCTGAGACCAGGTCTGGCCCATGTCGTCCGAGTAGACGCAGTCCATGGTGCCGGTGATCTGGTGCATCACGTCGTCTATGCCCTGGTACTGGTTGTACACGACGTAGATGCGCCCCGACTGGGAGACGAGGGGGAATCCCCAGCTCGCCATCCGGCCCTCGCCGGGCCGGCCTGGCCCCACCAGTCGCAGGGGTGGCCTCCAGGTCACGCCCTCGTCATCGGAACGCGAGAAGACGATGCGGTGGTCGCCCGCGCCCTCGTAGCTGCTCTGCGTCCACACGGCCATCAGCGACCCGTCCGGCCCGTCGAAGACCAGGAAGTGCTCGTTTCCGGTATCGAAGGTGGAGCCGTCTACGCTGCGCGGCCTGTAGACGATGTAGTCCGGCTTGGTCCGACGGATCTCCTGGTCGAGGAGTCTGGCGACACTCTCTGCTTGGGTCATGGGTGCACCTTCGTCGGGCTGGGCCGAGGGGCTCGCGACGGCTGCCGCGAGGAGCGCACATGAGATGACTGCGTGACAGATGGATGCTCGCATAGGGCTGCTCGCCATACTCGGTCCGGCTTGTGCTCGGCTACCGCCTCAGCGCCAGAGCGTCGAGCCCCATGTATACGCCCGTGGACTGAGGGTTCTTGCCCACCGTCTGGACGTCGAGCACGTGCTCGCCGGCGGCCAGTTCTCGTACACCGAGCAACACGTCATCCAGTTGCGTGTTCGCGCTGTACATGTCGCGTGGGGCGCCCAGCGGCTCGCCGTCCAGAACGAACTGCCAGACGCCGTAGTCATAGGAAGAGGTCAGCAGCCCGTAGATGAGCCACCGACCGCCCTCTTGCACCTGGAAGGGGATGCGCAGCCAGGCCTCCTCCTCAGTCTGCGGCGAGTAGAACACCTGAGCGCCGCGTGACCACAGGCGGCCCGCCTGGCGGGAGGGCGTGCGCTCCTCGCTGCCCGCCTCGATCCGCTCCAGCAGCGTCTCCAGCTCCGTCCGCTCCTCCTCGTACGGCATCCGCTGCCCGGCCGGAGGCAGCGGCGGAAACCCCGCGTGCGGCTCGACCTGGTACCAGAAGGCCGCACTGGAGAAGCGGTCGGCCCGGTGCGCGAAGCCGTCCCACTTGCCCTCGCGGATGGCCCAGCCGCGGTGTTCGATGGTGGCCCGCAGGCTGCTGGCAAAGCGGATCGGGTCGCGCAGGTGCCACCGGTAGGCCGTGCAGCGCGAGCCTTCCTCGGTGCCCTCCCAGACCGTCACCCCGTGCTCAAGTTCCGTGAACTTACGAAAGCCCCAGGCGTCGGAGAAGTAGTCCTCCGTGCCCGTGCCCTGGATGCTGGCTTGGGCCTCGCCGTCCACGTAGAAGCGGTCGTCTCCCTCGCCCGGCCATCCCCGCTCCACATCCCACCAGGAGAGCACGGTGCCGACGTAGTGCCCGCGCCCCTGAATCTCTGCGAAGACGTAGTCTTGGCCGTCCACCACCGGATACGCCTGGCGGTACTGCGCGTGGAAGGTCGCCAGCGGCTGGGGCAGCTCGGGAACCGTATCGTAGTCTATGTAGTAGTAGAGCGCCCAGACCACGCCGCTGCTCTGGTTCTCCAAGGTCAGCCTGGCGCGACGCGCAAAGGGCATTGGCCAAAAGCAGTTCAGCGCTCGGCCCTCGGACGACGTCTGCACGGCCAGCGAGTTCACATTCGCGCGCATCCCGTTCCCCACGGCGAAGAAGTCGCCCAGCGGCACCTCGATGCTCGGCGTGGCCTCGTCGTCCCACCACGCGCGCAGGATCAGGTGTCGCGGGTAGTGGCTGTCCTCCGCGTCAATGGTGAACCAGATGTGCCGGATGATGCCTGGCCCCTCGAGGTCCGCCAGGTCGCCCGTGTCGCCGGGCTGTAGGGTGAGGAAGTCCCGGTTGCTGCTTGGATCGGCGTTGACGCTGCTGACCCTTCGCGACCGGCCCTCTTGCAGCTGCCACAGCTCCGCCAGGGACTGCGCGATCCCCGCCGTTGGGATGAGGCTGCACGCCACCACCAGCAACGCGGCCCCGCTGTCGAGACGCTTCAACTGCAACACCTCCGTCTTCCAGCCTGGGGAGAACAGGCGCGCTCTGCTGCCGCGCTCTCCTTCAACTGGCGGCGTCGTCCTCCCTCCTTGTGCGGCGCTCTCGGGTAACCGGGAGGTGCCCAATCCGTCCCTGGCCGCAGCCGCTCGGCGGGCTTGCGCCGACCCCGGCCCACTGAGGGTGTCGCGGGCAGGGGCAGCGCGCTTCCCGGGGAAGGATGGGGCCGCGCCCCGGGGAATGCAGCCTCGTGAGCGTACGTCGGAACGGGAGGCAGATGCCATGCTACGCCAGACAGCCGGCACCATCGCCGTTGGCGCCTTGCTGTTGCTCGCCCCGTCCCAAAGCTCCTGCCCCGCCGACGGCGAGAAGAGGGAGCTCCGCGCGGGGATCATCGGACTGGACACCTCCCACGTCATCGCCTTCACTCGGATCCTCAACGACGTGAATGCGGCCGATGACGTGAGCGGATGCCGCGTCGTCGCCGCGTACCCAAAGGGCAGCCCGGATATCGAGTCCAGCGTCAGTCGCGTGCCACGGTACACGGAGCAGATCCAGGAGATGGGGGTGGAGATCGTCGCTTCTATCGCGGAGTTGCTGGAGAGGGTGGATGTGGTGCTGCTGGAGACCAACGACGGCCGCCCGCACCTGGCACAGGTGCTGCCGGTCCTCAAGGCAGGTAAGCCCGTCTTCGTGGACAAGCCCATCGCCGGCTCGCTGGCCGACGCCGTCGCCATCTTCCAGGCGTCTGAGCACTACCAGGTCCCCGTGTTCTCCTCCTCCTCGCTGCGCTACGCCGAGGGAGCTCAGCAGGCACGAGCCGGCAGGATCGGCCGGATCGTCGGGTGCGACACCTACGGTCCGTGCTCCCTGGAGAAGACGCATCCCGATCTGTTCTGGTACGGCATCCACGGCGTGGAAGCCCTATTCACGGTGATGGGCACGGGCTGTGAAACCGTCACCCGCGCCAGCACCTCGGGCACCGACCTCGTGGTGGGCGTCTGGGAGGACGGCAGGATCGGCACCTACCGTGGGATTCGTCAGGGCAAGAGCGAGTTTGGAGGGACGGCCTTCGGCACGGAGGGAATAGCCCCCGTCGGGCCCTCCGCCGGATACCGCCCGCTCATGGTGGATGTGGTGAGGTTCTTCCGCACCGGTGTGCCGCCGGTCCCGGCCGAGGAGACCCTGGAGATCTACGCCTTCATGGAGGCGGCCGACGAGAGCAAGCGGCAGGGCGGGAAGCCCGTCTCGGTGCAGACCGTGATGGCCAAGGCGAGGGCAGAGGCCAAGTTCCCGCGCTGATGCCTGTTCGCCGGAGGTTGGCTCCCTGGAGCCAGGCAAGTGCGCCCACTCGGCCGTGCGGGACCGTGACTACCTCGCTTGCCCGGAAGACGAAGGGGAGTGACCGCGTTGCGTCTCATCGTCGCCATGCTGACTCTCTCGGCGGCGGCTGGCGCCGCCTCTCTGGCACAACTCCCCACAGGCCAGAATGGCGGCGAGAACGGCGGGGCAATCCCCCGGTTGCTCGCGCCCTTCTTCAGCCCGCCGCCAGAGCTCGCCAACGACTATGGCGACTATAGGTCGCCCCTGCGGTTCTACGACGGCAGCGCCGTGAGGACACCGGCTGACTGGCTCAGGCGCAGGCAGGAGATCCTGGCCAGGTGGCACGAGATCATGGGCCCCTGGCCCCCGATCATAGACGGTCCGCAGATCGAGTATCTGGCCCACGAACGCCGCGAGGACTTCACCCAGCACCGCGTGCGCATCGAGGTCGCACCGAAGCAGCGCACGGTGGACGGCTACTTGCTCGTGCCAGACGGCGAGGAGCCGCTCCCTGCCGTAGTAGTGGTCTACTACGACGCCGAGACCGGCATAGGGCTGGGCAGGGAACTGCGCGACTTCGGCTACCAGTTGGCCAAGCGAGGCTTCGTCGCGCTTTCGGTCGGAACACCGAGCTGTAGGTACTACCCGAGCGAGGAGGAGGCGCAACTACAGCCGCTCTCGATGATGGCATACGTTGCCGCCAACTTGTGCAACGCGCTGGCAAACCTCCCTGAGGTGGACCCTCAGAGGATAGGCATCGTCGGGCATTCCTATGGCGGGAAGTGGGCCATGTTCGCCTCCTGCCTGTACGAGAAGTTCGCCTGCGCGGCGTGGTCGGATGGAGGCGTCGTCTTCGATGAGACGCGCCCGAACGTGAACTACTGGGAGCCCTGGTACCTGGGGTACGAACGTGGCCGACAGCGCGAGAAGGGAGTCCCCAGCGATGACAATCCCCGCACGGGCGCGTACCAGAGGCTGTTCGACGAAGGGTACGACCTGCACGAACTGCACGCCCTGATGGCACCCAGGCCATTCCTCGTCTCGGGCGGGTCCGAGGATCCGCCCGAGCGCTGGCGGGCCCTCAACCACGCCGTGGCCGTCAACAGGCTGCTGGGGTACGCTGACCGTGTCGCCATGACGAATCGCCCCCAGCACTCTCCCACCGCTGAGTCGAATGAGCAGATCTACCTCTTCTTCGAGCATTGCCTGAAGCGTGCCAGCGCAGGCGTCGAGCGGGGCGATGGGCAATGAGCCTTGCGCCGGGTCATGCACCCGAGCACTTCGGCCCCGGGGCACCCGCACCCGGGCGTAAGCTGCTGGAGCGCGTGACTCTTGAGACCAGCCTCAAGCCCTTCAGGAGCATCGAGCCGGAGGCGGTGACTGCCACGTGCCGCGAGGTGTTCCGGCAGTGGCAGCCGTTGATTGACGTCTGCGACCGCGTCGCGGTGATGCTCTGGACCGGAGACGGCACCGAGATCTTCGAGTGGCGCGGCCGCCTCGATGATCCGCTGCCGTGGGCCCTCTCCATCGGCTTCTGCAACGCCGAGAGGGGAATGTACCCCTGGGACGCGAGCAGCCCGCAACCCCGGCGCGACTACATGGACGAGCCGCCGTCCATGACCTACGAGACGCTTCGCACCATCACCACCGGCTTCAAGGAAGTGGGACAGCGGGAGTTCGGCCTGGACGTGACCATAGGGGCAACGGTGGACCCCGGGCCGGAGTTCGTGGAGTCGTACTTCAAGTACGAGCGCCATCGCGAGATCTTCCGTGCCGGACCCGACTCGGGGCGACCCCGCACCGTCGGGTTCATCTGCGCATACGCGTCCCTCGACCGAGACGAGCGCCCCTACGCTGGATTCCCGGAGGGGATTCCCCAAGGCACTAGCTTCGGCACCTTCCTGGGTAGGCAGTGCCGGAGCTTCCTGGCCGCCCTGGGCTTCGACTACCTGTGGCTGTCGAACGGCATGGGCTTCTCGCACTACGCCTGGTACCTCGTTGGCGAGAACTTCGACGGGCAGGATTTCGGCTGTGTGGACTATGCCCAGGAGCGCGAGCGAGTGCTCTCCTTCTGGCGAGATCTCGCTGCCGAGGTGTCCGACATACCCTTGGAGCTGCGCGGCACCAACTTCCCCATGGGGGTGGACCTGGCCGCGGACTGCGTCTCCTTTGAGGACATCTACCGGCTCGCTCCGATCGTCAACCCTCCCGTGAATCCGCCCTGGGGCTCGCGGGACCTGGGGATGGAGGTAATGGCGCATCTCTCGCGCATTGCCCACCTCCCTCCGCGCGGAACCTACGCCGTCCGGCACTACCTCAACGACCCGTGGTTCTACGCCAACCCGTGGTGGGACTACTACAACCGCGAGCCCTTCGACATCTACTGCCCGTGGGTCTGTGCACGCATCAACCGCCGGGGCGAGGCCGAACCAGCACGCTTCATGGAGCTGCTCACCATTGACACTGAGCGCGGCGAGCTGAACGAGAACACCGCCCTAGAGACCATCCCGCACATGCGCAGGGCCGTCGCCATGGCTCCCGATGCGCCCGGCCCACTCACGCTCGTGTACCCGTTCAGGGAGTACCACGAGCTGGCACGGGAGCATCCCGAGCAGATCGGCCAAGCCTACTTCGCCGATCTCTTCCTGCGCTGCGCCGTCCAGAATGGCCTCCCACTCAACACGGTGGTCTCGACCGACAACCTGACCGCAGTCTTGGAGTCGCGCGCGTCCGCTTTGGCCGACACCGTCCTTCTGGCCCCCGTGCCGCGCCAGGGCTGGGCCTGCGGCGGGCAGATCCGCGACTGGGTACGCTCCGGCGGCACGGCCATGCTGTTCGGGCCCCTGGCAGCCGCCGGCGACGAGGTGCGAGAGCTGCTGGGAGTGTCACTGGCCGACCCGATCGAGGGAGAGTTGATCGTCCAGACGTCCCTGCGGACGGATGAGTGGGAGGACGGGCAACCACCCTCGCGCGTGGTGCACCGCAGCGCCCTCTCTGGCGGTCCCATCGTGGAGTCCGCCCAAGGCGAGGAGGTTGTGGCGACGGCTCGCCAGGCCGGCGAGCAGCGTGCGCTGGCGCTCATCAGGAGGGAGCCGTCATGGGACGGCGGCGCCATCGCCTGGCTTAGGGGGTCGCTGCCTCTGCACTTCCGCCCCGGCTCGACCAACCCGATTTGGGCGGACAATGTCTCCAAGTTGGACACCAGCGTGTGGCTGAGGTACCTCCTGGCCGAGCTGGGCTGGGCGTTCGTGCAGCGCCGGCACGACCCAGCCGCCCGGTGCCTGTACACGTTCGTCTCGCGCAAGGACAACGCGTACGTGTTCACCGGCCACAAGCCAGATGCGACCGCGCGTTTGCTCGTGCGCTTTCCACAGGGGGCGCCGCTCATCACCGAGCGCGAGACGCGGCTTCGCAACGGCTTGGCTGAGTATGCCCTGGACCGTTCCTATCAACACGAGTGCCGGGTGTTCGTCGAGCAGCGCGCCGACACGCTGCTGGGCTGCAAGGAGCAGCAGCATCCCACCGGCACCAGCCGGAGGCTGTTGATCTCCGGGCTTGCCGATGCCGAGGTGACGCTGTATCCCTCCGCTGGAGCGATAGCGTCCGAGACGGTGGCGGTGGACGGGGCAGGCGATCCGGCCGTGAGTTACGACAAGCAGGGCGAGTGCCTTACCATGACCCGCGTGACGGGAGACCTCACGGTGACCTGGTGATGGGATAGGCTGGCGCCACTGGTGCGCCCTTCGCGGCGAGCAAGGAGCCGACCATGGCTGATTCAGACGACCTCGGGTTGGGGTCTGAGTACGATCCGCTGGGCCGCACGCGCTCGGGGCGCGTGGGCTTCTTTGCGGTCGGCCTCGATACGTACTGGCCCCAGTTTCCCGAGTTGAAGCCCAGGCTGATGGGCCACATTCACGAGTTCGAGGAGCGCCTGACGAACGCGGGGGTCACGGTCGTCTCGGGCGGCCTCTCGGACAGCTCGCATCGTGCGTTCGAGGTGGGGAGCCTGTTCCGGCGCGAGGAGGTGGACCTGGTGCTATGCTACGTGGCCACCTATGCCCCGGCCTCGACCGCCGTGATCGCGGCGCAGCGCGCAGGTGTGCCCTTCGTCCTGGTGGGGCTGCAGCCGCAGGCTCGCATGGACTACGCTCGCGCCACCACCGAAAGGCAGCTTGAGAACGACAACGTGACCAGCCTGCCCGAGATCGCCGGGGCGCTGAGGCGTTGCGGCATTCAGCCGGCGGACGTGATCGTGGGGCAGCTTCGGGACGACGAGCGTGCCTGGTCGAGGGTCTTGGACTGGGCGCGCCTGGCCCCGGTGCTTCACGATCTGAAGAACGCGCGCATCGGCTGCATGGGGCACGTCTATGAGGGCATGTTAGACATGCACTCCGACCCTACCATGTTCACCGCCCACTTCGGCATGCACGTTGAGGTCCTGGAGATGTGCGACCTGGCCGCGCGCGTGGACAAGGTAACCCGGGACGAGGTAGCCGCCAAGGTCGAGGAGATCAGGCGCGTGTTCACCTTCCCCCAGCCGGGAGCCGACCCCATCGCCGGACCGGTCACCGCGGAGGCCCTGGAGCGGTCAGCGTGCGTCGCCGTGGGACTGGACCGGCTGGTAGAGGACTTCGGCCTCACCGGCCTGGCGTACTACTACCGGGGCCTGGAGAACAACGAGTACGAGCAGCTGGCGGCAGCCATGATCGTGGGGAATTCGCTCCTGACCGGACGCGGCGTGCCCGTGGCGGGGGAGCTGGACCTGAAGAACTGCGTGGCCATGCTCATCATGGATCGCCTCGGCGCGGGCGGCTCGTTCGCCGAGCTTCACCCGGTGGACTTCGTCGAGGATTTCGTCCTGGTCGGGCACGATGGCCCCGCTCACATCGCCATCAGCGACCAGCGCCCCATTCTGCGGGGCCTGAGCCTGTACCACGGCAAGCGCGGCGCCGGGGCCTCGGTGGAGTTCAAGATCAAGCGCGGCCCCCTCACCATTCTCGGCCTGACGCAGACCCACGACGGCCGCTTCGAGATGGTGATCGCGGAGGGCGAGTCCCTGCCCGGCCCAATCCCGGCCACGGGCAACACCAACACGCGCGCCAGGTTCGCGCCGGACGTCGCCACCTTCGTCGAGCGCTGGTCGTTGGCCGGCCCCACCCACCACTTCGCCCTGGGAACGGGACACCAGGCCGCGCGCCTCGACATGCTGGCCAGATCCCTCGGTATCGAGGCACACCGCGCCACGCCGTAGCGCGCCGGGCGGAGCCTGCTCAGGTCTCACTCCGCCTTGCTCGCGTTCCCGGACTGATCCACCGCCAGGACCTTGTAGTGGTGGTCGCGACCGGCCTCGGGCGTCTCGTCAACGAACTCGGCGGCGATGGTCGAGCCGATCTGGTTCTGCACGGTGAGGGCGAAGTCGGCCCTGTCGCCCCGGAACACGCGGTAGTAGCACAGATCGGCCTCGGCGTTGGCCTGCCACTGTAGACGAGGGCTCCCGTCCGTGGTCTTGCCGATCCGCAGACCCCGCACGGGCGCGGGTGGCTCCTCATCGTAGGCCGTCGTGTATACCGTCAGCGTATTGGGCGCCAGCGTGTCGGTGAGCCGTCCGTTCTGCATGGCCATCTTGGCCGTCGGAGCCTGTAGGTCGCCGAAGGGGTGCTGCGGCACGTTAGTGGGGTCGTAGACGTACTTGCGGAAGGCAGCGGCGGGCTTCCGCTTGTCAAGGGAGACGACGACGCGAACCTCGTCCCGGTAGCGGCTTACGACGGCGACGGAGTATGTGTTGCTGCCCTGGTGCTGAACGGCCGTTGCGCGCAGGTAGGGATCGCTGCACTCGACCCCAAACACAGTCGCCGGGCCCCGGAAGAACTTGGTCAGCAGCCCGTAGGCGTAGTAGTGCGCCCGCGTCGAGTAGTCCGTGCCGCTCCGCTTGAAGGTGCCCCACTTGTTGATGTAGTTGCGCGCATAGTCGTCGGGGAAGTCCATGAACGTCCACGTGCCCAGCGCGTAGACGCCCGCGTTGAGCGCGGCGATGACCGCCTCGGCCAGTTGTATGCCCACCATGGGCTCCTGCGGGGTGTCCCAGTAGATGCACACGTCCCTCTTGACGCCATCCACGACCCGGCCGTCCTGCTTGGCGCCGAACTCGCCGATGATGAAGTCCTTGCCCTTCTGCCGGGCAAGTCCCGCCGCCCAGCTCAGCTTGGACAGAAACCACGGGTAGAACCGCTCGTCGTCCAGATCGTGGTTGTTGATGTAGTGGTGCCCGCCGTATACGCCGGTGATGTCGTCCATGTTCTCGGTCGCCCATTCGATGCTGTCCCATCTCTCCAGCGGGGATGCATCCGTCGCCAGGAGCTTGATGTCCAGGTCGCGGGCCTTGAGCTCGTCGAACAGCTCCTGGTGGTAGTCCTGGAACTTGGGCAGGTCGTTGATCAGCTCTCCCCACCCCTTGAGCGATAGCTCGTTGGTCATGCAGTAGTACCTGATGTTGGCGGCGCCCTTCTCGCGCACCAGGTACTCCAGGTTGTCAACTACGCGCTTCGCGTACGCGGCCCGCTCCTCGCCGGGCTGGGTGTCCTTTGGGCCCCAGGTGGTCATGTAGACCTCAGTGCCCGTCTCCTTCAGCCGGAGCAGGTGGGCGGCCACCTCGTCGAGCTTGTCATGGTCCCACTCCCAACTGTCATTCAGCCGAGCAAAGGAGGGGTTCAGCTCGCGCCACCGCTTGGCGATGACCTCGTTGAGATGCGCCTCGGTGGTGGGGAAGACGTGATGAAGCACGTGGAACCCCACGCCCCCAAACCTGGGGTGGACTACGTCGTCCGTGCGTATGGTGATGGTGCGTTCGGCGTCGCCCAGGTCGGGCCATGGGGTCAGTTGCGCGGTGCGGACGACCTCCACGTCGTCGAACCATGCCGTGCCGTGTGCGTGGAGGATCAGGTCCACGCGCGCCTTGGCCGTGCCCTTTGGTGCCCTGCCCTCGATCAGCAGTCGTTCCCATCCGGCCCTTCCGTTGTCCCGGCCGATCTTGCTGTGGAAGATGCCGACGCGGCGCGCGCCCGCGTCCAGGAATTGCAGCGCGCAGTAGGCTCCCGTCCCGTCCGCGCTGTCCGCCCGCAGCCACACTGTCACCCGGAACTCGTCACCGCGAGCCACGGGGCCGAACTCGCGGGTGAGCTGCTGCCACGATAGCTCCGTGCCCGGCGCGACGATGATCCGCGCGCATTGGCGGCCGCTGTAGGGCTGCTCCCTGTCCAGGGCGAATTCCGCCTCGCCCTGCCGGGTCCAGCCTTGCAGGCCCTCCTCGAAGCCGGTCTGCACAATCACGGCCTCCTCCGCCCGCACCTGTGAGCGACCATCGCTTTGCCGCAAGAGGACACCTCCCAGGCCCAGCAGCACGAGTAGCAGGCACGCGCAGCTTGTGTGGTTGAGAAACGGTAGTCGTCGCCTCAGCATTCTGCCTCCCTCATCCGGCCCCCGCCCGACCGAGACGGCAACAGCGCCGTCGCGCGGAGGCCCTCTCTCGCTGTGCTCTCGCTTAGCTTCCCTGGCCGAGGCGGCCGGACCTGTTGCGGCGCAGGCCGCGTGCACGTGCGCGTGGAACAGACGGTCAAGCTGTGATGCTCACACCGACATCTCCATGCCACTGGCCGGAGGCACTGCCATTGCGCCTCCTGGCGGTAGTCGTTCTACTGGCGAGCACCTCGTCTGCGAGCGCCGATGAGCAGGCGGAGAAGGAAGCGGAGGCCCTCCCCATCACTGTCACCCGAGAGTGCCCGGCCCTCAAGCCCTTCGACGACGAGGTGGCCTCCTTCATGCATGCCCGGAGCATCCCCGGCGGCGCCCTGGCGGTCAGTCGCCGCGGCCGACTGGTCCTGGCCCGGGGATACGGGTGGGCCGACAAGGAAGCCGAGCAGCCCGTCTCGCCCAGTTCCCTGTTTCGCATCGCCAGCATCTCGAAGCCCATCACGGCCGTGGCGGTACTGCGGCTGATCGAGGACTCCGACGGCCGGCTCACGCTGGATACGCCTGCATTTGCGATGCTGGCCTATGAGCCCCACCTGGCGCCAGATGCCGAGCCCGACCCTCGACTCCAGCAGATCACGATTCGGCATCTTCTCCAGCACACGGCGGGCTTCGATCGGGAGGCCTCCTTCGATCCGATGTTTCGCCCCATAAGCATCGCCCGCGAGCTCGGCCTGCAACCGCCCGCGGGCCCCGAGGCCATCATCCGCTATATGCTGGGACGTCCGTTGGACCACGATCCGGGCTCGACCTACGCATACTCCAACTTCGGCTACTGCGTTCTGGGGCGGCTCATCGAGAAGGTGTCGGGCAAGACCTACGAGCAGTTCGTGAAGGACGAGGTGTTGAGGCCCATAGGCATCCGCCGCATGCGTCTGGGTCGGACGCTGCCGCAGCATCGCGCGCCCGGAGAGGTCCGCTACTACGACCCCGAGGTGGCCGAGAACGTGATGACGCCCGGCGACGGCGGCAAGGTGCCGAAGCCATATGGCGGCTTCCACCTCGAGGCCATGGACGCCCACGGCGGCTGGATTGGGTCGGCGGCGGACCTGGTGCGCTTCGCGTGCGCGTTCGACGACCCTGAGCATTGCCCCCTGCTGAAGCCAGACACGGTTGAGGAGATGTTCGCTCGACCGGAGGGCCAGGCCGGCTTCGAGCCGGACGGCACGCCCAAAGCGGCCTACTATGGGCTCGGCTGGCTGGTGCGCCCCACGGGCGATGGCAAGGCCAACCACTGGCACGCTGGCGGCATGTCGGGCACGTCGTCGCTGCTGGTGCGACGGCACGACGGCCTCAACTGGGCGGTGTTGTTCAACCAGCGCCGCGATGCCTCCGGCCTCTCTTACGGGGATATAGACCCGGCCCTGCACCGCGCCGCCAACGCCGTCGAGAGTTGGCCGGACTACGACCTGTTCGACGTGCAAGCGTAGCGCGTCGGGCGCCCGCCTGCTGCGGATGGCCGGTCCATTCCCTCAAGAGGACTGGCGGGCGACGCTCTCGAATGAGCGTCCTGAGGCCGACGGACGACCTGCCCTCGGGCGCCGTCGCGTGCAGATGGGGGAGTATGGACTATGGCTGTGCTTGGAACCAGGCTGTGCGGGCCGCTGTGGTTCGCGGCAGCCTGTCTGGTTTACATCCCGACTGCCCACGCAGTTACGCTCTACGTCGCCCCGAATGGCCATGACGCCTGGTCCGGGCGACTTGCGAGCCCCAACCTGGGGAAGACGGACGGACCGCTGGCCTCCCTCACCGGTGCGCGTGACGCCGTCCGCGCCCTGAAGAAGCGGGGGCCGTTGACCGAGCCCGTCCGGGTCCTGGTTGCCGATGGGACCTACACACTCACTGAACCCCTGGTTCTGACTCCGACTGACAGCGGCACGGCTGACTGCCCCATCGCCTACGAGGCGGCGCCGGGGGCCACTCCCGTCTTCACCGGCGGGCGACCCATCTCCGGCTTCAGGCGTGGCGCCGACGGCATCTGGAGCGCTCAAGTGCCCGCGGTGAGGACCGGCGAGTGGTATTTCGAACAGCTCTTCGTCAATGGCCGTCGGGCTACACGTGCCCGCTCTCCGAACAGGTTCTACTACTACGTGCTCGGCAAGGTCCACTATGGCACCGACCCGCTGACCGGCCAGCCCGCCAACCTGGAGAGCCGCGCCTTCCGCGCCCGACCCGGCGACGTGAGGGCCTGGCCCAACCTGACCGACGTCACGCTGGTGGCCTACCATTCCTGGGAGGCGGCGCGACTGCGGCTGGCTGCTGTGGATGAGGAGACTAACACGGTCTACACTACCGGCCCCACGCTGTGGACCTTCAACCGGTGGGGGCCTAACCAGCGCTATCACGTGGAGAACTTCAGGGAGGCCCTGGACGCGCCGGGCGAGTGGTTCCTCGACCGCCAGGGGACGCTCTTATACAAGCCGCTGCCGGGCGAGGACATGGCCACAGCCGAGGTCATCGCCCCCGTGCTGGAGCAGTTCGTGCGCTTTGTGGGCGAGCCCGAGCTGGGCCTTCCCGTCGAGCACATTACGCTGCGGGGCCTGGCCTTCCGCCATGGCCAGTACCTGCTCCCGGAGGAGGGCCACTCCGATCCACAAGCGGCGGTCACCATACCGGCCATGATCATGGCCGACGGCGCCCGCAACATCGCCATCGAGCGCTGCGAGGTGGCGCACATAGGCACCTACGGGCTGTGGTTTAGGCGGGGCTGCCGCGACTGCCGCGTCGTCCAGACTCACTTCCACGACCTCGGCGCTGGCGGCGTGCGCATCGGCGAGACCGTCATCCGGCGCGCCCGAGCCAACCGGACCGGCCACATCGTCGTTGACAACAACATCATCCGCTCCGGCGGCCGCATCTTCCCCGGCTGCGTGGGTGTCTGGATCGGTCACAGCGGCGACAACCAGGTGACGCACAACGACATCTCCGACCTCTTCTACACGGGCGTCTCCGTGGGATGGCGCTGGGGCTATGCCCAGAGCCTGGCGGTGCGCAACACCATTGACTTCAACCACATCCACCACCTCGGCTGGGGCGTCATGAGCGACATGGGTGGGGTCTACACGCTGGGACCCTCGCCCGGTACCACGGTCAGCAACAACGTCATCCACGACGTGTACTCCTACGACCTGTACGGCCGGGGCGGCTGGGGGCTCTACAACGACGCGGGCAGCTCGAACATCGTGATGGAGAACAACCTGGTCTACAACACTAAGACCGGCGGCTACCATCAGCACTTCGGCAGGGAGAACGTCATCCGCAACAACATCTTCGCCTTCAGCATGGACGGCCAGCTCCAGCGGTCGAGGGTGGAGGATCACCTGTCGTTCACGTTCCAGAACAACATCGTCTACTGGGATGGCGGCCGGCTGTTCCACGGCACCTGGAAGGACGAGAAGGTCAGGCTTGAGAGCAACCTCTACTGGGACGCGTCGCAGCAGCCGATCCAGTTCGAGGGGATGCCCTTCGAGGAATGGCAGAAGCTGGGCAAGGACGCTGGCTCCCGCGTGGCCGATCCGCTCTTCGAGGATGCGGCGAGCTTCGACTTCCGTTTGCGTCCTGGCTCGCCGGCCTCCGAGATCGGCTTCAAGCCTTTCGACTACACCAAGGCTGGCCTTTACGGCGATGCGGAGTGGGTCAACGTCGCCCGTCGCCTCGAGTATTCGCCGGTCGAGTTCGCCCCGCCGCCCCCTCCACCGCCGCCACTGACGGTCAGCGACGACTTCGAAGGGGCGCCCTTGGGCGCACAGCCCGCCGAGGCACGCGTCTACGTGGAGAACAGGGGCGACTTCCTCGGCGTCACTGACGAGACTGCTGCGACGGGCAGGCAGAGCCTGAAGATCGTGGACGCCCCCGGCCTGGAGCATGCCTACAACCCGCACTTCTTCTACTCGCCCAGTCACGCAGACGGGACCTCACGATGCAGCTTCGACATGCGCATCGAGGCTGGTGTGGTCATGTTCCACGAGTGGCGCGACAACGCCAACCCGTACCGCGTCGGCCCCAGCCTCTCCGTGCGTGCGGGGAAGCTGTGGTTCCGCGGCAGAGAGCTGCTGACGCTGCCCGTGGGCGAATGGGTGCACTTCGAGGTGGTGGCCGGCCTCGGCGGGAAATCAACCGGCACGTGGGAGCTCGCGGTGACCCTCCCCGGCCAGGAGCCGCGGCGATTCGCCGGACTACAGAACGGCAGTCCAGAATGGAAAGCGCTCACCTGGCTCGGCTTCAGCAGCACCGCGACTGACCGAACGGTGTACTACCTGGACAACTTGCGCATTACGAACGCCGCAGACTAGACGGGCCCGTCGCGCGTGGGTGGGTTGGTGCTCATGGGAAGAGCTGTCTGCATCGCCGCCGCTGCCGGCCTCGCGGTCTCCCTGGTGAGCGCGCACGCGCAGGTCAACGTGCCGCTGCGGAAGTTCGCGCTGGCCAGCGCCGGCGGGCTGAAAGCGGAGCTACGGGGCGCTGCGGGCCCGGCAGCCGTGAGGGTGGCGTTTGCCAAGAGTGGCGAGGAGCGCCGGCTTCTCGCCATCGAAGCCCGGCCCCAGGGCGACCTCAGCGGCGCCCGGGCCGTGGCCGTGCAGTACGGCGTGCAGCTCACGCGAGGCGACGCCCCGCGGCTGGCCGTCGTCGTATTCGACGAGGATGGCGGCAGCTGGTACACGGTGGGAGCCCACCCCCTTGAGACG
>JBHIEF010000001.1:0-62686 GCA_046760465.1 Armatimonadota bacterium | reverse complement strand
GTTGAGCCCGGCCCAGCGCACCATCGCCGATGCCATGCGCGGGAAGGTCCCCATTCACGTTACGCTGAGGGGCGCCGTGGACATTGAGACGACCTTCCACATAGCCGATGAGTTTGGGCTCCGCAGGCTGGTCCTTCTGGAGTGCACAGAGGGGTACAAGCTGGCGGAGGACGTGGGCCGACGGGGGGTGCCCGTTGTCCTGGGTCCCCTCTACCACCGCGTGGGAGGCTGGGACGTCAACTGGAACAACGCGGGCCTGCTGGCGGAGGCCGGAGTCAAGGTCGCGCTGGCCTCCAACGACTCCGCCGGTCCGGCGAACCTGCTGACGTATGCGACCATGGCAGCGCGGCACGGCCTGCCTGCCCAAGAGGCGCTGAGGTCGGTGACGGTCAATCCGGCACAGATTCTGGGGCTGGCCGACCGGGTGGGCACGCTGGCCAAGGGCAGGGACGCGGACCTGCTGATACTCAGCGGCGAGCCGTTGAGCGTGACCACAAGCATCGAGACGGTGATCATGAAGGGGCGCGTTGTGTTCGATGCGCAGAGCGGAGCGAATGCCGATGGCTAGAGATGGACATCTGGCCGCCACGGCGCTGGCCGTAGCTGCGTTGGCGGGCGTAGCGCTGGGCCAGGACGGCCCCGTGCGGGAGAAAGTGGCCGTCAAGGCGGGCACGATCATCACCGTCAGCGGCAGCGACATCGAGGGCGGCATCATACTCATCGAGGACGGCCGCATTACCAAGGTGGGCACCGGTGTCGAGATCCCCTGGGACGCGAACGTGATCGAGGCCTCCGACAAGGTGGTCATGCCGGGCTTCGTGGAGGCCCACACCTCCCAGGGCATGCGGACGGCGAACGAGCGGGAGCTGGAGGTGCCCTTCATCTCCGCCTTCGACGGCATCGACCCCATAAGCTGGTTCATCGAGGACTCCCTGAGAGACGGCGTGACCACCATGCTGGTTCTGCCGGGGAACGACACGCTGCTGGGCGGGACGGGGGTGGTGGTCAAGCCCGACGGGATGACGGTGGAAGACATGCTGGTCCGCAACTACACGGGGCTGAAGATCTCCCTCCAGCCGCGGTCGGACAGCAGCCGCATGGCGCACCTGGCGCGCCTGAGGGAGTACTTCGCGGACCTGAATGACTACGTCGAGCAGTACGAGCAGAGGAAGGCTGACGCGGAGGAAGCAGACAAGCCGTTCGACGAGGAGATCGACGCCAAGAAGCAGCCAGTGATCGATCTCCTGGAGGGGAAGCTGACCGCCTTCGTGTACTGCCCCCGGGCATCCGACGTGGCCAAGGCGTTCGAGCTGAGCGAGCAGCACGAGTTCGCGATGGTCCCCGTGCTGGGGGCCGACTGCTACAAGGCGGCGGATCTGCTGGCTGAGAAGGGCTTGCCGGTCATCCTGGACTCGCGCTTGATCGTGTGGGAGACGGACGAGGAGACGGAAACCGAGGAGATGAAGGTCGTCCCGAAGATCATGGCGGAGGCGGGCGTCAAGTTCGCCCTACAGCGCTCGACCGGATCGTATGGCGGGAGGTACTTCTGGTTCCAGGCGGCGCAAGCAGTGGCGCACGGCGTGGGTCGCGAGGAGGCGCTGAAGTCAGTCACGCTATATCCGGCCGAGATCATCGGCGTCGCCGATAGGGTGGGGAGCATAGAAGCAGGGAAGGACGCGAACCTGCTGATCCTCACCGGGGATCCGCTCGACGCGCAGACATGGGTTGACCAAGTACTCATCGAGGGGAAGGTGGTGTATGACAGGGCCGAGGATGAGCGCCTGAAGAGGCTGCTGGAGAAGCCGAAGCTGGAGGAGGAAGAGCCGCCCGTCGAGGACGAGGGCGAAGAAGAGACAGCGGCGACGGAGCCAGAGCAAGGCGACGAGGAAAATGAGCACTAGGGGCAATGGGGAGAAGTTGCGAGCGGCCGGCCTCTGCGGGGGCCTATTGGCTCTGGCGTGCGCGCTGTGCGGGCCGGGACGCGCCCAGGATGCGGCGCCGCTGCTGGTCAAGGCCGCGGAGATTATCCCCGTGGCCGGTGACCCAATCGCCCCGGGCGAGGTGCTGGTCCGCAATGGCAAGATCGCGGCCGTCGGCTCGAACGTGGAGGCTCCGGGGAATGCCACCGTCATCGAGGCCGGGGAGGGTGTGGTGATTCCGGGACTGGTTGCTGCACTCACGACGCTGGCGGAGCCCGGCCGCGACACACGCGAGTCCGTCACGCCAGAGCTTCGCATGGCCGATGGCCTGGACCTGTACGGGGACTGGCGGCCGGTTCTGTCGGGCGGCGTCACGACGGTGTACCTGTCCCCGCCGAGCCGGCGCCTCATGCCCGGACGCGGCGCCGTGGCGAAGCTGAGTGACGGAGCGCCGTCGGCGCGGCTGCTAAAGGACCCGGCCGCGCTGCGGATCGTGCTCGGACAATGGCCGAAGCACCCGCCCCTCATCTGGAAGCCACCACTGCCACCCACTGCCGAGACCCCCTCTGTCCCGCCCGAGAGGCAGTTGCCGACGACGAGGATGGGCGAGATGATGCTGCTCAGGCGCGTCCTCGAGCAAGCCCGTTCCGCCGCCGGGGCAGGGGACGACCGGGCCGGGCCGAGGGCCGAGGCCCTGGCGGCGGCCCTTCGCGGGGACGCGTTCGTGAGGGCCAGAGCAGACAGGGCAGAGGACATCCGTAACGCGCTGGCGCTGGCCGAGGAGTTCGGGCTGCGGTTGGTGATCGAGGGCGGCAGGGAGGCATACGAGCTCGCGGGCGAACTCTCGCACGCCGGAGTCCCGGTCGTGCTCACGCTCCCGGAGAGGCCAGGCCGGCGCGTCACGGAGGACCTCAGCTACACGCACGTGTCGGGGCAGGCTCGCGCCGACAACGCGGCGGTCTTGATCGAGGCCGGGGTGAAGGTCGCCATCGCCACGTCGGACGACTCGATTCGCGACCTGCTCGCGGTCGCCGCGTCCACTGTGGGCAATGGCGCGCCGGCCGAGGCAGCCCTGCGCGCAGTGACGCTCGACGCAGCCGAAATCCTGGGAGTCGAGGCGAGCGTCGGCACGATCGAGGTAGGCAAGGACGCCGACCTCGTCGTACTCACAGGGGCCCCCTTTGAGACCAGGACCGTCGTGCAGATGGCCATCTCCGACGGTCGTGTCGTCTATGAGCGCAAGGCCCCTCAGGAGAGGGCCGCTGCGTCGCCGGAGCCCCCGCTAATCCTACGCGCGCGGCAGGTCGTGACCGGCACCGGGGGCATCATCACTGACGGAGAGGTGCGGATCAGAGGCGCCGTGATCGAGAGCGTCGGCAAGGCAGGGGAGGTTCCTGAGGGAGCCGAGGTCATCGAGTTAGGGGACCGCGTCATCATGCCAGGCATGGTTGACATGCAGTCCCATCTGGGCCTCCACTGGGAGAGCGAGGAGGCCACGCTCAACCCGCAGTCAGCCACCACGGGTCCGCCCTCGGGCGGCGCGAAGCACGTCAGCATAGCCGATGCCGTGGATCCGACCGACCCCGCCTTCCGCGAGGCGCTGCGCGCCGGCGTCACCTCGATCGTGCTCGCGCCCGGCGACACCGGCCTGTTCTGCGGCACAGTGTCCGTCCTGAAGACGGCCGGGGCCGGCATCGAGCAGCGAATCGTCGAGCCGATTGCAGCCCTGAAGTTCTCCATGCTGGCCGACCGCGATAAGCTGGCCCGAGTCTGGCAGGCGCGGGACCTGCTGGAGAAGGCCAAGAAGTACGATTCAGACTGGGCGGAGTTCGACAGACGGTGGGCGGAGTTCGAGCGCAGGGACGTTGTCGGGGACGATCCGGACCTGAAGGAGCCGCAGCGTCCGAGGCGGGACGGCGAGTCGGAGACGCTACGGGCGCTGTTCCGTGAGAAAGTGCCGGCCCTGGTCGTAGCCAATCGGCCAGACGAGATCAGGAATGCCGTGACGGTCTTCTGCGAGGAGTACGGCTTGGACCTGCTGGTTCTGGGCGCGAGCGAAGGGGATCGGCTGGCCTCCGAGCTGAGGGCCGCGGGGGTGGCGGCGGCAATCGGACCCGAGATCATCCGCGAGGAGCGCGGCCGAGAGGTCAACCCGGCTGCCGTACTCGCCCGCGTGGGCGTCCCCGTCGCCTTCCAGTCGCAAGGGACATCGGCAACTCAGTTCCTGAGGATCACGGCGGCCCATGCGGTGCGGCACGGCATGGCAGCGACCGATGCCCTCCGTGCCGTGACCGTGCGGCCGGCGCAGCTCCTGGGCCTGGATCATCGGATAGGGTGCCTTGAGGCTGGGAGGGATGCGGACCTGGTCGTCCTGTCGGGCGATCCCCTCGAGCTGACCAGCCGCGTCGAGAAGGTGTTCGTCAACGGCGTGCTCGCCTACGACGCGGAGATCGAGGAGTAAGAGATGACGGGCCGCGTGCGGCAAGGGCAAGCGATGTGCGGGGTAGTCTGTTGCCTTATCCTGCCAATGTGCGTTGGCGGCACGGTCGCGGCCGACGGTAACCACCGGTTCGCCATCCGGGCGGGCAAGATCGTCACGATCACCAAGGGCACGATTAACCACGGAATCGTTCTGATCCGCGACGGGAAGATCGAGGCCGTGGGGCCCGCCGACCAGGTGAGCATACCGGCCGGCTACGAAGCGGTGGACGCCTGGGGCAAGTGGGTCATGCCGGGGATGATAGACATCCACTCTCACGCCGGTGTTCAGGGCGGGCTCAACGACATGGTCTGCCAGCTCAACCCCGGCATGCGCATAGGCGACGGCGTGGACCCTGAGTCCGACTACGTCGAAGCGGCGCTTGCGGCAGGCGTGACCACGCTCCAAGTCGTACCGGGCAGCGGCACCAACCACTCGGGCTTCGGCGTGACCTACAAGACCGCCGGGGCAACGAAGAAGGAGCGGCTGGTGCGTCGCGTCGGCGTGATGAAGATAACTCAGGCATACAACCCCGAGAGAAGAGCAGGCGACATCGGCACGACCCGAATGGGCATGACCTGGCTCCTGCGCGAGCACCTGGAACGCGCCAGGGGCTATGACGCGGCTTGGACCGCCTACGAGCGCGGCGACCGGGGCCAGGCGCCAGAGCGCGACATCGCCCTGGAGTTCGCTCGTCCGGTCTTCCGCGGGGAGCTCCCGGTCCTGATCCACACTTACGAGACCTGGGGCGTCCTCACCACCATGGTCATGTTCCACGACGAGTTCAGCCTCAAGGGCATAGCCACCCACGCGGCCTACGACGGACACAGAATGGCGCAGGAGGCGGCCAAGCGCGCCTTCCCAATCAACATCGGGCCGCGAGTGGTGGACTTCTATGGCCACGGCGATGCTCGCTTCCGGGGCATGGTACCCACGTACCGCGAAGGCGGGGCGACAGAGATGTCAGTGAACACGGACTCGTTCGGCTTCGGGCAGGCGTTGCTCGCCGTCAAGGCGGCCATGGCCGCGCGGTTCGGGCTGGATGATGAGGAGGCGCTCAGGCTGGTGACCATCAACCCGGCGCGGGCGATGCTGCTGGACCACCGCATCGGCAGCATCGAGGTCGGCAAGGACGCCGATCTGGTGATCAAGCAGACGAGTCTGCTCGACCCCACCACGCCTGTCGAGATGGTCTTCGTGAATGGCAAGATTGCCTACGACGCCAGGGCAGAGGAGTAGGGCATGGCGGCCAGGGCTGTGGGCAAGGCGGCACGTAGCTTGGCTTCCTGCCTTCTGGCGTGCTTGGTGGCGGGCAGCTGCTGGGCGGCCAAGGGCCACCGCTATGCCATTCGGGCGGGCAAGATCGTCACGGTCACCATCGGCACGATCAACGATGGGGTCATCCTGGTCCGGAACGGCAGGATCGAAGCCGTTGGGACGGCCGACCAGGTGTCGGTTCCGAGGGGCTACACGGCGGTGGACGCCTCGGGCAAGTGGGTCATGCCCGGAATGGTAGACATCCACTGCCACATTGGCGTCCAGGGCGGCCTCAACGACATGGTGTGTCAGATCAACCCCGGCATGAGGATTGGGGATGGGCTCGACCCTGAGTCGGAGATCGTGGAAGCAGCGCTGGCCGCCGGCACGACCACTGTGCAGGCCATCCCTGGGAGCGGGACGAACCACGGCGGCTTCGGCGTGGTGTTCAAGACAGCAGGCGCGACCAAGCAGGAGCGGCTGGTCCGTCGCGTGGGCGTCATGAAGATCGCCCAGGCGGACAACCCGGAACGGCGAGCCGGGGACATCGGCGCCACGCTGATGGGGATGTCGTGGCTGCTCCGAGAGCACCTCCGGCGGGCAAAGGAGTATGACGCCGAGTGGGGCGCGTACGAGCGGGGCGAGCGCCAGCGGCCGCCGAAGCGTGACATCGCGCTGGAGGATGCTCGCCTGGTCTTTCGCGAGCAGATCCCGGTCATCGTGCACACGTGGCAGACCTGGGGTATGTCAATGACCGTGCGGATGTTCCACGACGAGTTCGCACTGCCGGCAATAGCCTCGCACGCTACCGGCAGCGGGCATAGAGTGGCCGAGGTCGTCGCGCAGCGCGGTCTCTCGGTGGATGTCGGGCCCAGGATCGTGGACTTCTACGGTGTGGGCGATGCCCGCTTCCGCGGCATCGTCGCTGCCTATGTGCAGGGCGGCGTCGAGCAGATCTCGGTCAACACGGATGGAGTGGGGCTGTACGGCGGGTGGTTGAGACCAGACTATCTGGCCCTCAAGGCGGCGATGGCTGCGCGGTTCGGGCTGGACGACGAGACGGCGCTGAAGCTCATGACGATCAACGCCGCGCGGGCCATACTGCTCGACGACCGCGTCGGCAGCATCCAGGTCGGCAAGGACGCCGACCTGGTGATCAAGCAGACGAGTCTCCTCGACCCCACCACGCCCGTCGAGATGGTCTTCGTGAACGGCAAGATCGCCTACCGCGAGGAGGCTCGCAACTAGGGGCATGTTGATGATCGCCCGGAGGCCGTGCATTGGCACTGAACCCGCGCTCCTGTGCCTATTCATGGGGCTGGCGGCGGCAACATGCCTTCCTGGAGGGCGTGCGCGGGCTGACGAAGCCAAGGCGCTGGCCATCCACGCTGGGCGCATCGAGACGCTGGCGGGCGAAGCCATCGAAGACGGCGTGGTCCTCGTGGTCGAAGGCCGGATCGAGGCGGTCGGCGCTGAGCTCGAGGTTCCAGAGGGCGCGGAAGTGCTCGACGCGCGGGATGCCGTCGTGTACCCGGGCCTGGTCAACGCCGTGTCGAGGCTCGGGCTGTCAGCCGCGTCTGGCGGGAAGGCAGCCTCCAACCCACACCACCGCGTGGCCGACGAGCTGTACCCGTTCCAGGACGCGTACAAACGGGCCGCCCGCGCCGGATTCACGACGCTCGCACTGGTACCGGGACGCCCTGGAATCGCGGGACAGGCTGCCCTGGTGAGGACGGTGGCAGGCAGCGCCGAGGAGATGCTGCTGTCAGACCGAGGCCCGTTGGTGGTCGCCTTCCGGGCCGACACGGAGACGCGGAACACCATCAAGGGGGCGCTGGACGCAGCCAACAGAAGCCCAAGCACCGAAGGCAAGACCGCGCCGCTCGCCTGGGCCGTGCAGGGGGAGATCCCCACCGTGGTAACGTGTGCGGGCGCCGGCGAAGCAGCTCACGTGCTCAAGCTGCTGGAGCCGTACAAGAACATGCACTTGGTGCTCTCTTCGCCCGGGGGCGATATCCACCGCATTGCCGATCGGCTGGGAGAGAGGAAGGCCAGCATTGTCGTTCCCGCACGAATCTCCTTTGAGCGCTACACGCGCACCCGCATCAACATCCCGAGGATGCTGACCGAGGCGGGCGCCAAAGTGGCATGCCGCCCAGCGTCCGATAGCGTAGCCGGATGTGAGGCATTTCGCCAGGCGATGGCCGAACTCGTTCGTGCCGGCCTGGACCGCGAGATGGCGCTGAAGGCAATGACCATACACCCCGCGGAGATGCTGGGGCTCGACTACCGGCTGGGCAGCCTTGAGCAGGGCAAGGACGCAAACCTGATCATCCTCGACGGCGACATCTTCGACGCTCGCGCGGAGGTCCTGCGCGTGCTGATCGAGGGCGAGACCGTATATGACGCGGCATGGGGTGGGCTGAGATGACCTGTGCATCGAGATGGCAGTTGCTGCGCATGTGCGCTCTACTGCCACTAGCCTGCCTCGCCGCCTGGCAGGCGTCGGCCGCTGACAAGGACGATGACCAGAAGATCGTGGCCATCCGCGGCGGCGACCTATACACCATCACCAGCGGCGTGATCCGGGGCGGGACCATCCTCATCGAGGAGGGCAAGATCTCGCGCCTCGGAACGGACGTGGAGGTGCCCGAGGGAGCGGAGACGATCGACGCCACCGGGAAGGTCGTAATGCCGGGCCTGGTGGCCGCCGAGCTCTCAGGACTCGTCTCCGGCAGCACCAAGAAGGTCTCCGACGCGCTGGATCCCTATCATGTGGTCGTCTCCTTCGCGCTCGCCTCCGGCATCACCGCCGCGTACGTTGAGTTCGGCAAGCCAAACGCAGTTGTGAAGATGACTGAGGGCGACCTGGACGGCATGCTGATGCGCGAACCGGCTTCCGTGTGGGTCGCCTTCCCGAACAGCAGCCCGCGTGCGAAGGCCATACTCCGACAGGACCTGGCCCGCGCAGCCAAGTACCTCCGGGACAGGGCGCAGTACGAGAAGGACAAGGCGGCGGGCAAGAAGGTCGAGGAGCCCAAGCCCCCGAGTGGCTCAGAACAGATGCTGAAGCTGCTGCGTCGCGAGCTGCCGGCACGCATCCCGGCGGCCACGGCGAACGATATCCTGGCGGCGCTGGAGCTGGTGGACGAGTTCGGCATCCGCATCATCCTGGAGGGCGTCGTCGAAGGCTGGACGGTTGCCGAGGAGATCGCCAAGCGCGACGTGGACGTGATCATCTCCCCCCGACAGATGAGAGGCGCCGACGAGGACGTAGCCGCCCCCACCGGATCTTCCAAAGAGCAAGCAGCCATACTGCGGAACGCAGGCGTGAGGTTTGCCATCGTGCCCGTTTCGGCACGGTTCAGCACCGGCGGGGGCTTCGGAGACGATCTGTTCACCTTGCCGCTGGAGGCCGCCCATGCGGTGGGCGGCGGGCTGGATGAGCAGACGGCGCTGGAGGCGATCAGCCGAGATGCTGGGCGTCGGGGACCGGATCGGCAGCCTCCAGGAAGGGAAGGACGCGGATATCATCATCCTGGATGGCCATCCGCTCCACTACAGCACCTTCGTCGAGCTGACCCTCGTGAACGGCAAGGTGCTGTACGACAAGTCCAAGTCCACCTACTTCTCCCACATTCGCGCGGAGCGCGAGGCGATTGACACGCCTGGTGAAGGCGACTAGGGTGGCCTTCCCGAGAAGCAGCCCGCCGGTCTCGCTCAGATGACCGTCAGCCCGGTCTCGCTACTGTCCGCCCGACTGCGCCACGCCTCGTCTTGACCGCGCCGACATCGCGTGGGATGCGTGCGCCCTGGGGCACACCACGAAACAATCCGCCCGTTCGCGCAGTAGGTGTTGTAGGGAATCACTCGCCAGTAGCCGGACCGCGTTCGCCAGCCGGCACCAGAGAAGTGCGCTGGGTCTGGGCCCGGAGGAGAGTAGAAGCGATGCGAAGGGTCATAGGGGCTCTGATCGTGCTGACAGCACCGGCGGCCGTACGTGCTCAGGAGCCAGTCTCCCTCCAGCACAAGTTCACCTTGGGTCAGGAGGCCGCCTATCGCCTGACTGCCACCGGGCTGGCCTCAATTGAGAGCGATGCGCCACCGGGGATGGGGCTGCCTGGAGGGGATCTCCAACTGGATATTGATGTCGAGTTCACAGAGCGTGTGGAAGCGCTGGGCGAAGGCTGGGCCGAACTGGCTGTCCAGTTGCAGCAGGCTTCCCTGAGCGCCTTCCTTTTGGCCGGAGCCTTTCAGGTCGAACTCCAGGCCCGGCTGCCGGAGGGCGACGTGGAGGTGCTCATCAACGGCCAGCCGGCGCCGCAGGAGGAAGAGCCGAACGACATCGAGCCGTTGCTTGCGCTTGCGGGGATGCCGCTGCTCGTGCGAACGGATGCCACCGGCCGCGTGGTCCGCTTGCCCCAGCTTGACCTCCTGGCTGTGCTCTCTCCCCTGCTCGACTTCCAGACCATGCAGGCTGACAGCACGGGCTTTCTGCCAAGCCAGCCGGTCAGCGTGGGCGATGCGTGGCAGCAGCGGCAGGCTCTGCCGTTGGCCCTGCCCACCCCCGATGGCACGGAGCAGAGGGAAGTCGTTGCCGACTACGTTCTCAAGGAACTGACCCAAGTCGACGGGCGGGATGTGGCCCGTATCGGCATGAATGGCAAGTTCGCCCTGGGGGACATGCGACGGTTCCGCTGGCCCGGCCAGCCGGAACCGAAGCCCAAGGAGGGTGAGGAAGAGAAGGAGCCCGCCGGGCTGGAGAGCCTGGACACCGAGGTGAGCGGCGACATCTACTTCGACTGGCGGGAGGGCCTGGTCGCAGGGGCGGAGCTTGCCGTTAGCGCAAACCTCAGCTTCTCCGAGTGGAAGAAGCCAAAAGAGCAACCCGGCGACCGGCCGCAGGAGACCGAAGAGCCCGTTCCCCGCGTCCTCATCCACACGGCCCTGAAGAACGTGGAACTGACGGTGATGCTGGAGCGGGTGTGGTAGCCTCTCCTCCCAGCGGCAGGCTCGAGCCGCGAGGCCGGGAGAGAGGAGTGGGGACACAGATGGGACCCGACTCCGCGCCCTGGCTCGACATCGGCTGGTCGTGCATTGACGGGCACATCTTCATCAACCGTGACGGGACCCCGTACGTGTTCTTCGCCAGAGTGAGAGTGATCGGCAAGCCGTGGAAGAGGCCGTCCGAGGGCTACATCTACGGCATGATCTACGGCGGCGCACTAACTGCCGACCTCACTGCTCTTGCCGGCGAGCCGATCCTCTGCCTCCAGGCTGACCAGCCGTGGGAAGAGCCCGCTAGCATGCACACGCGGTGCAACGAGGGACCGTTTGTGCTCCGGCGGGGCGGCACGTACTACATGACCTACTCGGCCAATCACTACGCCAACCCGGACTACGGCATCGGGTACGCGACTGCGCCGTCGCCATTGGGACCATGGACGAAGAGCCCGGACAACCCCCTGGCGGCCAAGGACATCGCCCGGGGCATCTCCGGGCCCGGGCACAACTCCATCACCGTCTCACCCGATGGCCGCGAGCTGCTCCTGGTCTACCACACTCACGCCGACCCCGACCGCCCCTCGGGCGATCGGACCGTCAACGTTGACCGCCTGGTCTTCGACGAGCAGGGCCGGCTCCGCCTCATCGGGCCGACGCGCTCACCCAACCCATGCCCTCGGGGGCGCCCCAGTGACCACCCGCGACGGCCGGCGAGTGCGTGCCGACGTCCGCACCCTCTCCTCTACTTGCCCATCTTCCTCATGTTCCTGAGGCACAGCTCGACGCACCTCATCGGCGAGTAGGCGTAGCTTTCCTGCTCCACTATGTACCACTTGGTGCGTCCGGTGCTCTCGCAGACCTTGAAGATCCGCTCCCAGGGCATGTCTCCCTCGCCCAGGAGGGCCTGGTTGTTGGTCTTCGAGTACTCCTTGAGGTGGATCGTTGCTGCGCGCCCCTTGTACCGCTTCAGAAACGCCACTGGGTCGGCTCCGCCGTGCATGGCGTTGCCGGTGTCGAGCTGCATGGTCACGCGGCGGCCAGTGTTGCCGAAGAACGTGTCCCACGGCAGCTCCCCGTCCATGGGTTGAAACTCCACCGTATGGTTGTGATAGCCCGGCCGCATCCCAAAGGGCTTAAGGCGCCTGGCCACTTCGTTGAAGAGCTCTGCCGTCTGCCGCCACGCCTGGCGGCTGTTGCGCCGCTCCTGCGGAAGCCCCGGAACGATGAGGAACTTGCAGCCAACGGTCTTGTGGAACTCGACCGTAGGCTCCAACCGATCCCCCAGGAGGGAGTCCAGACCGATGTGTGTCCCCGCACACTTGAGGCCATTGTCGTCGAGCATCTTGCGGATGTCCTCGGCCGAATGCCCGTAGTATCCGGCGAACTCGACGCCCTCGTAGCCCATCTTGGCCACGGCGCCCAGCACGCCCGCCAGGTCCTCGGCCGCGTCCTTGCGTACAGAGTAGACCTGCAAGGCTATGGGGATGCGCTCCTGCTTCCTCTCGAAGCCCGGTGGCACCGGCCACGCCCCCATCACCCCACCACCCAAGGCGGCCAAGAAGTGTCGTCTGTCCATTCGTCCGGCGGCTGTCGCCCGTGCGCGCTTCATGGCAGTGTCCTCCGGCGTCAGATTGCGTCCGCTTCGCCCTCCGTCGCCGCTCCTCCTGCCGACCTGTCCATACGCAAGGGGATCCGGATCACGTGGCCGGGAGGCCGCTTGCGCAGACGCGCCTGCCGTGCTATAAGCTCTGTGCCATGTGGGGACGCGAGGGGAAGAAGCGGCGCGGCGCTCGCGGGGGCGGGGGCTCGCACCATGCTGCGCGACGACTCGGCCGCAGCCGAAGGCTGCTCGGCTGCGCCATCTGGCTGCTCCTTGCCGGCTGCAACTCTCCCTACCCCGCCTCCGAGGAGCGCTCGAACACCCTCTACACAACGTTCGTGGCGGAGCCGAAGCACCTCGACACCGCCACAGCATATGGCGGCGACTCCTACGCGCTCATCTGCAACATCGTCGAGCCGCCGTTCCAGTACCACCTGCTCAAGCGCCCGTACGAACTTGAGCCCCTGCTGGCCACGGAGGTGCCAAAGCCGACAACGCGGCAGATGCAATGGCAAGGGGAGACGGTCAATGCCGTCGTCTACACTATTCACATCAAGCCTGGCGTCCGGTACCAGAACCACCCCTGCTTCGTCGAAAGCAACCGCAAGCTCTCAGAGGACGACGTGGAGGGCATCCGCTCCGTCGCCGACTTCGCCGAGGTGGCAACCCGTGAGGTCGTGGCCGAGGACTTCGTGCTTGCCATCCGACGCCTGTCCGATCCGCGCCTGACCTGCCCCATTCTCAGCACGCTGGAACAGAACGTCCTGGGTCTGGAGGAGTACAGCCGGGCGTTGAGCGAAGCCCTCGACGCCGAGCGCGAACGGCGGGCTAGAGCTGGAGGACCGCTGTATAACAGGGAGCGTAATGAGAAGTACAACCCCGTCCGGTTGGACTACAAAGCCTATCCCCTTCCCGGCGCACGGGCGACCGGCCGCCATACCTTCGAGGTTGTGCTCAAGCATCCCTATCCGCAGATCCTGTACTGGATGGCCATGCCCTTCTTTGCGCCGGTGCCCGAGGAGGCCGTTGACTTCTTCCACCAGCCTGTGCTCCTGCGGCGCAACATCGTCTTCGACAAGAACGCGGTGGGCACGGGGCCGTACGTGCTGGCGGAGTTCGACCCGACGAACCAGTTCATCCTGGAACGCAATCCCAACTTCCGCGACGAAAGGTACCCGGATCTCCCCGCACCAGACCCAAGCGATACCGAGGCCACCGCCCACTTCCGGGCGCTTCGGGCCGCGGGAATGCTCGCGGACGCAGGCAAACGACTCCCCATGGTGGACCGAGTGGTCTTCAGGCGCGAGGTGGAGTGGATCCCGCGGTGGGCCAAGTTCCGGCAGGGGTACTACGACACGTCCGGGATAAGCAGCGACGTGTTTGACCAGAGCGTCACGCTCACGTCCACGGGCGATGCGGTGCTGTCGGAGGAGATGAGTAGGCAGGGGATCACGCTTTACACGGCCCCCTCGGCGTCCATCTCGTACTTCGCCTTCAACATGAGGGATCCGGTGGTGGGCGGATATGGCGAGAAGCAGCGCAAGCTTCGTCAGGCCATAAGCCTTGCCTTCGACACCGAGGAGCAGATCACTATCTTCTGGAACGGTCGAGGCACAGTGGCTCACAGTCCGACGCCGCCGGGGTTCTTCGGTTACGAGTCCGGGGAGGCCGGCATCAATCCCATCACCCACGAGTGGGATGCTGAGCGCGGCCGCCCGGTTCGTCGCCCGCTCAACGAGGCCAAGCGGCTGATGAAGGAGGCGGGATACGAGAGCGGATACGGCCCGGACGGCAAGCCCCTGGTCCTCTACTTCGACAACGGCTGGACCAGCTCAGCGGCGCGACCCCGGCTTAGGTTCGTGGTCAAGCAGTTCGCCAAGCTGGGGATTCAGCTCAAGTCGCGCACCACTGACTACAATCGCTTCCAGGACAAGGTCCGCGAGGGCAACTTCCAGATCCTGTCCTGGGGTTGGCTCGCCGATTACCCCGACCCGGAGAACTTCCTGTTCCTGCTGTATGGACCGAACAGCAGGGCCGGCGAAGGCGGGGGATCGAACTCCTCCAACTACGCCAGTCCCGAGTACGACCGGCTCTTCGAGAGAATGAGCAACATGGAGAACGGGCCCCAGCGACTGGCCCTGGTGCGGCGCATGAACCGCATTCTCCAGGAAGACGCTCCCTGGTTCGGCTGTGTGCACGGGGTATCCTACTCGCTCGTGCACGAGTGGTACAAGAACGCCTACCCGAACGTCATGGCGTGGAACCAGCTCAAGTACCGACGCATTGACATCGAGCAGCGCGCACAGCGGCGGCGCGAATGGAACAGCCCTCGCTGGCACCTGCCGGTTATACTCGCCGCCGTCCTGATCCTGGGAACGCTGCCGGCCATTCGTGTCGCCGTTCGACACCTGAAGGAAGCCTAGCCCCGTGTTTGCCTACCTCGTCCGCCGCATCCTCTACGCCGTGCCGATTGTGGTGGGCATAGTGGCCATCACCTTCGCGCTGTTCTTCGTGGTCAACACGCCCGACGACATGGCCAGACGGATACTGGGCGACAAGGCAGACTCGCCCGAGATCGTCGAGAAGTGGAAGCGCGAACACAACTACCACCTGCCCCCGTTCTTCAACGGCGACGCCCTCGGGGCCAGCAGGCTGACCGACACGCTGTTCTTCCAGAAGTGCGCCCGGCTCCTGGTCTTCGACCTGGGCCGTTCCGACGTTACGGACCGACCCATCGCCACAGAGATTCGGCGTCGGATGGGCCCAAGTCTGGCCATCGCCGTGCCCACCTTCGCCCTCGGGCTGGCAGTCAACATCTCCACCGCCCTGATCATCGCTTTCTGCCGCGGAACCTACCTGGACCGTTGGGGCACTGTCGTGTGCGTGCTGATGATGTCCATCTCGTCGCTGTTTTACATCATCGGCGGGCAGTTCATCTTCGCCCAATGGCTGCGGCTGTTCCCCATCAGCGGCTTCGACTGGGGTGCGTCCACCCCCAAGTTCGTGCTCTTGCCCGTCGTCATCGGCACCGTCGCCGGCATCGGTGGAGGCGTTCGGTACTACCGCACGGTCATACTGGAGGAGGTGGGGCGCGACTATGTGCGCACGGCGCGCGCCAAAGGCCTGGGGGAGGGAGCCGTGCTGTTCCGCCACGTCCTGAAGAACGCCATGATCCCCATCCTCACGAACGCTGTGATGGCCATCCCCTTCCTGTTCGTGGGCAGCCTGATCATGGAGTCCTTCTTCGCCATCCCGGGGCTGGGCAGCATGACCATCACGGCCATCCACGGACAGGATTTCGCGATCGTACGCTCCATGGTCTACATCGGCGCCATCCTCTACATCATCGGGCTGATGCTGACCGACATCAGCTACACTCTGGTGGACCCGCGCGTCACGCTGGGGGCGGGCGACACGCGCAGCCTCTACGCCAACCCGTCGCCTGCGGACGTGGGGAAGCTCTTGGCTGCTGTCGTGGTAGTCGGCGCCGCTGCCGGTGGCGTTTACTGGCTCCTGCGCTGGCTCATTCACCAGCCTGCGGTGGAGAACTTGCGCGTCCCGCTGGCCACAAACGGCGCTTTCCTGCTGACTGTGGTCGGGGTGATCGCCTTCTGGTTGCGCGCCCGGGGGCACGAGCTGTGGCAGAACGCGTGGCGTGAGGTGCGGCGCAGCCGACTGGCCATGGGCTCCCTGCTGGTCCTGGGCGCCTTCATCTTGGTCGGCTGCCTGGACAGCATCTCCTGGCGCGATGTGGAGACCGCCCCGGACGGCAGCCAACGCTTGACGGCCGACGGCCGGGCCGTCCTGTCCCCGCCGCTTTCCATACTCGACCGTCTGTGCACACCTCTACGTCTGTCCGAGAAGAGCTACTCATCCCCGCTCGCAACCCACCTGTTGATGAAGGAGACGGTGGAGGAGGAAGTTGGCGGAGAGACGGTTGTCCGGCGCGTCCGCCGTCCCCTGGAGTACCCGCGCCGACACCTGCTGGGCACCGATAAGACCGGGCAGGACGTGCTCTACAAAACCCTCAAGAGCGTCCGCACCGGCCTGATTGTGGGAGGCCTCACGACGGTGATCGCAGTCCCCTTAGCCATTTCCCTGGGCGTGCTGGCCGGGTTCTTCGGCGGGTGGATAGACGATGCCGTGCAATACGTCTACAGCACCATCTCCTCGGTGCCTTGGGTCCTGCTGGTGGTGGCCTTCATCCTGGTATTCGGCCGGGGGCTGACGCAGCTCTGCATCGTCATGGGCCTGACCGGCTGGGTCGGTCTGTGTCGCGTGCTTCGCGGGGAGACGCTCAAGCTGCGCGAGAAGGAGTACGTGCAGGCCGCCCTGGCCCTGGGCGTATCGAAGCTGCGCGTGGTCTGGCGGCATGTGGTCCCCAACCTCATGCACCTAGTGCTGATCACCGTCGTGCTCCGGTTCAGCGGGCTGGTGCTGGCCGAAGCCGTGCTCAGCTACATCGGCGTGGGCGTGGGCCCGGACACCTTCAGCTGGGGGTCTATGATTGACCAGGCCCGCGGCGAGATGGGCCGAGAGCCCATGGTCTGGTGGAGTCTGGCGGCCGCCTTTTCCGCCATGTTCGGCCTTGTGCTCACCGCCAATCTGTTCGGCGACGCTCTGCGCGACGCTTTGGACCCCAGGCTGCGGACCCGGGAGGAGCTGGCGTGAGCGAGCCGCTGCTGGAGATCCGCGACCTACGCACCTACTTCCGCACCACGGCGGAGCCGCTGCGCGCCGTGGACGGAGTGTCGTTGACCGTGCACCGCGGCGAGACCGTGGGTCTAGTCGGCGAGTCGGGCTGCGGGAAGTCGCTCACGGGACTGTCAATCCTCCAGCTCGTGCCGGGCCCCGGCGGATACATAGCCGGGGGCTCCATCCGATTCGAGGGCAAGGACGTCCTCAGGATGACGGGACCGGAGAAGCGCGAGTTCCGCGGCGGGAAGGTCGCGATGATCTTCCAGGAACCGATGACCAGCCTGAACCCAGTCTTGTCCATCCGCACGCAACTGGTGGAGGCCATCCGCAGGCACCAGCGACTGGGCAAGTCCGAGGCAACGGACCGAGCAGTGGCAGCGCTGAGAATGGTGGGCCTTCCCGACGCGCGGGATCGTCTACGACAGTACCCACACGAGCTTTCGGGAGGAATGCAGCAGCGCGTGATGATCGCCATGGCTCTGGCGTGTGAGCCGGCCCTCCTGATCGCCGATGAGCCCACCACCGCCCTGGACGTTACCATCGAGGCCCAGATCCTGGACCTGTTGCGCGACCTCCAGGGCGAGCTGGGCATGGCCATCCTGTTCATCACACACGATCTCGCCGTCGTGAACGAGATGGCCGACCGTGTGGCTGTAATGTACGCGGGCAAGATCGTCGAGGCCGCCCCCACTCCCGCCCTGTTCGGCTCAGGGGGCGCGCGACACCCGTACACGGAGCTACTGCTGCGCTGCCGTCCCGGGCGAGCCAAGCGGCGCAGTCGGCTCGAGACCATCCGGGGCTCCGTCCCCAGTCCCTCCGAGTATCCCTCTGGCTGCCGGTTCCGCGACCGATGCCCCCATGCGTTCGGGCCCTGTGAGGGGCAGGAGCCGCCTTTGGCGGAGGTGGCACCCGGGCACCGGATTGCGTGTCACCTGCACGGCCTGGAAGGCCGGCCGGGGCTGGCTGTTGCGGGGCGCACAGCAGAGCCAATCCAGGACCCGGGACAGAGTGGCGATGGGCCGCTGGTCGAGGCCCAAGGGCTAGCCAAACACTTCCCTATCCGCAGAGGCGTTCTCAAGCGGGCCGTGGGGCATGTTAAGGCGGTTGACGGCGTGGACCTCACCATCGGGCGGGGCAGGACCGTCGCTCTGGTAGGGGAGTCCGGCTGCGGCAAGACGACGCTGGGGAAGACGCTGATCCGCCTGCTCCCTGCGACCTCGGGGAGCGTCTACTACGACGGCCACGATCTGATGGCCTTGGGGGAGACCCCTCTTCGCGAGCTACGCCGGCGGGTCCAGTTTGTGTTCCAGGATCCCTACTCGTCGCTCAACCCACGCATGATGGTGCGGGAGATCATTGAAGAGGGCATGGCGGTGCATGGGATCGGCGCCTCTAAGCGGGAGCGCCACGACCGCATCGCCGACCTGCTGAGCGACGTGGGCCTGCCGCCGCAGGCGGCGACCTGCTACCCCCACGAGTTCTCCGGCGGACAGCGCCAGCGGATCGGCCTGGCACGAATGCTGGCAGTGGAGCCGCAGTTCGTGGTCTGTGACGAGCCGACCAGCGCGCTGGACGTGTCAATCCAGGCTCAAATCCTCAACCTGCTGGGCGACCTCCAGGACCGGTACGGCCTGACCTACCTGTTCATCACGCACGACCTGAGCGTGGTGGAGTACCTGTCGGACGAGGTGGCGGTGATGTACCTGGGACGGATCGTCGAGCAGGCAAGCACGGAGGCGTTGTTTGACGAGCCGCTCCATCCCTACACGCGCGCGCTGCTCTCAGCCGTGCCCAGCGCAGAGCCGGCGCGACGGCGCGAGAGGATCAGATTGGAGGGAGACGTCGCCTCGCCCAGCGCCCCCCCTCCCGGGTGCCATTTCCACCCCCGGTGCCCCCAGGCCATGGCCGTGTGCGCCGAGGTCTACCCCAGTGTGATTGGCCGGGCGGACGGTCGCACCGTGCGGTGCCACCTCCACGCGTAGCGGAGCAGGTGTCCCTGTCCAGGGCAGATGGAGCCGGGGTGCCGCTCAGAACGCCTTGGTGACTCCTGGCATGGCAACCGGGTACCGGCCCTCCGCGTCAGGCATGACGGGCGCGTCGGAGTCCATCGTGAAGTCGTCCAGGCCCGGTGCCAACACCAAGTCGGACGCCAATGCCTCTTCCCAGGTCACCTCTTGGCCCGACTCGGCCGCCATGCGCCCCAGGATGCCGGTCATCGCCGCGTAAGCGCAGCGCTCGGTCTCGTTATGGGGCGTGTCCTCACGAATGGCCCGAAACAGCACCTCATGCTCCACGTCGTACGGACTGGGCCTAGGTCCCTCGTGCTGCCAGATCAGGTTCTCGCGCGTCTGCTTGTGCCCTTTGTAGATGCGAGGCTGTGGAATGCCCTCACCCAGAACGGCCGAGCCGGTCGCGCCATGGATCACGTCACCGAAGAAGCCCCAGCAATGGGCCATGTGCCGCCCTTGCGCGAACAGCCGCGTGCCGTCGGCAAAGGTATACTCGACCGCGAAGTGGTCGAACAACTGGTCGGGCTGCGTGCGGACCTGGCGTCCTCCCTGGCCTTGGGCCGACACCGGCCATGCGTCCTTGACCCAGCAGCAGACGTCGAGATTGTGGATGAGCCAGTCGAGAATGAAGCTGCCATTGAGCCAGGTGAAGTTGCTGTAGTTGCGGATTTGGTGGGCCAGCTCGCTCATCCCCTCCACCCTTGGTTTAAAGCCCACGGGCTGGTGCACCCGGTAGGCCCAACAGGTGATGACCTCGCCGATGATGCCGCCGTGGATCTGCTCAACCGCGCCTTGCAGGGGCCCGTAGTGACGACTCATCAATCCGCCGGCGACCTTCAGGTTCTTCTCAGTCGCCACCTCGCCCGCCCTCAGCACTCGCCGGATGCCCGGTGCGTCCACGGCAAACGACTTCTCCATGAAGACGTTGCGGCCCCTCTCAACGGCGTATTCGAGGTGACTGGGTCGGAACGCCGGCGGCGTAGTCAGGAGGACCACGTCGCCCTCGCTTAGACAGTCAATTGCGCTCTTGTACGCGTCGAAGCCCAGGAACTGACGTTCGGCCGGCACCTCGACCTGGTCGCCGAATCGCTGGGAGAGGCTCTGCAAGCTGGACCTGAGACGGTCCTCGAAGACGTCGGCCATGGCCACCAGCCTGGTGGGGCCGCTCTTGGTAGAAAGGGCGTTGGCGGCAGCTCCAGTGCCGCGGCCGCCGCAGCCGACCAGGGCGACTCGGATCGTGTTCTCCTCCTGCGGATGGACGTGGGTACTGGTCGCCGCCGCCAGGGCCGAGGCCGCGGCGATGCGGCCCGTGTCCTTCAGGAATCCGCGACGTGAACGCTTGCGTGGTACCGTTCCGCTCATGTGACGACCTCTCCGATGCGTGCTCGGCATGTGTGATGGAGTTCCCGGACTGGGTCGGAGCCCGGTCCACCCGTGGCGCGATGCTCGGTGCCGCTTGGCAGAGCCCTTGCCTGCGGGCGTCTTCGCCGAGTCGGGATGGCTTCCCTGCGCTGGATCCGCCCGAAGCCCAAACAGGGGGCTTATGGCGAGGCCATGGCCACTTGGCCGGCAGAGCGGTTCATGCCTCGACGCGCACGGTCACTCGTTGGATCGCGTTCCGACCAGACTTCGGGAAGGGGCGCGGCATGGGCTGAGCGTGCCCGTTCAGGTCTATGGCGCGGCAGCGCAGGTCGTACGTGCCCGCCGGCATGCCCGGCATGAGGATTGCCCAGTGGGCGACCGCGAACCGCATCGGCCACGTCCGTGGCTCCCCTGTGGCTTCGTCGAACCCGGTTGGCGTGCTGGGCAGTCGGCCCTCCGGCAGGCCGCCTCCCCACTGATCGGGCGGCGGCAGGATCTCAGCGTCCCGCCAGTCAGCTTTGGCAAGGTAGGGGTCGTCCGGCGGCAGCGCGGCGCCCTGCGGGTGCAGCCACACCTGCACCCGCGCCAAGCCCGAGACGCCCACCTGGGCCAGGCCCGTCACCGGAAGGGCCTGTCCGGACCGAGCCGTCCGGGGGTATGAGACAAAGCGGGCAAACGTCTTTAGCGAGGAGTCTATGTCGTTGTTCCACCGCGCGTAGGTGTCATTCGCGTGGAACAGGTTGGAGACCACGACTCGGGTCAGCCACTTAACCGACTTGAACCCGTAAGCGTCTGGCACCAGCATGCGCACCGGCGCCCCTCGTTTCGGGGACAGCCACTCTCCATTGAGCTTGTAGCAGAGGAGCACCGGCAGCATGCCGGGCGGCTCCTCCAGCACTCGGCCGATCGGCAGCGAGCTCTCGAAGAGCTGCTTAGGGTCATCGTGGTGGTAGCCGTGGAAGAAGACCCGACGGACGTTCTCGACCGGTCGCGCCAGCCAGACCACCACTCGCAGCGGCACGCCCTCCCACAGACCCATCCCCAGCGGCTGGTTGCCATTGAGGCAGGTCATCACATGCATGTAGCTGACCGCATGCTCCTTGGCTAGCTCCATCAGGTCCGTCCAGGTCAGTGCCGTGCCGCGCTCTTTGGAGAGGGGGCGCTCCACGTTGGCATCGGTCTCTGGGTCGGGCACCACCTCAAGCTGCCATGTGTCGCGAGTGAGGCCAACCGCGCGCCGTTGCTCCGGAGACAGCTCGTGCGGAGGCGGATCCCCACGGCCGACGTTGCCGAACTTCTCCTCAGGCGTCAGGTATTCCAACTGGCTCACAGCCTGCGCCAACTCGGGCGCCGGCGCCGCGCTGAGCAGAGGTAAGCCACGGATCGCCAGTGCGCCCGCTCCAAGCTTGAGGAAGTACCGGCGGGTCACTTCACCGTGCTCGGCCAGCAGTCGTTTCATCTCGGTCATAGCTGCTTCTCCGTGTGAACGTCTGTGCAACTCGACAGGATGATGCCGAATGCGAAGTACGGTCATGCACCGCAGCCCTCGCTTCGTGAGACGGCTATCCACGCCCACCCGCAGGCAGCCTTCGCCCTCAGCTCGATCCCATCCTCGTCGCGGGAGGCAAGGGAGGCCGGGGGGCGGGGGATGATGGTGGCCGGCAAGTCCGACACGGCCACGATGAGCCCTGCGGCAAGGCATGAGTACGAGACGACAACAGTCGCCCCGCCACCTCCGTCGCCCGGGATGGCCCGATCTGACGGAGGAGACGTTCCGTTGATTGACCTTGACGCCATACGGCCCCGCAGGGAGCCGTTGGAGAGAGCCCGGTCCCAGGGGGCATTCCCGTGTGCGCAGCGCCTACCGGGCGTGCAGTCCTACTGCTTCCCGAAGCAGGTGATGCTGCCGTCCTCCTCCGCAATGTAGAGACGCCCGTTGGCCGCCGCCGCGCCGTTGAACACCGGCGGGAACGGAAGCGGATGCTCCGCGAGCTTCTCGCCTGAGGCCGAGTCCAGGACGTACAGCAGCCCGCCCTTCCTGCCCTCGAACGCGCCCAGCGGATCCTCCGGATCTACCACGTCCGGCGGGCCAGCCACAAGCAGACGCCCCGCCGTCAGGGCCATCGCCCGTATCCGCACTGGGACTCTCCTCGACCATGCATCGCGACCCTCCTGCACGCTCTTCGCGAAGAGCAGGTATCCCTTGCTGGCGGGAGTGAAGAACACAGTTGGGTCGAGACCGCGCAGGCTGTCGAACATGCGTACATAGTAGACCGACCGGCTGTCGTGGACGATGAGCCGGGCGTAGTTGCCGCCCGCGCCGAACGTCCAAGGCGTCCGTTTGAAGTAGCTGTCCTCCAGGAAGCCGCTTCTGGTCTGGAGTGCCGGCTTCCCGGTCTTGCGCTCCAACTCCGCGTTGAACGCCTGGGAACGCATGTAGATCGTGGAACCATCTCCCATCAGGATGTCCGGCAGCGCCCCCAGGGGCAGTCTGAAGTTCTCTTCGATGTTGTCAACCGTGTAGTGCGGCCCCCTCAAGTTCGCGTAGTGGAGCACTCCGCCGGTGGACGCGTCGAGGCCGTACATGTGGATGCCGCCGTCGAGTTGGGACGACCGTCCCGCGGCGAAGTACGCCGTGCCGTTCTGCACGAGCACGCTGCCGTGGACGGGCCAGGCCGACTCCAGTTGGCCGAAGGCACCGATGAGCCTCTCCTCCGGCGCCGCGCGGAAGCGCCACACCAACTGCCCATCGGCCGCCCGTAGGCAGTAGACCCATCCGTCCGCCGAGCCGAAAACGACGCTGCCCCGATAGTACGTGGGCGGCGAATCGATCCGGCCTCCCGCAGCGTACTCCCACAGCTTGCTCCCGTCGCGGACGTTCAGGCAGACGACGTGATGCTCGTCAACGAGCGAGGCGAAGAGCCTGCCGGACACGACAATCGGCGGGGATACAGTGCGGCCAATGCGTACGCGCCACAGGGGAGCCAATCCGTCCGGCACAAGCGTGTTGGCCGATCCAGTCCGCATCGAGTCGTGACGGAAGGTCGGCCAATCCTCCTCGCTGGGTCCTGGGCCCTGCACCTTCCCGTACGCGCTGCCACGCTCGGCCTGCGGCGCTCCTCTGGCTTTCTCCGTCCGGTAGTCGCCGGGCTTTTCAGGAGCAAGCGCGTTCATCCCGCTGAGCTTCTCCTCTATGTAGCACACGCAGGGGTGTGGCGGGGCGTATTGGAGGCCATTGGCCGGCATCATCCCCACGTGGCACGTACCCCTGACCCAGTTGTGCACTGTGTGCTTGCCTTCTTCCAGGTCAACGTACTCAGTTCCGCGCCTGCTGGCCAGAATGTACCGCACCGTCGCCTTGTTCCGGTAGCACCGGTGATGGTGGTGGGCCTTGAAGATGGGCCCGAGTGGCACTTCCCTCACCAGCGCACCGGTCTTGAGGTCGTACCCATTCACCGACCGGGGCCACAATTCGCGCTGCTTCCGGCCGCCGCCGATCTCGAAGGTCGTCTCGTCAAGCTCCGCGCTCCAGGTCCAGACCAGCCCGTCTATGACGAATACGTCCTTCCACTCGTACCACAGATGGCCGATGTACTTCTTCGGCTGCGTCCAGAGCAGCTCGCCCGTGTCGGCGGACAGCGCGCCGAGCTTGTTGGGGCTGGCGTGTATGACCACCCCGTCGTGCACGATCATAGTGCCGATCCACAGATTGCCCTGCGACTGTATGCCGCCGGCACGCCGATCCGCTTCCTCTGCCGGGAATCGAGACCGCCACTTCTCCGCGCCCGTCCGGAAGTCGAGGCAGACAATGTCGGGCCCGTCTATGAACGCCACGCTGTTGCCGTCCGTGGCGGCATTCAGCGAGGGGTCGAGCTGCGGAGGCTTGGTCTTGCCATACTGCGTAGTCCACTTGACGTAGTCCACCGTCGTCCCCGAGTAGGCGCTTTCCGTTACCCACCTCTGCTTCCCCGTCGCGGCATCCACAGCCATGACCTTGGCCTGGTCTCCGGTGAGGACGGAGAGCACTAACACGCCGTCCACGTAGAGGATCTCGCCGGTCCGCTCAGTGCCCCGGTACGTCCTCAGCACTTCTCCGGTGCGCGCGTCGAGCTCGGAGACGGGTGCGCGATACCCGAGCGTCGCGTACAGGCTGTCCCCGGCAGCAACCAGCCTCTTCTGTATGTTGAGCGGGATGTCGCCGGGGCGGGTGTTGAACCACGTGTCCTTCCACTCTCGCCATCCCCACCTTGGAATGCGCACCTTCCAGAGCGGGATGCCGTTGAACGCGTCCCTCGCCGCGAGAAACCACTTGTCGGGAAGGGGATGGTCCCCCGCTAGGCTGATCGGCGCCTCATCCACAATGTAGAAGAGCCGGCCGCCCGAGGTGACGAGCGTGCTGATACTGGAATCAGTCTCGTGGGATCGCTGCCACATGGGGCCGGACGTCCACTGGTAGTGCTTGGGCGGGCCCACCACGCGATCCTGGGCGACCGGATTACCATCGGGCCCATGCAGGTAGTGCGTCCACTCATCAATGTCCTCCGGGCGCGGCTTGACGGTCTTGGTCCACCTACGGCCCAACTTGATGTAGGCCACGCCGTCGGGTGCCAGCACGCGGCGCACCTCCTGCATGGACACCTTGCCGGGCTTCTCCCAGACGACGAGGTTGACCAGGTTGTCCGTGTAAGGGAGGCTCTTCTCCTCCCATTGCCGTACTGACACCTGGCCGTACAGGCCGCGCGACCGGATGTGCTCCCGGGCTGCTGCGATGCTCCTCGGGTCGGGGTCCAGGCCGTGGACGACATAGCCATCGTCAGGACACAGAGCGGCCGTAAGCCTTCCATCCCCACAGCCGATGTGTACCACCAGGCCGCCCTTGACGCCTGTAGCCTCGAGAATCTGCGTCGCTAACGCGGCATGGGGATCTTCCGCCGGCCACAACAGGCCAACGGCCAACAGAGATGTGCCTATCATCGCCAGCACGAACATCATCCTGGCTATGTTCTTCACAGCTCTATCCTCCCGTGACGGAGTCTGCCCTCGACTGAGTTACGCAACCGCTACACTGCCTCCCGCTGTGGGCGCCCTTCGCCGCCGTGTCCATAGCTCCTCCGTTCCGCGATGGCCTGGTGTCGCCAGGCTCACAGGGCGCCACGGAGGGGTGTCACAGGAGCGCCCTGGCCGGTCGGTCGCCTGGAGGATGCCGTGTGCGCCCGGCGAACACCTCTCCATTCAGAGGTGAGATAGCCATGAGCATGTCAAGGAGGACGTTCGTGAAGACGGCTACGGGAGCCGCTGCGCTGGCTGCGGGAGCACATGGCGCCGAGACGGCACACCCGACGGCGGCCGACACTTTCGGCTTGCTCAAACGGGGGAAGAAGATCCCAGTCATCTTCGACACCGACATCGGCGGCGACATTGACGATACGTGGGCGCTGTGCATGTTGCTCAAGTGCCCGGAGCTAGACGTGAAGCTCGTCGCCTCGGATGCGGGCAACACAACATACCGCGCGCGGATTCTCGCCAAGATGCTCGAGGTCTTCAAGCGCACCGACATTCCCATCGCCGTGGGCATCCCACCGGGCGACAACCACGGCCACCAGAGCGACTGGATCGAGGGCTACTCGCTCGACCACTATCCCGGGACCATTCATGAGGACGGCGTAGGCGCAATCGTGGACACGGTCAAGGCATCGCCCGACCCCGTCACAATCGTCTGCATCGGCGGCGTGCCGAACCTCAGGGCCGCGCTCGAGCGGGACCCGAGCATCGTCAGCAACGCCCGGTTCGTGGGCATGCACGGTTCAATCCGACGCGGCTACGGTGAGGGCAGCCAACCCAGGGCCGAAGCCAACGTGAGGGCCGACCCGCAGGCACTGCGGGCCGTCTTCGCGGCGCCCTGGGACTGTACCATCACCCCCCTCGACACGTGCGACCGCGTCAAGCTCCGCGGCGAGAAGTACCAGAAGGTGTACCAGTGCGACCACCCCACCATCCAGGCACTGATGGAGAACTACCGCATCTGGAAGCCCACGTGGCTCAGACGGCGTCCGGACACGACGAAGGGAAGCACGACGCTGTTCGACACTGTAGCCGTCTACCTGGCGTTCTCGCAGGACCTGCTGGTCATGGAAGACCTTCCGCTTCGCGTGACCGATGACGGTCGCACGGTGGTAGATGACGGGCAGCGCACAATCCACTGCGCGATGGACTGGAGGGACCTAGAAGCGTTCGAGGACCTGTTGGTGGAGCGGCTGGTGGCGTAGCCGTCGCCCGCCGCACACAACCTCGGCCACGCCTACAGCTCGAACTGGCGCGTCGTATCGTCCGCGGCCTTCACCTCGAAGGGCCCGAAGTCGAACTCGACGTCAACGTGGAACGTTCCAGCCAGCCCTTGCGGTACTCCCCATGAGTACCGGCAAGTGAACCCTCAACCGTAGTGGAACGCGGCCTCGTGCACGACCTTGCCCGTCGCGTCCTTGATCCTGAGCTTCGGCTCCGACGGCCGCTTGCCGTTGACGGTGATGCCGGTCACCCGCATGCCACCCTGAGCGGCCAGCCGCAGCGAGAGACCAACCGCTGGTGCCGTCCCCTCGCCTCCCGGCGCGACCGTACCACCGACGGCCACTCGTTGCTCCGTGTCCACAGCCAGCGACCACAACAGCGGCGGTCCGGCGGGGATCGGGGCAGTCGCGCCGGCCGTCACCTCAACCGTGGTGGCTTCCGAGCTAGCCGGCCGGCACGCGAGCGCCCACTCGCGGTCGTCGCCATCCGTCCGGCGCAGCGCGCACGAGAGCATGTGGTAGCTGCCGGCGGGTACGCGCACCCCCTCTGTGTCCACCCGAAGGTCCAGCACGCCATCGGCATTGGCCAACCGGACGTCCGCATCCGCCTGGCTCGCCGCTATGACTCCCACCTTCGCCTTCTCGGCGTAGACCCCCACGGGAGTTCCGCCGGGTGCCACCTGGATCTGGTAGTACTCGCCGCCGAAGGCGAGGTACCGCCCCAGCATCTGGCGCTCGTCGGCGCCCGCCTTGTATGGCCTAATCGGCCGCCCCGCCCGCTCAGAGACGATGAGGGTGTCGCCGCGTGTGGGGTAAGCTCCACCCTCCGGCAGGTAGCCACGAGCATCGAAGCGCCCGTCGGAGTTCGCGTCCAGGACTGCCACTCGAACGGCCCTGCCCCCGAGTCGTATCCGCCCCTCGTAATAGCACGAGCTCACCGCGTAAGCCGGCACCTCGATCGCGCCGCTGAAGGACCGGAGCAGCCGCATCGGATACCGGCGCGGCGCCGCGATGCGGATGTGGTAGGGGAGCCTCTTGCCTTCGAGTACAGCCCCGATCGCAGTCGCCGGGAAGACCATGTAGCGGGGCACGGTCGCATCCGAATCGGAGACCACGGGGCGGCCCCCGAGCGGCCTCTCGTCAGTGAGGTCGTTGTCGCCATCCGAGTCGAAGTACAACCGATCTGGGATCGGCGCCTGTTCCGATATGTCGCCCATCCAAACGGACGAGTACAATCCAAGGCTCGGGCCAGGTTCGGAGTCTCCGTCGGTCTCTGTCTCCGCCCCACTGGCCACTGTGTCCAACACGGCCCAGCGGACGCGATCCGATCCCGGCACGGGGACCTGAACGAACACGGGGTTGTCCGACTCATACTCCGGGTGCTTGACGTCCTCCGGGCGCGCACGCTCTTGTAGACCCATCTTGCCCAGCGCGTAGAACTCCGCCAGCGTGGCTGGGGCAGGCGCCACGCGGTACCTCAGCTTATGCTCTCGTACGGGCTCCCCGCCCGTGGCCGTGACCGGCAGGCCAAGGGCGATCAGCCCGACCAACGGCAAGCCTTGCCTGACCATGCACGTGCCCCCCTGCTAAGTGGTTACTCGGCCGCACACAACACATAGGACGTCTCCCGCCCGCATTTGTTCCATTGCGCTGGCTCCGTTCGCCCTGTCGCCGGACAGTAGCCAGCCTCACACGCGCTCGATCGGCGCAGGCGGCGGAGCCCAACTGGGAGGACTTCTCCGCGGCACCACGAATTCCAGTCGGCAACCGGCAGCGAAAGCGAGGACAACCATGTCGAGAAGAGCCCGAATGCTGCGGCTTCTGGGCGCTGGAGGCACTCTCATTTTTGCCCTGTCAGTGTCTGTGGGCTTCCTGCACGCGCCACGGACCTCCCCCCAGGTGGGCTCGGCCGTCGCCGCGCCAGCCGTTTCGCCCGAGGAGGCTCTGGCCGGGCAGATCCTGCGTGCCACCGGCATCAAGGGAGGCCTGGTGGTTCACCTCGGGTGCGGCGACGGCAAGCTGACGGCCGCGTTGCGCGCCAGTGAGGCCTTTACGGTCCATGGCCTCGAGCGGGACCCAGCCAAGGTTCGGAAGGCACGGGGGTACCTCCATCGGCAGAGGCTCTACGGACCAGTGTCCATCGAGCGACTCCAGGCGGCGTCGCTGCCATACGCCGACAATCTGGTCAATCTCGTGGTGGCCGAGGACCGCGGCCGAGTGCCCATGGATGAGGTCATGCGCGTGCTCGTGCCCAGTGGGGTCGCCTACGTCAAGCAGGCCGGCCGATGGAGGAAAGCCGTCAAGCCGCGGCCTGACGACATTGACGAGTGGTCCCACTTCCTGCACGACGCCGGCAACAACGCCGTCGCCAGCGACGCCGTGGTCGGCCCACCGCGCACCTTGCAGTGGATTGCGCCGCCCCTGTGGCTGCGCAGCCATGAGACGCCCTCGGGAGTCCAGGCCCAGGTCTGCGCCGGCGGACGGCTGTTCTACATCTTCGACGAGGGTCTCATCGGCATCACCGACGAACGCCTGCCTGATAGGTGGTCCCTAGTGTGCCGCGACGCCTTCAACGGCAAGCTGCTGTGGAAACGTCCCGTCCAGCCTTGGGGCTGGCGCGAGTGGGCCAGAGGGAAATGGGAGGGAGCGGACTGGACTGTGGTGCGGGCCGGTCGCGTCGCTCTCCCCGACGAGAACGAGCGTCGGCTGGTGGCGGAGGGCAACCGTCTCTATGCGACCCTCGGCTTCCGAGCGCCCCTGTCCATTCTCGACGCGGCCACTGGCGAGACGATTGCCACAGTGGAAGGCACGGAAGGCACAAAGGAGGTCCTGGCCAGCGAGGGCATCGTCCTCGCCTGCATCAGGGATGCGCCTTCGGGCGTTGAGACGCGGAGGGGTGAAGCAGGCAAGGCACTGTCTGCACTGGCTGCGGTGGACGGGAGAACCGGGGACATGCTCTGGAGGAAGGAGGCTGTCCAGACCAGGCCCCTGCTAACGGCCATCAACCAGGGACGGGTCATCTACCATACCGGTAGCGAGCTGGTCTGCCTTAGCCTGAGAGACGGCGAGGAATCGTGGCGGGTGGAGCCACAGCTGAAGAACGCAGGGACGCTGGTCGCAACCAGTGGGCTGGTCTTGATCAAGGGGGGCGCCTCGCTGGAGGCGCACAACGCCGCCGACGGCGAGCTACTATGGAGCAAGAAGGCCTACAGGGACGGCGGCGCCGCCGGTGTGGACCTCTTTGTCGCCGATGGCCTGGTGTGGCCGGGCATGTGTGCCGTAGACGAGAGCCTCCAACCGGCCCGCGCCAGCGCGCGCGCAATGGCCATCGGCCTCGATCCACTCACGGGCGAGGAGAAGAAGCGGATAGTCGCCCCCGCCCTTCGCAGCTTCGAGCACCACCATCGCTGCTACCGCAACAAGGCCACGGACCGCTACATGATCAGCGCCATGGAAGGCGTCGAGCTCATGGACCTGCGCTCTGACGGCCACTCGCAGAACAACTGGCTCCGCGGCGCGTGCAAGCTGGGCATCATGCCGTGCAACGGCATGCTCTACGTCCCGCCCGATCAGTGCTTCTGCCACCCCGGCTCCAAGTTGCTCGGCTACGCTGCGATCGGTCCGGAGCCAGCCTCGCAGCCGGGCGATATCCCTGACAACAAGCGCTTGACGAAGGGGCGCGCCTTTGGGACCGTCCGTGGCCGGCGATCCGAATCCAGAGAGAGGGAGTCGGCGGATTGGCCTACGTACCGTCACGATCCTGCACGAAGGGGCTCCACAGACTCGGCCGTGTCCACACCTGTGGCTCAGGCCTGGAGAAAGGAGCTGGGCGGCAGGCTGACTGCTCCGGTCGCGGCAAACGACAAGGTCTTGGTGGCCGCGTGCGACGCGCACACCGTCTACGCCCTCGACATGGAGACCGGCGCGCAGTTGTGGAGGTTCACGGCCGGGGGACGCATTGACTCTCCTCCCACCGTCCACAACGGTCTGGTGCTTTTCGGCTCGAGGGACGGACGAGTCTACTGCCTGCGTGAGGCGGACGGCGAGCTCGTGTGGCGGTTCATGGCCGCGCCGAGAGAACGCAGGGTCGCTTACTTCGGCCAGGTGGAATCCGCCTGGCCCGTCCACGGAAGCGTGCTGGTCAGCGACGTTTCCTCGGCAGGCTCAGGGCAGCCGGTCGCGTACTTCACCGCCGGCCTTTCCACCTATCTCGACGGGGGCATACGCCTGTACGGTCTGGACCCGGCCACGGGCAGGATCCTGCACAAGGGGCTTCTTGAGGGGCCGCACCCGGAGGTCACCGGACAGCGCGACTACTCCTTCTACACGCTGGGCGCGAATTCAGAGGTCCTCGTCGCCCAGGACGGCTATATCTACATGCGCCAGAAGAAGCTGACCCCCGCGTTGGAGGAGGTGAAGCCCGAGGTCCTCTCGTCTAAGGGAGAGATGGACGTGGGGCTTCATGTCTTCTCGACCGCTGGCCTCCTGGACGACTCCTGGTACAACCGCACCTTCTGGATGTACTCCAAGCGCTGGCCCGGCTTCCAGCTCGCCAACCAGGCACCCAAGAGCGGCCAGCTATTGGTGGTGGGCGAAGAGGCCACCTATGCCGTGAAGGTGTTCTACCGGAGGAACGTCCACAGCCCGATGTTCTTCCCGGGAAAGGAGGGGTACCTGGTCTTTGCCGACAGGAACTCGAACGAACCCCAGATCGTCGGCGAAGAGGGAGCCCGCAAGCCTCTGGCGTGGCTCCCACAGTCGGATTACAGCCGGGGCAGCGGCCGAGACCTCAGGACCTTGGACAGTCCCGCCTTCGGACTGGACAAGATGATCGGCTACACGCGTGCAGAGCCCCCTCTGTGGACCCATTGGCTCCCGGTCCGCGTAAGGGCGATGGTGAAGGCCGCCGACGTTCTCTTCGTCGCCGGCCCCCCGGACCTCTACGATCCGGAGGACCCACTCGCCGCCTTCGAGGGCCGCAGGGGCGCCCGCCTGGCGGCGCTCTCCGCCCGCGACGGGGAACAGCTTTCCGAGATCGAGCTCGACTCCCCTCCGGTCTTTGACGGCATGATCGCGGCGGAAGGCCGTCTGCTGATCGCGTTGACGGACGGGAGCATAGTGGCGCTCGCTGGGCCGAACTGATCCGCCGCTTGCCCGCGCCGCGGCCGTCGCTCCCGAGAACGCGCGTATGGCTGTCGGGGGCCGCCGGGCTGCTTCCCCATGTCAAGGGTAAACCAGGCCCCGCGTCCTAGTCGCGCGGCGATGAGGTCAGCCGGCAGCGCCTCGGTGTCCGTCGCGACGCCACAGGATGGTGCCAGCGATGCCAGCCATGAGCCGGAGGATGTTCATCAGTACCACAAGCGCTGGTGTGTTGGCCGGCATCGGACACGGGGCCCCGGGCGAGCCCGGGCCCGTCGTCACCCCACTCGCGAAGCAGATCGCGTGGCAGGACTTCGAGCTGGGCATCATCTACCACTTCGACTCGCACGTGTTCATGCCCGGCGGGCATCACCACGAGCGGTCAAGGCGGGAGCTGGTGGACCCGGCGCTCTACACGCCGACCAAGCTGGACACTGACCAGTGGCTCGAAGCCGCCAGGGCCGTTGGCGCACGCTATGCAGTGTTCACGGCTACGCACCACCAGGGGTTCCTGCAATGGCAGAGCGACATCTACCCCTACGGCGTGAAGCACGTCGGATGGCGCGGCGGCCGCGCCGACCTGGTGGCCGACTTCGTTGAATCCTGTCGCCGCGTGGGCATCGCCCCAGCCCTCTACGTCGGCCTCCGCTTCAACGCCTACCGGCAGGTCTATGGTTACAGAGTCAACGGAGGCAGAGGTGGCACCCCGGAGGAGCAGGCAACCTACCTGCGCATCTGTGAGCGCATGGTGGAGGAGCTGTGCTCCCGCTACGGCGACCTAGCCGAGGTCTGGTTCGACGGCGGCGTCCCCACGCCCGAGCAGGGAGGGCCGGACGTGCTGCCCATTGTCCAGAAGCACCAGCCAAACGCCCTCTTCTACCACAGCCCTGCCCTCGCCCACCATCGCTGGGCGGGGAGCGAGTCGGGCACAACCGGTTACCCCTGTTGGTCAACCATGCCCAGCTACGAATGGCAGTCCCAGGGTCACAAGGGCGGCCGGGCGCGCAGATCGCTGAGACACGGGGACCCAGATGGCAAGGTGTGGTGCCCGGCGATGGCCGACGCTCCCCTTCGCGAACACGACTGGGCCTGGGTGCCCAACAGCGAACACAAGCTCCAGACGGTTGAGAGGCTCGTGAACATGTACTACCAGTCAGTTGGCCGAAACGCAAACCTCATCCTGGGAGCCGCCGTGAACCGAGAGGGCCTGCTTGACGAGGCAGACCTGGCACGGTGTGCGGAGTTCGGCGCTGAGATCCGTCGGCGGCTGCCCAAGCCTCTGGCCGAGACCTCAGGGCGGGGGAGGACCCTGAGGCTGCGCCTGAGGCGGCCCGCCAGGATTGACCATGTCCTGGTGATGGAGGACCTCCGGTTCGGCGAGCGTGTCCGGAAGTACGTGGTCGAAGGGTCGGCGCCAGGCGGGAAGTGGCAAGCGCTGTGCGACGGTTCCTCGATCGGGCACAAACGCATCCAGCCCGTCGGGCCGATAGAAGTCGCCGCGGTCCGCCTGCGCTGTCTGGAAAGCGTCGCGCGGCCAGTGTTCCGCAGCTTGGCCGTCTGCTAATGCCGCCAGGCCGCGCGACGGCATCGAGCCGTCCGGCGCGTCCACGAGAAGGGATAGCACAGTTGAGCGCATTCGCCTGTGGGGCAACGGGCACGGTCGTGCTGGCTCTGGCGCTCGCGCCGTCATGGGCTCCGGGGCCGACAGCGGTTCCCCAGTGGGTCGAGGCCACCGGGCACGACAGCTGCATCTACCTTCGTTGGCAACCGCAGGACGCCCCAGGCACGACCTATGCGGTGGAGCGGGCGCCACACCCCGACGGCCCCTTCCAGCGACTCGGCCGGACGCAACTGAAGACCACCGTGTTCTGTGACTGGCTGGGCGAGAACGGCAAGACCTACTGGTATCGCATCGTCACTATGCGCGGCACCGAGCAGGTCGCGGTGACGAGGCCCGTCTCGGCGACCTCGGTGGCCGAGGACGACGAGGCGCTGCTGACCTTCGTCCAGGAGGCGACCTTCCGCTACTTCTGGGACTACGCCCACCCCTTGTCTGGCATGGCCCGCGAGCGCTACGGAGCGGCGAGCCGGGAGCACGTGGTAACGATCGGCGGCACGGGCTTCGGGCTGATGGCCCTGGTGGTCGGCTCGGAGCGCGGCTTCGTCTCGAAGGAGGCGGCTGCGGAAAGGACTCTCAAGATACTCGAGTTCCTGGAGAGGAAAGCCCGACGATACCACGGCGCGTGGTCACACTGGCTTGACGGCGCGACGGGGGAGACCATCCCCTTCGGCAAGAAGAGGCACAACGGCCAGCCCGTACCCGACGACCAAGGACGACCCATTGACGGCGACGGCGGAGACCTGGTCGAGACAGCCTATCTGGTCCAGGGGCTACTCACAGTGCGCCAGTACTTCCAGGAGCGAACGCAGACGCAGTCCGAGGTCCGTGAGCTGGCGGACAGGCTCTGGCGTCAGGTGGAGTGGGACTGGTACCTTAACTCAGCCGCCGAGCCCGACAACTTGCTGCTGTACTGGCACTGGTCGCCCGACCACGGCTTCGGCATGGGCCTGAAGGTGGTGGGTTTCAACGAGTGCATGATCGTGTACCTGTTGGCCATCGCCTCGCCGACGCATCCGATCCCGCCGGAGTGCTACTACCAGGGATGGTGCTCGGGATCGTACGAGAACGGGCGCGAGTTCTACGGCCGCCGGATCTGGGTGGGGCCCGACTACGGCGGCCCGCTGTTCTTCACGCACTATTCCTACCTCGGCTTTGACCCCCGGGGCAGAGATGCCTTCTGCAACTACTTCGAGAACCACCGCAACATCGCCTTGACACATCAGGAGTACTGCCGGCGCAACCCCGAGGGGCACGCTGGATACAGCAGCCTAGTCTGGGGCATCACCGCCAGCGACGGCCCGGACGGGTATCGCGCGAAGCGGCCGGGCAAGGACGATGGCACCATCGCCGCGACGGCAGCCCTGTCTTCCATGCCGTACACGCCGTCCGAGTCCATTCAGGCTCTGAAGCACATGTACCACACCTACGGCGCGCGTCTGTGGGGGCCCTTCGGCTTCAGAGATGCCTTCAACCTGGGGCGCGACTGGTTCGCCGACAGCTACCTGGCCATTGACCAGGGGCCCATCCTGATCATGATTGAGAACTACCGCACGAGCCTTCTGTGGGACGTGTTCATGTCCAGTAGCGAGATCCCGCCCATGCTGGCGAAGATCGGCTGGCGCCGAGAGAGTGCGGATACGGTAGCTGAGGGGTAGGCGGCGGCCGACCGCAGCCCGTTGAGCGGGGCGCCGCTGCCGGTCAAGGGCGAGCGAGACCCTTGCGCCCCCGGCGTGGCAGGGGCAGCAAGGGCGGCTACGGGCACCAGGTCCCCATGTCACGGCGCTCGGCCGGCACGTCCAGGTCCCGCTCGTGTCCACCCGTGTCGAACCAGCCAAGCTACAGCGTGTCGGCGTCTCCTTTCCCGATGAGGAGACGCCGGTGTGCTGGCAGAATACGCCGCACGAGCGCCACTTGAGTTCGCGCTACGCTACACGAGCATCAACCCAGGGGGACAGATATGCACGCCGAAGGCAAGCCGGCGGGAGATGCGCTCGCCATGCGGGCGCTCATAGAGCAGTATACTGAGGACTTCGGTCTCATCGGCAGGCACTACGACATTCCACACTCGACTGAGGACCTGGGGGCAAAGAGACAGTTCCTACTGGACCAGCGCGAAGCGTTGACCGTGTTAGGCTTTCCTGCCACAGACCGGCAGGCGCGCATTGACTACCTGCTGTTGCGGAACGAACTGGACCACCAACTGCAGGCGGTGGCTCGGAAGGAGAAGCAGACTGCGGAGCTCGCCGAGCTCCTCCCTTTCGCGCCGAGCATCGTGCAGCTCGAGCATGCGCGCCGCAAGGTCGAGACGTTGGATCCCCGCGAGGCTGCCTCGAGCCTGGCGCAGTTGAGGCGAGAGGCCGAGTCCACACGGCAACGCCTACAGGCCGCACTGGAGGCCAAGGACGAGCGAGCTCGCGAGCCTGTGGCCAAGACCTTAGCCGCTCGGGCCCTGCGGGCGGTGGGCGACCTACGGCAGACGCTGAAGCGGTGGTCCGAGTTCTACAGCACGTACGATCCCGAGTTCGCCTGGTGGGCGACCAAACCTCACCAGGCTGCGGACACAGCCCTTGGGGAATGCGCCGGTTTTCTGAAGGAGGAGCTTCTGGGGATCCAGGAGGGCGACGAGGACCCGCCGGTCATCGGCGACCCGGTGGGCCGCGAAGCACTGGTGAGCGACCTGGCCCACGCTATGATCCCATACACTCCCGATGAGCTCATCGCCATCGGCGAAGGCGCGCTGGCGGAGTGCGAGGCGGAGATGGCCGGTGCCGCCCGCGAACTGGGCTGTGGTGACGACTGGCGCAGCGCCCTCGAGCAGGTGAAGGGCGACTTCGTGCCCCCCGGGCAGCAGCCTCGATTGGTCCAAGAGCTCGCCTTGGAGGCCATCGAGTTCATAGAAGAGCACGACCTGGTCACGATCCCGCCGCTGGCCCGACGGCTGTGGAAGATCGAGATGATGACGCCGGAACGGCAGAAGGAGAATCCCTTCTTCACTGGTGGGGAGACGATCCACGTGTCATACCCAACCAGCACCATGGGCCACGACCAGAAGCTCATGACTCTCCGGGGGAACAACCGCCACTTTGCGCGCGCAACGGTCCACCATGAGCTCATTCCGGGACATCATCTACAGGGGTATGCATCTCGACGTTACCGTCCGTACCGGCGAATGTTCAGCACGCCGTTCTACACGGAGGGATGGCCGCTGCACTGGGAGATGCTGCTATGGGACTTGGGATTCGCTGCATCCCCGCAGAACCGTATCGGCATGCTGTTCTGGCGCATGCACCGCTGTGCCAGGGTCATCTTCTCGCTCAAGTTCCACCTGGGTGAGATGACGCCCGAGGAGTGCGTTGATCTGCTGGTGAGGCGCGTCGGCCTAGAGCATGCCAACGCTCTGGCAGAGGTGCGGCGCTCCTTCGAGGGCGCCTACAGCCCCCTGTACCAGTGTGCCTACATGGTGGGCGGGCTCCAGATGCGGGCTCTACACAGCGAGCTGGTGGGATCGGGGCACATGAAGAACCGCGAGTTCCACGACGCGGTGCTCCGGGAGAACGCGATTCCCCTGGAGCTCGTGCGCGCAAGCCTGGCGGGGCAGACCTTGACCGAGGACTTCAGACCCAGTTGGCGCTTCGCCGAGGGCCACTAGAAGAAGGACTGGTGGGCTTGCGCCCATGTCGGGTCCCAGTGGGCGACGACGGCACCATGCGCAGGAGGGCGCCGCCAATGACCTTGCGCCCTCTGGCTTCGGCCTTGACCTGTCAAGTGCTGGCCAGCGTCGGCTCCGTGTTCGCCGCGGTTCATGACGCCCCGCCAGACGCTCCACCCGAGAACGCCGCAGCCACGTACGAGTAAGCGAGGGCGGCTCCGCTCAGTCCGACATCGCCTCGACTTCGGATGCCGGACGACGAACGCCCTTCGCGGCACACACGGCCTCGCACCGTGCGCATACGTATTCATCGTAGAGCTGCGCCTTCTGGCCTCGGTCTCGGTTACACGTACCGTAGTCGAACTTCAGCGCACCCTCCGAGAAGCGGTGCGTCTGCCGGGTCAGCAACTCGTCCATGATCCCAGATGGGTCCGGCGACGAGTTCGCCAGAGCGCCCGACGGGCACGACTCGATGCACTTCGTGCACACGCTGTTGCCATCGCTGCCCAGGACGTTGTACGTGCAGAACCGCTGCGCCACTGCCTCCGGCGCGACGTCGGTGAAGTCGTTGACACGCCGAAGCCACGCCCGTCGGTCGGCGTCCAGCACGGACACGCCGCCCGAGCCATCCTGGACTACGTCATCCTCGTCGAAGACGATGATGCTGGCGTACTGCCCACAGAGTCTGCGCACCGATCCGTCGGGCCACACCTCATCACGGAATGGGAGTCTGTTGACCCCAAACCGGAGTAGGCCGGTCATCGCCGCGATGCTGTTCTGCGGATAGTGGTTGTTACACGGGCCGTGGTAGCTCCCCCTCAGGTACTCGCTTCGGGTGCGATCCGCGACGGTGGCTGCGCCCCTGGCGGTCATGGGCACGACGGCCCGCCTTGGCGCCATGAGCGCAAGTGCCAGCTTGGCCACGGCCTTGTCTATCAGCGCCCCCACTTCGATCCTGGCATGGCAGTAGTAGTCCCAGGGATCCAGGTCGCCTCGCTCGACCTTCTCGGCGTAGGCTGCGTACACCTCAGGATTCAGAGGCAGCATGGCGCTGATGATGACGGCGCGCTTCAACCGTTCCTGCGCCTCTTCAAAGGGCTCGGGGACAGCCAGGGGGTTGGGCGATCCGTCGTACCGCGTGCTCTGGACGTTCGAGGCCGCGTAGTGCATCCAGACGTCGCACAAGCCGATGGGGTACATGCCCGCCTGGGCAGGGCTACGGAGCCCCTCCCAGATATCGGTGTCCGGGGTACAGTTGGCCAGGGCCAGGCGCACGACCGGCTTACCTTCGTCGTCGCTCATGAAGCTGCGGAAGCCATCGCCCCAGCTGTAATCGGGCTCGCGCATGACCTCGACCACCTTGTCGGTCAACACGGCTTGGAGTGCGGAACGCGTGAGGGGAATGGGGTGGGTGTGCATCGTCCATCACGCCTCCTTGGCGGGTGTACCGTCTGTAGAGCGCTGCCCGGCATCCGCCGGCGCGGAGACCGGCCAACTCTTAGCAGGCGCTCACTCCTCCGCGATGCTGCTGACCACGACCGTCTGGTTCATCGCAGGCGCAGTCGCTGGATAGACGAGCCTCGTGGCCTCGTGGTTCGCCTCGATGTAGTATTCGAACGCCTCCGTGCCGGCGGGCATCGGTGGGAGCTCGGCACGGTAGACTCCACGGGCGACGTGGGTCAGCGGCATCTTGGAGAACGCGCCCCTGCCCATAGGCCGCCACAGCACGTGGCCGGTGGCTGGCGTCGGCTTGCGCTGTTCGTTTCCGGGCGCGATGATGATGACCTTCAGCGTCAGGCTCTCGCCGGGCTCGATCAGCGTGCGGACGGTGGGGACGATGATCCGGGCCGGGCCCGTGTACGCCTCGGAGGGCTGGCAAGTGTCCGGCAGCGGGGAGCCGAGCGCCGCGGCCAGTTCGGCGTCGTGGGCGCCGAGGAAGTTGAGCCTCTTGCGGGTGTGTTGCTCCAGATTGGCGACGGTACCCATCTCGCCAGCCGTATCGGTCGCCGCCACCTGCAAAGACACCATCCTCTCCCAAGTCCTCGCCAGCGCCACGCGAAACGCTAGAGCCTGCTGGGCGAGGTCTGTCTTCTTGGCGGGGTCTTCCTGGACCTTGATGGCTGCCATCGTCTGATCCAACTGCCCGCGCAGGCAGCCAGCCTCAGCCATAGCAGCCATGCAGCGATAGGTATTCAGCCAGTAGTCGAACCTCTCGAGGTTGCCTGCGCCCTCGACTCGCCTGCGCAGGCGTGCGAGTTCGTCCACAAAGCCATAGCGGGCCCTAACCTGCGCCCAGGGCGCCTTCTCGACCTTGACGCCGCCCGGCCCCCCAATCCAGCCTGACGGTTCGGGCATGTTCACGCCATCAACGCTGGCGAGGATTCTGCCGGCCTCCTCGGCGACGGATCGGCCGAAGCTCGCCCGGGCGAAGTCAATGTAGAAGTCCTCCACCGGCATGGTCCGGTCCTTCCCCGGAACGCCGCTGCTCTGAGGGTCGGGATCGCCCTCGTACTCCCGGTAGGCCGGCCCGCCGCAGTTGATCCTGCGAGCGAACGGAGCGGCGGCGACTTCGTCCGCGGCCTCCGTGGTGCCCTCGATCACAATGCCTGCGATGCACGGGAACTCCGTCTCGCGCAGAAACCCGATCCGAAGGAGGCCATCCACAACCCGGACGTTCGGGAAGGTGAAGTCCAATGCCCTGTTCTTGCCTACCCTGGCAAAGACGTCCAGCCTGTCTATGACCTGCCGTCCCTGGAGTGTGGCGCCGAAGACCCGCTTGCCCTTCTCGCCGTAGTGCGGCTCATTGAACTTCAGGGTGACAGCGTAGGTGCCGTTGGGGATCTCCAGGTTGTAGCCATCCAGGTTATAGCGGACCGACTGGTACACTGGATCCTCGTCCGTATCCGCCACCGGTGCCGTGAACCGCGCGACGTTGCCACCCAACGCGCCGACGGCGGCGTCCGGCTCCGGCGTTACCGGCTCGGCGTCGAAGGTCGCCGGCACCCACGACTGGTCCCAACCCGCGGCGGCCAGGGCGGCGACGTTGGGGGCCATGGCCTTGGTTCGCCAGTGGATGCCCAATAGGCCGGTGCAGCCCAGGCGCAGAGCATCGGCGGCGTCGTACCGCATGCGACCGACCCACGGCTGAGGCGCAACCAGATTCGGGTCGTTCTCCATCCAGGGAATGGCCCATTTGGGTCGGCCGGACACACGGGCGAAGCTGGGCTCGACTGGGGCGTGTCCGACTTGGCGGTTGATGCAGCTCATCGGGCAGCTCTTGGGCAGCACCTCGTCGAGGGCGGCCCGGTCCTGCTGCGGGCCCAGCACCCAACCGCAGGTCGCCAGCGTGAAGGGATTGCCGATGGCCTCAAGTGCTGCCAGGGCCGATTGGAGGTCCCGCACGGTCGCCTCTAGCTGCTCGGGCTTGTTGCCCCCCCAAGTCCAGCCCTCGGGCGTCCACAGCCAGTAGTAGTCCACCAGATAGGCCTTGGCGATCCGACGGAACACGCCCTCATAGACCTCGCGCACGACGGCGGGCTCCCCGGGGTCCTTGCCTTTGGCTCTGAGCCGTCCCTGCACGGCCCTCGGGATGGTCAGGGGCGTCTCCGTGCCCACGCAAGTCTTGACACCCAGCGCTCTCGCCTGCGCGAAGACCGCCCGGAACATCTCGCCCACGTCGTTGAAGAGCCGGTTGCACTGCTCAGGGGTAGTAGGGGAGGGCATCATCCCCCGCATGACCTCCGGGCCATGTTCGTCGCTCTCGAACAGCATGGCGGCCCCACCGCAGAAGGCGCTAGTCTTCATCGCGGCATAGCCCCACATGCCGTCGCGCGAGGTACTGGCCCACTGAGACGGATAGCTGAAGGCGACCCGTCCGCTCTCGTCGCAGTCGTCTGCCTGGCCGATCCAGACCGCCGGCTCCGGCCCGACGCCGCCCTCCGGATAGCAGTGCAGGCCAATGAAGTTCATGCGCATCTTCGCCAGTTGTGAGACGTGGGCCAGGTAGTCGTCCTTAGTCCACCAGTCGGGCCCTTCGGCGAAGTCGTGGAAGGGCTGAATGCCACGGATGCTGAACAGCGGCCGGCCGGTCTCGTTCAGGTCCGGCAGGTCGGGACCGATCCTGGCGTCTGGGATCACGTCGCCATGCAGGTAGAAGCGCACACCCAGGTGCTCGGCCAGCCGGTAGGCGCCGTAAAGCGTGCCCACGTCATCGCCACCGACGACGAGCACCGTCTTGGGCGCTCGCGGCCTCGCCAGCGTCATGAGTAAGTACTGCTGGGCTCCCAGGGCGGCGACGGCAGCCCGTGCCGAGGCCCGCTGGACGGCCCTGGCGACGACCGGGCGGTCCTTGCGCGCCACGATGATGGCCTCGCCCGCCGGCGCCTTCTCGCGGGGTGCGATGGACATCAGGGCGCCCGTGCGCAGGTACACGTACCGCATGACCTCACGGGCGGCAAGCGTCTCCAACTTGGAGGCGTCCGTGGGAGTGACGATCGTGACCTTCGCGGGCCAAGCCGCGGTTGCGGTGGTCCCGAGCACAACCAGGAGGCACGACTTGACCAACATCGCCTTTCCCATATCCGGTTCTCCTCGTCCATAGGGATCAAGGCAGTGCGAGGGACTCCCACCTAGACCTTGTCCGGAACCACGAACGGCTCACGATAGTCTCGACGCAGAAGCGCATTCGCCCGCGCTGCGATCTCGGAGTTGCCTACGAAGCGCTCCGTCTCGGAGTCCATCTCCAGCCAGGGACCGAGGACCACCTCCGTCTTCGAGAAGTCCACTCCATTGGCGGCGAGGTGCTCCTGGAAGCGCCGGAAGGTCTCCTCCGCGTCACTGCCTCTGTCTTTGATCGCCTCGCGGACCTCGTCGGCTGAATGCAGGGATCCCAATCGGTAGGAGATGTTGGCCATGTGGACCAGGGCGGTGGACAAGTGTCCCTCCAGCACGTCGGCGCGGAGGTCGCTGACGTCGCGGCTCCTGACGGCAGACAGGAAGTTGAACAGATGCCCCTTGTGCCCGGAGTACTCGCCGGTGCTGCCTGGTTCTCCAGACGGCCTCGGCAACCCGGAATCGCCACGCTCGCACTTGACCTTGCTGCCAACCGTCTTCGGACCGGTCTCCGAGGGCAGGTTACGCAGTTCGAAGATGACCATGGGCCCCGGCTCATACTGGAACAACGCAATCTGAGTATTGGGCGTCTCGCCATCATCGTCGAACAGGAACCTCCCGCCGAGGCTCAACACGCGTCTGGGCAACGCCTTCTGTCCGAGTGCCAAGCGGCACGCATCCAGCGGATAGATCCCGTTGTTGCCGATCTCGCCCGTGCCCGTAGACCACACCCAATGCCAATCGTAGTGCAGCCTCTGTCGCATCAGCGGTTCGAGCGGGGCCGGACCGGTCCATAGGTCGTAATCCACTGACTCCGGCACGGGCTGCGGCCCGTCCACCTTCCCGATGCTCTGGCGCATTCTGTTCAGGGACGTGTAGGCGACCAGGATCTTCCCCAGGTCTCGGCTCTCGAGTCTCATCTCTCCCGTACTGTGGCCGTGGCTCTGATTGCCGAACTGCACGATCCGGTCGTACTGCCGGGCCGCCTCGACCATCTTGCGGCCCTCCCAGAGGTTGTGACAGAGCGGCTTCTCGACATACACGTCTTTGCCCGCCTGGCAGGCCCAAATCGTCACCAACGCGTGCCAGTGGTCGGGCGTGGCGGTCGTAATGGCGTCAATGTTCTCGTCCTCCAACAGCCGCCGAACATCCACGTAGCCGGCCACCTGCTCGTCGCGGTCCCGGAAGGCCTTGAGCCCGCGGTCCAGGACCTCCCGATCCGCGTCACACAGCGCCACCACCCGCACGCCGGGAAGCTCGCGCAGCCACTTGATGTGATTACGGCCCTGGCTGCGGAAACCCACCACGGCCACGCGGATGTCATCGTTGGCCCCGAGCACGCGAGAGTGAATGGGCAGCGCCGCCGCAGCACCCACGGCCACAGACGCTTTCCTGATGAAGGCGCGACGTGTTGTCGTTCTCACGGCCATTCCCTCCATTCGCTCGCAGGGAGCCTTGCGACCGGCGGGCTCCTCGCCGCACCGGCATCTCGCCGGCTGTCGTCAGGCGCGCGGCAGCAGCCCCTCCAGCAGGCCGAACTCGTGCAGCACAGAGACAATGTGGTACGTACCCAGCCGGCGACCGGGAGGGCGTCCTTCCTCGCCGTGTCGCGGCAGCTCCTCGTGGTCCCACGTGCCGTCGGCCTTCTGGTGTTCCCGCAGCCAGGGGACCGACTTCAGCAGCGTGAGCTTGGCGAACCGAAGGAGCCGCGAGTGCTCCACGGCCTCCCTCGCCCTGGTAGTGCTAGTCGCTTCGGCGATCCACCGCAGGATCCCGGCTGGGTACCCCTGGTTCCACTCGCCGAGTGACGTCTGATACAGGTGGCACTGGAACGCCGCCAGGAACTCCGCGATGGAACCGGACCATGTTGGGAACTGGGACAGAGCCCGGTTGGTCTTGGCCCAGCAGTCCGCGTTCTGCCAGTAGCTTCCCACTAGAGCGAAGTGGTTCTCGACACCGATGTCTCGCCAGTCGTATGGCACCCAACCATTCGTATCCGCCAGGTCGGGCCGGTGGATGCCCGGATACTGCGGAAGGCCAGCGAGGACCAGCAAGTCGACCGCATCTCGCGCGTACCCGTACGGCAGCGACCCCAACGCGATGTCGTGCTCCTCCGTTCTCTGGTTGAAGTCGGGCGCCCTCTCTCGGAGTTCGGCCACCTCTTCGTCGGTATCTAGGATCCCCCAGCACGCACAGAAGTACCCGAACATCCCGCCGAGCTGGAGGATGGAGTTGGCGTACGCCTTCACGCGCGGATGATCCGCGTACCCACAGCGGCACAGCGCATCTACAGCGGTGGCGGAGGGCTGGAGCATCGCGTCGCACCCCGCATGGTGGTTCCGAGACAGACTGACGACGACTTGCTGCTGTTCCTGTCCCCGGAACAGGTCGTGCTCGTCCTCCGTGTAGCTATGGACCATGAAGGCGAGCCAGTCAACATCGCGCTCGCCTCTCCTGCTCGCGTCCCACTTCTCCCGACGTTCCTCCGTCAACATCCACATGCCCGGCCGTCCCAATGGCTCTGGGCAGTCTAGCAGCCACTGGGCTGCCTTCGTGATCCGTCGGTCATGAGCCGGTGTGCCGATGGACAGCGCGCGCAGGATGCCGTAGGCCGTCGCCACCACACAGTCGTCCCAGGAGCCGTTGCCGCTCTGTCGGGCGAACACCTCGGCCATCAGCTTCTGTCGCAGGACGTCGTCTCCGGGAGCAGGCCGCCGGAGAATCTCGTTGCGCGTCTTCCACGCGATCCAATCGTCCGCGCTTTCGAGCTCGCGCAGGGGATCGTAGTCCAACGGCTCCGCACAGACCAGGTCCTTCAGTTCCCGCAGCCGGTCGCTGGTCCAGCCGTCGTACCCAAAGCCCTTCACGATGTGCCGCACGATGGCGCCGGGACCGGCTCGGCCGGAGCCAGGCCTGAGTTCGTCAATGATCCGGGGGCCCAGCACATCGGGGGCATGCTCTTCGACGCGGATGGGCAGGAGCAGCAACTGGTCGCCGCTCTGGACGACCATTCCGTAGATCGGGTCCCCGTTAGGCAGAAGCTGGCCAACCGACCGCGGCAGGCACAACTCATAGTGCTCCCGATTGTTGATCGTCACACCCTCCGCCGTCTCCGCCAGAACTACGCGATTCCCGCGCCGCTCAAGCCCGACCTTGGCTCCGTCCGAGAACCGTGGCTTCAGTGTGTCGGCGAACACCTTGAACTTGCCGTCCTCGATGGCGACGGGCTGCAATGGCTGCAACTGCGACCGAGGGAGCGACGTGCCCATCAGTCGCCGCCAGAAGCCTGCTGAGAAGTGGCTGGCGCTTGCATCAGTCATCATGGTCCGCCCTTCCCGTTCGGTCGCGAGCCGCGCGTCTGCTTCCTTCACTCGGGCCCCTTCGCTCCATCCGGCTCGAGGCGACTCGCGGTCAGGAGCCAGCAGGCGAATGGCTTGGGTTTCGCGCTTGGTGGCTGTCAGACCTCGTGGCCCCGTCAGGCACCGACGAGACCGGGCGTGGCCCGGCCCCAGGGCTCACAACACGCGGTCAGTGAATGCACGAGGGGGTAACGCCCAGTTGAGCGACAGAGGGGTCCTCAAGAGAGCGCTGCTTGCCGCCTACCGGCCGTGGCAGTCGCGGCAGTTCCCGGAGCCACAGGATCTCCCTCGCCCCACACCGCGATTCCGTAGCGGGGGAGGCGGCGGCCCCGTGCTCTTAACGAGGAACACGATCGTGCCCTGCGCCACGATCTCCCCTGCCCGGGGCCACTGAGACTTCACGCGGCCGGCCGCAATGGTCCGATCATGCACGCTCTCTTTGAGCTGCGGCGCCAGCCCGGCTGCCTCCACCTGCGCCTGTGCCTGTGCCAGTCCCATATCCACGACGTCGGGCACTTCCGCCGGCGGGCCGGCGCTCAGGTGGACCATCACCGTGGACCCCCGCGGGACCTCCTCGCTTGCGGCCGGCTCTTGCTCCACCACGCGGTTCTCCCCGATGTCGGCGTCGAGGCGTCGCTCCCCTATCTCGAGCCCAAGATCCGTCGCCTCGAGCCGTGCCCTCGCCTCCTCCGAGGCGACGCCGATGACGTCGGGCACCGTCACCGTCGGCGATCTGCCCTTGCTCACAGTCAAGACGACCGTCGAACCGCGCTTCAACCTCGTGTTGGGGAGCGGGTCCTGGCCGATCACTTGCCCCTCAGAGGCCTCGTCATCGTACTCCGCACGGATCTCGGCAACGAATCCCCCTTGGCTCTGCAGCATATCGCGGGCGACCGACTCATCCACCCCCGTGACCTTCTGTACGGATGCCCAGCCTATCCCGAGAAGCCCGGTGCGCAGAGCCCACCACCCCGTGGCTGACAGGACTACGAGCGCGCCGACGGCGGCCGCCAAGAACAGGACCCTAGTTGCGGCCCTGCGGCGGGGCTGCCGTTGCGTGGTCAGAGTCGCGCCGCAGTTGCCGCAGAAGGCATCTGAAGCGTACATCTGGGACCCGCACTGCGGACAGCACACCAGCATCGCCAGCCTCCAGTGCCCTCGAGTGACACGTGTGCGCGTCGCCCGCTGACGGCCAAGCTCCCTGGCCCGTCACATCTGAAGTGCGTCCGCCAGTTGCGTCAGCCGCTCCGCGGTGCCGTCGGCAGGCCCGGCCAGCACGGCTAGGTACGGCCCCTTCTGACACAGGACGATTGAGCCGCCTTCGCCGTCCAGGTAGAGGCCCTCAACACCTAGCACGGGCGTAGGGCGCATCCCACTGGCGCCCAGAGCGTAGCGGACGAACGTCCACGTGAGCCAGGCCCGACGCGGGGAGCCATACTCACATATGAGCGCCTGCCAATCCCGGCTCGACTCATCGGCGTAACGGGCAAAGACGAAACGCTGCGGTATGAGATTGCGGATGCGGGACAGCAGGCGCCGGACCTGGGCGTCTTCCGCCTCCGCTATGGCGGCGTCCACGTCCGCCGCCGACAGCCCAACATCGTACGGTGTGAGGCAGGTGACCTCTTGCAGCACGAAGCCCGCCGGCGGCTCCGCGGGCAAGGTCCAGATGGAGCCGCGCGCCTCTGGGTAGTCGTACAGGCCCTCGCCGTTGCCCACATTCGCAGCCAGCCGCTCCGCGACAGGTGCCATCTCCGGATGTGGCGCGTAGACGATGACCACCACGTCCGCGGCCTGCTTGTCGAGCACGATCACCAGGACTTCGGGGCTCTCGATACGCGTGCCACTGTACACGTCCCCGTCTGGGCTCTTGACCCGGACCCGTGTCCTTTCTCCTCCGGTTGCTGCGGCCACATCAGTGGCGATCTCTCGGCCTTCGTCGGTTGAGCCGGCTGGCGTCTCCAGCACGGTTACGCAGACCCAGTCGTCCGGCTCCCCCGTGCCCTCGGCAACGGCGGCCCCTTCACCTGTGTCGGGCTTGTCGGGCGCCGCGCCGGCACTCGGCGCTGTTCTCGATGGGGTCGGACGATAGGTGGCGCAGGTCGCAGCGGTAGCCCGGTCCGGCAGGCTCTCCGGCTCTATCCCGGGCGGGAGCCACTCCCCGGGCACCTCCGTCTCAGCGGCACTCGCCTCGGCCCCTCCGAAGTCCTTGCTCACCACCGAGTCCGGCCGGGCGGGGGCGACCGGGTCGGTGTCAACGGGGAACTCCGTCATGGTACCTGCCATTCGCTTGGGAAGCGCCGGAGCCTCGCGTTCGGGCGGCGTGTAGGAGCCGACTCGCGCCACCGTCAACCAGCTCAGCCCCCCGCCCAACGCGGCGATGGTCACTACCATGCCGGTGCCGGCGAGCGCCAACTGCCACACCGGCTTCCGCGGCGGCACGCGTGCTGCCCGGGGGAGGACCGCGCCGCAGGCTCCACAGAACTCGTCGCCCGTCGACACTCCGGCCCCACACTGGGAGCATGCCGGCACGCGGGGGGCTGCGCTTGCCAGCACGGCCTCGCCACAGCTCCCGCAGAACTCGTCCCCCTCTTCCGCCTCGGTGCCGCAGTGGGGGCAGACGCTCGGCCGGGCGGCCAGATCGGGCGTCGTGGCTCTGCCGGCGGCCAGGTAAGCAGGAACAAGCAGTCCGACTACCGGCACGAGGACGAGCACACCCGTCCACGGTGCCTTGCCACGCACCTCGGCGATGGACATCCATAGTATGGCGACCACAACCAGGTTCACCACGGGGATGAGTAGCAGGAGCACCCACCAGGCTGGTCGGCGGCCGGCACTGCACATGAGGAAGATGTTGCCAATGGGGATCCAGGCCAGCCAGGCGTTGCGCGTGTTGGTCTTGCGGGCGATGACCATCAGCGTGACGCCAAAGTAAACGTACAGCAGGACATTCCCCACGAGTATTGCGACCAGGGAGCCCATAATCGTCGGGAGGGGATTGAGCTCCGGGCCAAGAGCCGGTGCCATGTGGGTCTACCTCCGCTGCCTTAGGCTTGCGGGGGCTGTGCCACGCGGGTGCCACAGGCAGTGCAGAACTCCTTGCCAAAGAGCATCTCCTGGCCGCACTGGGGATTGGGGCAGCGCCGCGCTCCCAGCTCGGCTCCACACGAGGTGCAGAAGGTGGCGCTCGCACGGATTGCCCTGCCACAGTGGGGACACGTGTTGCGCCCGCGGGTCAGGGCAAACGCCAACCCCACTCCGATTGCAGCTATGCCGACCAGGAGCAGTAGGGCTGCCAGCAGCGGGCGTGATCCCGGGCCGGTGGGCGCGACGGGCTCGGCGTGTTCCTCTATGCCTGTCTCCACGGCCTCCAGCAGTGCATCTGCGACCTCCTCGCCACTTGCGGCCGACAGGAACTTCCCGCCCGTCAGCTCGGCCAACTCCTCGCCATCGGCGATGGCCTGCGCGTCCGTGCCGACGACAATGGGGTAGATGTGAGCGGGGTCCACGGCCTCCGCCGCCGCAGCCACTTTGCTGGCGTTGTTGCCCTCGAAATCCCGTCCGGTGACCGGGTCTCTCTTGGCAGGCGCGTCCGTGATCACGACGATGAGCTTGGTGACCTTCTTCCCCTTCCTCTCGTTGTCCCACTTCATCTTGATGGCTCGCATCAGCGCCGCGTATTGGTCCTCCGGCGTGTCGCCGCCACCCTTGGCCTCCCAGTCATTCATCCACCGAATCAGGCGGTCCACGCTGCTGGTAAGCGGCTGAGGGTCGAAAGGCGGCGCCTCGTCATCGTCGTGATCCCGGAAGCCGACCAACCCCAGTCGCAGATCCACTTCCTTCTCCTCGCGGAGCGAGCGGATGAGCGCCTCCGCACGCTTGCGGCAGGAGTCAATGGCTCCGCCCATCGAGCCCGTGATGTCGAAGACCACAATGAGATCCACGGGAGCGCCCTTGGGCACGCGACGCCCTGCTCCTTCGGGGCCGTACACGATACTCAAGCCGCCCTCCACCTTGGCCCGGTGCCACCCGGAGTCGGGGGTGTTGTTGTAGTGGCCGCATAGCTCAACCGAGAACTCCGGCATGGGGTTGTGTTCGGGAGGCTCGATCTCCCATCCGACCTCGATGCGTTCTCCCGGCTTGAGCTGGCTGCCCTTGATGGCTTTGGTGCCCCTCCCCTTGGTTCTCACGAATACGCCGGGCGGGTCCCAGTCCAGCGAGATCCGGTCCAGCGTGGCGGTCTCCTTGGCGAGGTTGTACAGCTCACACTTGATGTAGGTGCGCCCAACTACCTCGCTCTCCACCAGCTTGGCGTCCACCCGCAGGGCCGTGATGCTGGCCCGGAAGGCGGTGAACACGTGCTGAATGGCGATGCCCAGCTCAGTCTTGAACTCCATATTGAACTCGTTGGGCGACTCGACCTGGCAGACCGTGCCATGGGCCGCCACGGAGCAGTGCTTGACCAGATCGGCCATCGCCGTCCGCAGTGCGTCATTGCGCTTCTTGTCGTCCGTGATGTTGTTGAACTCGGCGCTCATCTTGAAGGGCTGGTAGTCCGCCTCGGGGGTCTCGGCTCCCAGAGAGCCCAGCCCCACGCCGCGCAGTTCCGTGACCTTCTTGCCGGCGTGGCGCCGCGCGAACTGGCCCTGTTCGGGATTCGTCTCCCAGAACAGATGCGTGCAGAAGGGCGTGCCCAGCCCCCACTCCAGGCTCCACAGGTCGTTGGCCGTGTCGAGCACTTGGCCGTTGAAGTAGAAAGGGTCGAAGAAGTTGTAGAACGCGTAGCTGTTCTTCTCCGGCGGGCGCGTTGCCAGCCCGCGGAGATAGACCGCCACGGCCGAGCGCACCGAGGCCGGCCCTACTTCGATGGCAAGACCGGAGCGCGCCGGGTCCAGCACAGCGTCCCTGGCGATGTTGCGGTTCCAGCGCCGCCACAGCTTGGCTCCGTTCGTCGCGTCGTACCCGACCGCGACCCGCCGGATCACGTTGGCAGCCTCAACCACCTCTGGAATGTTGAACACGGTGGCCAGATCATCGGCGCCGCTGCTGGGGAAGCCCTCCGCCAGCTTCTCCAGTCTGTTCAGCGCTCCGACCGGGATCGCGATGGCATCCGCGTGCTTCGCGCTCGCCACGTCGCTGACGTAGTGGGCCAGGTAGTGGGCGTACTGAGCCTTCTCCACCTCCAGGGGGACGTCGAAGCTCTTGGGCTCTCCCGTGGCGATGGTCCGCCTCAACGCGATGTAGTTGGTGGCGGAGGCCAGCGGAGCGCCGCCGCAATTGAGCCATGGGTTCCAGTAATGGTCTTGTGCGCAGTAGAGGTCACTCCACTTCTCCAGGACTGTCAGCTCGGCGTCGGCCGCGGGTCCCGAGAAGGCGCCCACCGGCGGGTCCAGCCACTCCGATATTGCCGGAACGTTGTTGCTGCGCTTGGCCATGCCACGGCTGGTCCGTACGATCCCGTCCCAGGCGTTGATGGCCTTGATGTCGGGGAAACCGCTCTTGCCGTCCTTGAACGCTGGATCCCGCTCCAGGAGCTGAAAGGCCTTGAGAGCGATGAACTGGTGGATGGGATGAGGCCCGAGGCGCCCATCGAACTCCGCCTGGTACCGCGCCCTGTTGGTCGCGTAGTCTGGGAGGGTATTGCGCAGCGTGGACATCTCGCTGTCGCTGAGGGCCGTCGGAGAGGAAAGGCAGCCCCATCCCCCAACCGGAGCCGGAGAGAGCAGTAGGGCACCAACGGTTACGCCCAGCAAGATCGGCGGAACGCGTGTCATGGACTGGCTTCCTCCGCTCCGGAGACATCGGTCTCCGCTGTTTCGTCATCGGGCCGCACGGCGTCCTCTGTCGGTCGCTCGCTGATCTCCTCGAGCTTGCGATCGAGTTCGGCGTCCGCGCCCGCCCTGATCTCGTCCATCTCTGCCCAGATGTCAGTGTCATCATCGGCCAGCGTCTTCGGAGACGGCCGGGCCCCTCCACCAAAGGGAAGCTCGCCGAACACACGGAAGCCCCAGGCAGCGGCCCCGAGTATCAACACCAAGCCAAGGGCCGCCAGGGATAGGCCCAGGCCGCGCCGCCAGCTCCGAGCGGTTTTCCCGGGCGCCGGGCGGACGCCGGGCGCTGCGGCGGCGGCTGCGGCCGACGCCTCGCCCACCTCCGCCGCGCTGCGCGTGCCACAGTGGGTGCAGAAGGTGTGGCCCTCACGCAGCGGCTGGCCGCAGGCGGGATTCGCGCAGACTTGCGGCGAGCCAGGGACCTGGGCTGGCGCCGCCGTCTGGGCTGGTGCCGGGGCGGCAGTCGGTTGCCCGCAGTAGGAGCAGAAGGCCGCACCTTCGCCGAGCGGCTGGCCACACCCGGGATGGGGGCAGACTCGGGGCGCTGCTTCCTCTGTCGGCAGGCGTGCCCCACAGGCCGAGCAGAAGCTGGCCGCTGGATCCTCGACCCGCATTCCGCACGATTGGCATTCGCGGTCAGCCACTGCCTCGCGCGGGGGCTCGCGGCTCCCATTCGATCTCTGCGGGGTTTGCGGAGGTGGAGGCTGGTCGCTCCCTGTCTCGGCAAGTGAGGAGCCGCAGACTCCACAGCGCCCCGCATCGTCGCGGTCAGTCGCCCCGCACACTTCGCATTGTTGGGCCGCGTGAGCCGGCATGATCAGGAGCCCCTCCTTCGGCGCTACGCCGCCGCCACCTCGATGCCACAAAGCGAGGGAGAAGGTCATGCCTCGGCCCCCGCACTCTACAGCCTCTCGACAGTAAGGGCAATCGGAGTTTTGCCCCGATGTCTGTAGGGATGTGGCGACACTATACCACATCGGCTGCAGCCCGGCTGTGGGGAGGGCAAAGTGGACAGATGCGACCATGCTCGTGCCTGTTAGGTGCACGCTGGGGGGTTCTGCCTGGCACCCGGGAAACGGTTCCCGTGGCCGGGAAGTCCACGGGAGGCGTGACCGACTTGCCGCCGACGCCATTGAGATGTGGTCCCGTCCGCATGTGTGCGCCGCGGATCCGATGCCAAATCACCAGCCGCGGCAGGGCTGCTGACGCGATGTGGCGAAGCACGGCGATGCCGGAGCCCCAAGCCATGAGAGCATCGGCCAACATGATCCTGCTGCACATCTCGCTGGGCGCCACACTTGCCTGTGGAGCCGTTGCGGCCGGTGAGCGGCTGCCATCCGCGGGCGTCGAGATCGGCGAGCAGATGCGTGCGCTGATCGAGGCCGACTGGATTGACCGCGACCGGCGATTCGCGGCGACCAGGACTGCTGACGGTGCGTCCGCGAGGCGCAATGCGCGTGGGGTCACGACGGCCCAGGACGCGGCCGGCGGCTGTGATGGAATCAAGAACGGCCGCTGGGGCTTCCACACCGCCAGCAAAGAGCGAGAGCCCTGGTGGCAGGTGGATCTGGGCCAAGACCTCCGTCTCGACCGCGTGGTTGTCTTCAATCGGACGGACGGTGGGACTGCCCAGCGGACCAGGCACCTGCGTCTCCTCGTCGCTCGTGGAGCCAAACCGCAGGAGTTCCGTCAGGTCTATCAGCACAACGGCGAGACGTTCTACGGGGCGAACGAGGGGAAGCCGCTGGTGATCAACCTCCGGGGCCAGGACGTCTACGCCCGCATCGTCCGCTTGCATGTCCCCGGCCAGTGTTCCTTCGCCCTAGATGAAGTAGAGGTCTACGCCGTGGATGACCCACAGCGGAACGTCGCCCTCGGCAGGCCCGCGGACCAGAAGAGCGTGGGGCCACACTCGTACGTCGGCACGATGGGCCACTCAACTTTGGCCTCGCTCGCGAGTCGGGGAGGCGGCTTCTCGCTGGCCCATACGCGCGACGTAGTCGAGCGAGGCAAGGGGCTCGTGGCCCGGCTCCGTCCCAAGGCCGCGCCGGAGCGACTCGATCCTCTGGCCGCCGAGCTGGCGTCCCTGGACAGACGCCTGGCCCGCCTCGAGAGCGCCGAGGAGGTGCCTGAGGACACACGCAAGGACGTGTATCTCGAGGCGCGATGGCTCGTGCGCAAGATCGCCTTCTGCAATCCGCTGCTAGCCATTGACCGACTGCTGTTCGTCAAACGACACGACCCGGGCGGCGTCTTTCACATGTGCGACCAGTACTACGGGTTCAACGCCAAGCCCGGCGGTGGGCTCTTCGTGCTGTCCCACCCCTTTACGCCCCACCCGAAGCTGGCCAACCTGCTAGGGGACTCAGTCGTCGAGAAGGGGCGCCTGGCAGGCAGCAAGCTCCTCAGCGGCTCGTTCCTTTCGCCAGACGTGTCATGGGACGGAGAGACCGTCTTGTTCGCCTACACTCAGTGCCAGGGCGGCGATCTGACGTGGACGCCGGAGGCCTCGTTCCACATCTTCAAGGTCAACGCCGACGGCACGGGACTGGAGCAGTTGACCGACGGGCCTTGGAACGACTTCGACCCGTGCTTCCTTCCCAACGGTCGCGTGGCGTTCATCTCGGAGCGCCGCGGCGGCTATCTGCGCTGCGGGCGGCACTGCCCCACCTATACGATGCACTCCATGAAGCCGGACGGCAGCGACATCATCCGTCTGAGCTACCACGAGACGCACGAGTGGCACCCGAGCGTGGGCAACGACGGCATGATTGTCTACAGCCGGTGGGACTACGTGGATCGCGACACGAACATCGCTCACCACATCTGGACGTGCTTCCCCGACGGGCGCAGTCCACGGTCCTTCCACGGCAACTACCCGGTCCGCCGTGAAAGCCGGCCGTGGATGGAGATGAGCATCCGCGCCATCCCGGACTCACCCAAGTACGTCGCGACCGCGGCCGCGCACCACGGGAACGCCTTTGGCTCGCTGGTGCTCATTGACCCACGCCTCGCCGACGACGGAGCCATGGCGCAGCTCGAGCGACTGACCCCCGACGCGCTGTTCCCCGAGGCCGAGGGGCGGACGCCGTCCATCCGCGATCACATGGTCTACGGGACGCCCTGGCCGCTGAGCGAGGACGACTACCTCTGCGTCTATGATGCCGATGCCCGGAATCGTGGCCTCTACTGGGTTGACCGCTTTGGCAACAAAGAGCTGATCTACCGCGACCCCTCCATCTCCTCCCTGAGCCCAATCCCACTCCGTCCACGGCTCAGGCCGCCGGTCATCCCCGATCAGACGACGCAGACCGCCGCGGGCAAGCAGGCCGCGGGGGGAGACCGGCCGGCGACCATCGCCGTGATGAACGTCTACGACAGCGACTTCCAGTGGCCCCAGGGCACAGTAATCGAGGCGCTTCGGATCATCCAGGTGCTGCCCAAGACCACGCCGCCCCCGAACCGGCCGCGCATCGGCGTTGCCGACCAAACCAACGCGCGCGCCGTCCTCGGCAGCGTGCCCGTGGAGGCCGACGGCAGCGCCTACTTCCTGGCCCCGGTCGGCAAGGCGATCTACTTCCAGGCCCTCGACAAGCGGGGAATGGCCGTCCAGTCAATGCGGTCCGACACCTACGTTCACCCGGGCGAACAGCTCACGTGCCTGGGCTGCCACGAGCCGAAGCTCCGCGCCCCCCAGTCCGGCACGAGGACTCCCCTGGCCCTACGCCGCGCGCCCTCGCCCATCAGGCCCGACGTGGACGGGTCCAACCCGTTCAACTACCCCCGGCTCGTGCAGCCGGTGCTGGACCGCAACTGCGTTGACTGCCACCAGCAGGAAGATGCGCTCGACCTGAGCGGAGCCATTGACGGGCCAAACGGCTTCACGCGTTCCTACAACAACCTGGCCGGCAAGTACGGCTTCTACTTCCACGTGCGCAATGGCTCCATCAACACGGGCGTCCACGGCGGCAGCCGGACCGTTCCCGGCAAGTTCGGCGCGCGGGCCGCGCCGCTGCTTCAGTACATGGACGAGCGGCACTATGGCCTCAAGCTCTCGGAGGAGGACTTCCACCGCCTCGCCCTGTGGCTGGACTGCAACTCGGAGTTCTACGGAGCGTACGAGAACACCGAGGCACAGGCACGAGGCGAGGTGGTCTGGCCGTCGCTGCACTGAGCGCGCAACGTCCTGACGGCCGCGCGGCCGCCGCGGCGTGACTCCTTGAGGGCCCGGGGGCCAGCCAGCCGGCCACCCACCCCATTCCGCGCCCCCGCGGACTGCCCTTCTCACTGCTGCTTGCGCGACACCGGCCACGGAACGACCTTGGCGCGTTCGGCGTAGGCCCGCCACAGGGCAGCCATCTCCTGTACGCGCTGTGGCTGCTGAGCAGCGAGGTCGTGCAGTTCGCTACGGTCGGCTTCGATGTCGTACAGCTCCCAGGCGACTTCGTCCTGCCCAGTCTTGCCCTTGGCCACCAGCTTCCACTTCCCCACTCGGATGGCGCGATTCCCCTCGTGCTCCCAGTAGAGGGCCTCGCGCTTGATGTCCCGGTTGGCGAAAGCGGGGGCGAGGCTCCTCCCCTCCATGGGCTGGATCTCGTGACCTCGGTATTCCGACGGGTAGCGCGCGCCGGCAACGTCCACGCAGGTGGCCATCAGGTCAATGAGGTGGGCCGGCTGATGGCGCAGTTTGTTCCGGGCCCTAATGCCGGCGGGCCAGTGGGCGATCAGCGGCGTGGCGATCCCACCCTCATGCACCCAGTGTTTGTACTCTCGGAAGGGCGTGTTGGAGACGTTGGCCCAGTTCCTGCCGTAACCGATGTAGGTGTCGGCTGGCCCGGGCATGACGTGTCCCCGCCGCACCGGCCAGCCATCGCGCGTCTGTCGCGGGACGGAGCCGAAGTAGTGCTGTGCGTCGGGCGGGATGGGATCGAAAGTGGGACCATCGGGACGCGGGTTGAGCTGGTCTCCGCGCCCGCCGCTTTCTGCGCAGCCGCCGTTGTCTTGCAGGAAGAGGATGAGCGTGTTCTCCAGCATGCCCTTCGCTTCCAGCGTCGCCACGATGCGCCCGATGCCCTGATCCATGCTGTCAATCATTGCCGCGTATACCTCCATGCACGCGGCTTCCCACTGCTTGTCCTTGACGCTATCCCAGGAGGCAGGTGGCGGCGATAGCTCGGCACGGCGCCTTACCACGCCCAGCTTCTTCATCTTCTCGAAGCGGGCCTGGCGGATGGCTTCGTAGCCGACGTCGTACTTGCCCTCATACTTGGCGATGTCGCGCCGGCGGGCGTGCATGGGCCAATGCGCGGCCGTATAGGCGACGTACAGGAAGAAGGGATCGTCCGCGCTGTGCTCATGGATGTAGCGGCAGGCGTTGTCCGAGATGGCATCCGTGTAGTAGTAGGGCTCCTCCGGCTGATACTCCGGGTCGGACGGCGGCGCTATCATAGTGTTGTCGCGCACGAGCGTGGAGGGGTCCCAGTAGCTGCCCGCACCATGGATCGTGCCGTAGAATCGGTCGAATCCCCGCTGTCGGGGCCAGTTATCCTTCGGACCCTCCGGCTTGGTGCCCTTGGTGACATGCCACTTGCCGACGGCGTACGTCGCGTAACCGGCGGCTCCGAGAACCTCGGCGATAGTCACGCAGTTCCGGCTGAGCTCGCCTCGATAGCCGTCTTGCCCGCGGTCCTGCATCATATGGCCGACGCCCGCCTGATGCGGGTAGAGCCCGGTGAGTAGACTGGCACGAGTCGGGCAACAGCGCGCCGTGTTGTAGAACTGGGTAAAGCGCAGGCCGTTGGCCGCGAGCGAGTCCAGCGCCGGGGTGCGGATCTCGCTGCCGTAGCAGCCAATGTCGGAATAGCCCATGTCATCAGACATGATGATGACGATGTTGGGGCGCCGTTTCGCGCTCATATCAGCGCACCATCCGCGTCGTAGTACGACCGGTGACATCACTGCACCGAACGTCACAGCCCGGCAGAAATCGCGTCGTCTCAACTGGCATCTCCCCCCTGCGTGCTGTCCCCGCGAAAGAGTCCATCCCGCCCCTTGCGTGCCCGACGGCGACATGTTACGACGACTGAGCCCCGATGTCCTTGTCGGGTAGCCGGCCGACTGGCACACGACCGCATGACCGCACCAGCGAGGACCCGACGGGCTCTTGCCCCGGAACTGCACGATGTCGGAGAGGCATTTTCCGACTATCGAGCCGACCGACCTGCCTTGCCGACGGATGCAAGTCTGAACGCCAGCACCGGCAACGCCCCGCCGGTCATCGCCGCGGTCCTCTCCCCACTGCGCAGGAGTCCGCGGAGCCGCCGCCGAACATTCACTCTTGACAGAGCCCCAAGCCCGGCCATGCCGGGCACCGAACATCGCGGGAGGGACGCACCCATGCGACGCCAAGTGAGCCGTCGAGACTTCGTCAAGACGGCAGCGTTTTCTGTTGCCTCACTCTCTGCCGCCGGACACTTCGCCAGCTCCCGTGCCCAGGAGCCCATCTCACCCAACGAGAAGCTCAACGTCGCCCTGATCGGCGTCTGGGGGCGAGGCCGGGCCAACGCCGGAGGCGTCCGAGGCGAGAACTTCTACGCTCTCTGTGACATAGATGAGCGCAACTACGGCAAGTTCATCGAGAAGTTCCCCGAAGCCGAGGGGGCCAAACGCGAGAACGACTGGCGGCGGCTGCTGGACGATGACGAGATTGACGCGGTCGTGATCAGCACTGCCGACCACGTGCATGCCTTGGCCGCGGTGAAGGCCATGCAGATGGGCATGCACGTCTACTGCGAGAAGCCGCTCGCCCACTCGGTCCACGAAGCCCGCCGGGTGCGCGAGGTCTACGGGAAGTGCCGGGGCAAGGTCGCCACCCAAATGGGCACCCAGATACACGCCCGAGACAACTACCGCCGGGTGGTCGAGCTGATACAGGGCGGCGCGATCGGGCCCGTCCGAGAAGCGCACGTATGGTGCAGCCGGACCATCAAGCCCCTCGAGGAACTGGAGGGCACCCCCGAGGTGCCTGACTACCTGGAATGGGACCTCTGGCTGGGGCCCGCGCCCTACCGCCCATATCATCCGGGCTACCTGCCGGGCAACCTCAACTGGAACCGGCGATGGGATTTCGGCAACGGCGTATTGGGCGACATGGGCAGCCACCTCATTGACCTGCCGTGGTGGGCCCTCGAGTTGACCGAGCCCGAGTCCGTGTATGCGGAGGGCCCCGAGCCGGATCCCGTCAAGACCCCCGAGTGGATGATCGCCACATGGAAGCACGCCCCGCGTCGAGGCAATCCGGCCCTCCGCGTCCCGGTGACGCTCAAGTGGTACCACGGCGGGCAGAAGCCGGAATACCGCCCGCAGATCGAGACGGGAGTGGACCTGACCGAGTGGTTCAACGGCATTCTGTTCGTGGGCGACGAGGGGATGCTGCTGGCCGACTACGGCAGGCGCGTGCTGCTGCCCGAGGAGAAGTTCCGGGACTTCCAGCCGCCTGAGGAGACAATCCCCCCGTCACCGGGTCACTACCTCGAGTGGATCGAGGCCGCCAAGACCGGCGGCGAGGCGCTCTGCAACTTCGAGTACTCCGGCTCCCTGATCGAGCACAATCTGCTCGGCAATGTGGCCTTCCGCGTGGGCGAGGAGCTCCGCTGGAATCCGAAGAAGCTCAAGGCCAGGAACTGCCCGGAGGCAGACGCCTTCATCCGCCGAGAGTACCGGAAGGGCTGGACCATCTAGGCCGGTGCTCAGGCGCCGCCGCGCTTCGGACCCCTGCGGTGACCGGGCGGGCGCGCCCGCTCACTCCCCGACTACTCCCAGCTCGGCGACGGACGCCCACGGGCCGCCGTTGATCTCGGAGAGGGCACGCAGCAGGACATAGCGGCCGCGGACGGGCTCGCACTTGACCTCCTGTGCCTCCTTCACTTTGCGCAAGGTGGCCTTGGCTGCCAGGGCGTCGAGTTGGTCCGGGCTGTCCCCGACGTAGAACTCGCAGTCCTTGACAGTGCCGTTCCAACCGCCGTCCTGGCGCGCGAGGTAACGGAAGCCGCGAATGGTGTACTGGCGGCCCAGGTCAATCACCAGCTCGTGGGGGTGTTCGAGGGCGCCGCCCTGGAACTTCGTATGCCACAGGGTCAACGGATCGCCGTCAAAGGCGTTTGTGGCCAGCTTGCCGTTGAAGCGCGACTCGCTGCTGACGCGGACGACCTTCCACTCTTTGCTGGGGACCAACCCCTGCTGCGGCATTGTGTTCGCCGGCGCCGCTGATTCCCTCGTGTCACCCCATTTGGCGCGGCGGTCCTTCTCGTGAATGGCGCGATTGTGGAAGACGCCTTCCTCAGCCGGCTCGTGCTCCCGTTCGGCAATCGCCTTCGCCCTGGCCAGCACGTCCGGGTGTTCTGCCGCCAGGTCGTGCTCCTCTGACGGATCGGCGCTGAGATCGTAGAGCTCCCAGTCCGCGTTCTTGCCAGGCTGGATGGCCTTCCATTGCTGCATCCGCACAGCCGTCTGCGCGCCTAGCTCCCAGTACAGGAACTCGTGCTGATCCTGCTCGCGTCCCGCGGCGGCCTCGCCCAATAGCTCCGGCACGATTGACAAGCCGTCAACGTCTTGTGGCACGGGCGCCCCGGCCAACTCGGCTAGAGTCGGCATAACATCCGGGAAGTACCAGAGCAAGTCGCTGACCTGGCCGGGTCGGATCTTGCCGGGCCAGCGGACGATCATGGGGACGCGTAGCCCGCCTTCGTAGAGGTTGCCCTTATGGCCGCGGAAGGCCTGGCCCGTCTTCGGGTTCACGTTGGGGCCATGAAAGCCTCGCGGGTGCTGGTCGCTGCGGAAGTAGTCCTGACCACCATTGTCGCCGCAGAAGAAGACAACGGTATCGCGGTCCAGGCCGAGCTCCTTCAGCAGCGCCAGGACCTCGCCGACGTGGCGGTCCAGCATGTTGACCATCGCCGCGTAGCGCTTGGCCTCCTCGGGCCAGGGCTCGTCCTTGAAGAGCTGCCAGGCCGGGTCCTCATCGGGGATGTCGAACATGCCGTGGGGCGGCGTGACCGGCAGGTAGCAGAAGAAGGGCCGGTCCTTGTTGGCGCGGATGAACTTCTTCGCTTCCTCCATAATGGTGTAGTGGGAGTAGGTCTGTCCAGAGCGCCCACCCCTGTTTCCGGGCAGCGGCATCTCCTCGCTGTTGCGCACGATGTAGGCGGGGTAGTACGAATGCGCGTGCACTTGATCGTAGTAGCCGACGAACACGTCGAAACCGTGTTCCTCGGGCACGCCGGTGGAGCCACGCCCACCACACCCCCACTTGCCGAAGCCGCCGGTCGCGTAGCCGGCGCCCTTCAGCACCGAGGCCACCGTCTCCTCGCCCTCGCGCAGCGGCGTGCCGCCCCCGTTGGTGCGAACGGAAGTGTGGCCGCTGTGCTTTCCCGTCATCAGGCAGCACCGCGTCGGGGCGCACAGCGATGACCCGGCCAGCGCCTGCGTAAAGCGCATCCCCTCGGCGGCTAGGCGGTCGAGGTTGGGCGTCTTGAAATGGGGATGGCCCATACACGACAACTCGTAGTAGCCGAGCTCGTCGGCCATGATATAGACGACGTTGGGCTTCCGCTCCTGGCCTTCCGCCGCGGGGAGTGCCGATCCCGTCGCCGCGAGGAGGCTGGCTCCGCCCAGGTGCTGGAGGAAACTACGCCGCGTCGTCGCCATGGTTGATCTCCTTAAGTCGGGCTTACGCGATGCCGGTGCGCCGTCATCCGGGCATTCGCCTTGGGGTCGCATCACGGTTCGCCTGTTCGCAGAGGAAAGCCTCCACGCTGGTTTGCTGCAAACGCCGCCTTCAGCCCTTCCAGGAAGGCGAAGAAGGTCGGATCGTGCTGGGTCATATACAGAACCTCACGTTGGCCGTCAGTCGTGGTGATGATGAGCTCCCGTTTCCTGTCGGCGAAGTAGCCCCGCAGCTTCAGGGCCCCGTGGACAACGAACCCTGCGGATAGGACGGTGCCGCCAACCCCGACAGCAAGTGGTGGTCTCGACCCCCTGAGCAGCAAGTAGACAAAGAGGCCCGCGATTAGCATACCTGCCAGCGGAATCAGGAGGCTGCCCGGGTGCTGCCGGGACGCCCGGATCTCCCCATGCTCGATGGCAGCGAGCGGAACGGGGGCGTCGAAATCCCACAGGTCGCTGGCCACCTCCTTGTCGGTCACCGCCATCTGGATGCCATCGAACTCCGTGACATAGTAGACTGTCCTCAGGCGCCCGGGATCGGACTCCCCGCGCAGCACTTCTAGCCAGCGCTCCGCGACGTCCACGACTGACGCCGTCTCGACCTCGCACACCGAACGGCCGCGCAGGCCAAGCGACGCCAGGAAGCTGGGCGACAGAACCCGGCTGCTCTCATCCGGGCGAGACAGAGCACGTTCGGACAGCCCTGTCAGTGTGTTGACCCTGTCATCATCGTCGAGATGGCCGTCGAGATTGGCGAAGAAGCACCCGTCGGCGTCTTCGATGGCCTGAAAGTGCCAGTGGTCGCGTGCAACTTGCAGCCACTCGGGCAGTGGCTCCATCTGGCCGATCTCCTCGGCCAGCAGGCAAAGCCACACCCTCAAGCGTGCGTGCTCGGCCCAGAACCCTCGACCATGGAAGTGGATCAGTGATGCGCCCACTCGAGACCTCCGTGGCCCGGCTATGCCGTCTGCCAGCGGCGGCCAGCAGCCCTGCATGGCTGCCGCGACCATCTTGAGTTCTCCCAACCCAGCCTGCATCCTCCTCGCGTGCGGGGGGGCACGGGCTGCATCGCCCCGGCCGTGGCCCAGCCGACGATGTCTACCGCGGACGCAGGGCTCGCCCTGAGCCTCGCCCAAGGGAAGCCACCCTGGCCCGGCGAAAGACACTTCGGGCAGGGACGCCCTTGGCCAGCTGGGAGTACCGTCGTAGAGGGGTGGAGAACGGTGCCAATCGAGCAGCAGACACGGCCGCACCTGCCTGCCGGCAGGCAGGACTGTACCTTAACTCGACCCCCAATTCGTCCCATAAACGCTGAAGACTTACAGCGGCGGGAAGGCATGTCATGTTACGCAACCCGAAGTCGATATGCGGAGTAACCGGCGCCGCGTTGTTGATCGCATTCGGGTGGTGGCTAACGAGTCGCCATCGTCTGGCGTGGGAGACCAGGGGTGTCCCCCCCTTCCCGGTCAACCCCCCCGACTTATCCGCTGTCGCGGGCATTGTCGTCCAGAGCGGCGACGGGGCGTTCTGGCTGGATGCCGCGGACCAGATCGGGGGCCTGCGCGCCGCTGCGTTCTCTGAGGCGCCGTTGGGCGATGGGTCCGAGAAGCGCTTCTGGCGCGTCTACGAGACCGGCGACTATGCAGCACTCATAACCACGTACGATGAGATGGGGGAGGGGCTGCACGAGTTGATCTACTATGACCCCTCGCCCATCCACGCGCTGATACACGGCCGGGCGTACGTCTATTCCCGCGGCGAGTATCGTTTCTTTCCTGTGGGCCGCAGGTGGCGTCGCTGGCTCTCGGGGACGTTGACGGCCGATTCTCGAGTGTACCTGAGGAGGCTAGAAGTCGATCCACAGGTTACTGCCGCCTCTGTGGTCGAGGCTGCACGCGACCGGCGGCTGCCGATCAGGACGGCTGTGTGGGCTCACGCGCGATGTCGCAATAGCTACGGGCTGACGGTGACCGCACGAGCCGAGCGCGATACGGATCTAGCGGGGCCATTAGCGCGAGCACAGGCAGAGGCCGAGAGCGCCCTTGCGGCTAAGGCTGCGGCAGCGTCGAGGGTACTCCCTGTGGCCCCGGTTCAGCCGGGCAGCGTCCTATTCCGGTGGGGCATCGAGCGTGGAGGGGATG